>NZ_JACHJU010000006.1:0-300000 GCF_014203795.1 Streptosporangium album | reverse complement strand
CAAGCTGACGCCGACCGTGCGCCGCTTCCTGACCGAGGTGGCCGACGCCTTCGGCCTGCCCTTCGATCCGGAGAACCCGGCGCCGGTCATCGACGCCATCGGCCCGCTGGCAAGGTTCGTCGGCGCGACCCTGCACCACACGACCAACCCGACCATGCTCACCGCGGGCTACAAGGCGAACGTGATCCCCGGTCAGGCCAGTGCCGTGGTGGACGGCCGCTTCCTGCCCGGCTTCGAGGAGGAGTTCCTCTCCACCGTGGACGGGCTGCTCGGGCCGAACGTCCGGCGCGAGACCGTCACCCACGACATCGCGCTGGAGACGACGTTCGACGGCGCGCTGGTCGAATCGATGATCGCGGCGCTGAAGGCGGAGGACCCGACGGCCCGTGCGGTGCCGTACTGCATGTCGGGCGGCACCGACAACAAGACGTTCTTCGCCGACCTGAACATCAGGGGTTTCGGCTTCGTCCCGCTGCGGCTGCCCGCGGAGATGGACTTCGCCGCGATGTTCCACGGCATCGACGAGAGGGTGCCGGTGGACGCCCTGCACTTCGGCACCCGGGTCCTCGACCGCCTGCTGATGAGCTACTGAGACACGCCCGGGAAACCCGGGGTACCGGTAGCAATGAAGAAATTTCCAACGAAGTTGCCTCTGACCTGCGGTGACCCCGGACCCTATGACTAAGGTCTCGATTCGCTTACGGTGTGGACCATGAGCAACGACGACCCTCAATTCGGATACGGCGCAGGTCCGCGGCCGTTGTGGGCGGTGCGGGATCGGGACGCGGAGGTCATTCGCGCGGTGCTGCGTAAGTGCCCGTGTACAAACTGATCGTCAGGGCGACTCGGGAGAGGCGGATCGTGCGAGCCGTCGTCCCATGAGGATGATCATCGCCCACAGGACCATGGCCTCGTGGTGCTCGGATAACCGTTCATAGTCACGTACGCACCGCCTGCGCTGACAGATCCACGACAGCGTCCTCTCCACCACCCACCTGCGAGGCAGGACCACGAAACCGCTGACATCGTCGCTGCGCTTGACGATCTCCAGGGTGCGCCGGACGTGCTTCTTGGCCCAGGTGACGAGCTTGCCCGCGTAGGCGCTGCCGGCCCAGATCGGCGAGATCCTCTCGTACCAGTCGCGCAGGCGTTCCAGCGCGGGCTTGGCGCCGTCGCGGTCCTGGACGCCGGCGGCGGTGACGATGACGACCAGCAGCAGGCCCAGGGTGTCCACGATGACGTGCCGCTTGCGGCCCTGCACTTTCTTGGCCGCGTCGTATCCGCGGGAGTCGGTGGCGACGGTCTCGGCTGCCCGCAGCGACTGTGAATCGATGATCCCTGCGCTGGGTTCGGTCTGGCGTCCTTCGGCCAGTCGGACGTGTTCGCGCGGGTCGTTGTGGAGGACGTAGAGATCGCCGTCCTGCCACCAGCGAGTGAAGATCGCGTGGACGGTGCGCCAGGGCGGGAAGTCGGCGGGCAGGTTGCGCCACTTGCAGCCGTTGTCGACCACGTACCGGATGGCGTCCACGATCAGGCGACGGCAGTACTTCTCGGGGCGTCCGCCGTTGCCGTGTAACCAGGCCGGCCGGGGCATGACCGGCTCGATGGCCTGCCATTCGGCGTCGGTCATGTCGGTGGTGTAGCAGCGCGTCCGGGCCGGGCGCCGCGCTCCGTGACCGTAGCGGCAGGCCACGCATGAGCAGGCAGTTTCTTCGTTGCGGGGGACAGCGGCAGGAGCGGTGGC
The DNA here is from genome assembly GCF_014203795.1 of Streptosporangium album. NCBI lineage: Bacteria > Bacillati > Actinomycetota > Actinomycetes > Streptosporangiales > Streptosporangiaceae > Streptosporangium > Streptosporangium album. The sequence goes on along the minus strand of NZ_JACHJU010000006.1, from coordinate 298,256 downwards.
GTACAACGGCGGCAGACCTTCCGGTTGGTGACGGGGCATCGATAACCGCCGTTACTACCGGAAGGTCGCTCCACGTCGTCGACGATTCGCGCTACGTCACCATTTCGCCCATTTATCGCCCCACGCAGCGGGCTCAGGGATCAGTTTGTACACGGGCACTCAGCAGCGACAGCTGGGTGGAGACCGCTCCGTAGGCGGCCAGGCGCGCGGCGTACCGCGAGTCTGGGTTGGGCATCAGTGGTGGCTCCTGAGTCTCCCCGCCAGACGTTGGCGAGCTATCGGCGTGATCGGCCCTATTCGACAAGGCCAGCATGTTCTCACAAACGCTCCATTCCCGGAGGAAGATCAATCGGACATCGCGGTGACCGTCTGGATCACCAATCCCTTTTCACAACTCGTTCTCACTCAAAAAGTGAGCCCCACCCCTTGTGAGAAATGTTTGTGACACGATGCGAGGTGTGGCCGACCTCCCCGCATCCTCCGTGTCCCCTGCCGACCGCGACGCCGACGACGTCGAGCGCCACCCGTGCCCGCGCTGCGGCGTGGCGGCGGGCTCGCCGTGCCGATCCCGTTCCGGCGCCGTCGCCGGGACCTACCACACCGGCCGCTTCACCAAGGTCGGCCGGCTGGCAAAGCTGCTGCGGGTACAGACCCCTGCCGATCGCGGTCCGGGACAGCCGTGGCGGCCCGGCACCCCGCCACCGGCCCCACTCGCCACGGATGCGCCCACCGCTGACATCCGGATCGGATACGCCCGTTGCAGCTCGCTGACCCAGGAACTGCAGTCACAACTCGATGCCCTCGCGGCCCACGGCATCGATCGCGACAAGATCTTCTCCGAGAAGATCTCGACCCGGGTCCGGGTCCGCCCCCAGTTCGAGGCCGCGCTCGCCCTGGCCCGCCAGATCAAGGCGCATGCCCCGCACTGCCGCGTCATCCTGACCGTGTACGAAATGAAACGGCTCGGCCGCGACGCCGCCGAACTCACCGCACTGGCCGACCACCTGGTCGCGCACGGACTGGTCCTGGAGATGCTCGACGGGCCGCTGGCCGGCCTGTACGACCCGTCCGGCCCGGGCCGGATGCTGTTCGCCTTCTTCGCCGCGATGGCCGAAACCGAACGCGAAGCCATACGGGAGGCGACCCTGGAGGGCCTGGACGCCGCCGCCCGCAAGGGTAACCACGGCGGACGGCCCGCCGTCATCACCGAGGACATGCTGCACACCGTGCTGCGCCACAGGGCCGCCGGCGAGTCCGTTGAGACATCCGAGGCGACCTGATCATCCCCACCGGGAAACGCAAGGGCCGCAATCCGAGCCTGACCAGGCAAAACGCTCTCGATTCACCCCCATTAGAGCTATATCTGTTGGATTCTTCGACAGGACTACCGGGACCCCTTATATGACCACGCCTACCGCCTGCGCTGCCGTCCGCCGGGCGGGGCTCCCACTGGCGACATACCCACCTCGCCTGCGGCGACTGGACGGCGGTGTCGTCGCCAGTAGGACCAGGTGACTGCGAGCAGCAGGGGGCCCCACGCGAGCAGCGGGAGGTAGCAGACGGCCAGAACGGCCAGCCCAGCTGGAGACCATTGGTCAGTCAACCCGACAAGGAGCCCGCGTACCGCCCAGGCGCAGATCAGCGCGACGAGTCCCGCGCCGATGCACGCGGGGATCACCGCAGCGAGCGGGCGTACCCGGCGGCCACCGAGCAGCGGGATCCAGCGCGGCACGACTTCGCCCCACGGGCGTACCAGCCCGAGCGTCATGAACGCCGCCAGTTCGCTGACCACGCTGAGCGAGAGGATGTAGACCTTCTCCCCAGCCCCGATGATCACCGGTTGGGCGATCCCTGTTGGGATCCCAGCCACCAGTGCCACCCGCCACAGTGACGAGGGGAGAACGACCAGGGGTACAGCGTGCGCAGCGCGGACGGCCCAGCGAGGCGGCGGAGGGATCATGAGCATGTCGCCCAGGCTAGAGACCGCCGCGCGGACGGAGCCTCCCACTGCGGCGTGAGGCAGCTCCCCCGCATGGGGGATTCCTCATCCGTTAACCCGCGCCTTGGGGCGCTTCTGAGGAAGAGCGCCAGATCGCCGGTCGCGATGACGACGAGGGCGACCGCGCGGCGGGCTCCAGCTCGGCGGCGCGGAGGAAGTCGGCGACCTTACCCGGCATGTCGAGAGTGACCGGCAGCTCCGTGGCCGGCGTGCCCTCGTGGCCAGCGGCGGTGTGCTCGGGCATGAGGTCGGCGACGGCCGTGCGGACGGCGCCCCGGCTGACGTCGTGCTCGCGGGCCAGAGCGGCGACGGACCGGCCGCCCAGGTAGGCGGTGCGGACGGCGTCCGTCTTCCCGGCCGGGATTGCCGGGCGGCGGCCGCCCTTGCTGCCCTTCGCCTCGGCGGCCCGCAGCCCGTCATAGGTCAGCTCGCGCTGGAGTTCACGCTGGAGTTCGCCCGCGGCCGCGAGGGTCTGCACCATGAACTTCACGGTGGACAGCAGTTCTCCGGTGCGCGGGTGGCGGGCGGTGAGGTCCATTGCGGAGAACGCGCCGTCGTGGATGCGCAGGGCGAGACGATCGCGGTGGAGGACGTCGAGCACGTCGAGGATGTGCTGGGTGCCGCGTACGAGGCGGAACATCTCGGAGATGTGCACGGTGTCGCCCGGCCGCGCGTAGTTGAGCAGTTCGCCGAACTTCGAGCGCTGGAGGGGGTGGAGGCGGCTGGAGGTGCCGGACTCCTCCTCGAACGGGATCGGGTCCTCGATCCCGGCCTCGTCGAGGACGAGGTTTTGCCGGGCGGTCGACTGCTGGTCGGTCGAGACCCGCTTGTAGATCAGGTTGGCCATTCCGGCCCCTTCCGCGTGGAGGAACGGAGCCTATCTGTCGTCAAACCCTGTCATCAATCACCATCGGATCTGATTGGATCGGCGCCGTCTCGGCGCCCCGGAATGTCCGGGTTCATTGGGTGCCCGCCGCCCCTGTCGTCAAACGATCGTTAACCGTCAAGATCCTTCTCGCCGCCAATGACTGTTCCTGCGTTCCTCAACCCCGGCCTCGATGCGGACCCCGAACGGATAGTCCACGGGTTCGGACTCTTCGAAGATGACGCCGCGCTGGCGCAGGATCTCGAAATCCTTTCGCAAATCGTCATTTCTGCGAACCACACGAGCTACATCCGGGTCCGCGCGTACGCTTGCAGTGCGTCGCGGACGAACGCCGCCCCCGCGGCGTCGTCGTACATGCCGGTGAAGCGGGGGTCGTCGACGTACATGTCCCCCAGGCCTTTCACCATCTCGATCGAGCGCTCCCGGTCGCCCTCGGCCGTGGGGGTACCCGGGATCTGGCTCAGCCACCGGACGTGCCGGGCAGCCAGTGACTGAGCGTGTTCCGATGTCGGAGAAACCCCGGCCTTCACTGCGGCGACCCATGCGGCGACGAGGTCTTCGGTGTCCTGCTTCCAGGCCAGCTGCTGGTCAAGGGACTTGTCGTGCCACCAGTCGTTGCCCGCTTGGAACGCGCGCTCGCCCCAGCGTGAGATCACCTCGTCCTTGTAGTGGTCGTTGAACCCCGCCAGCATCACGTCCATCCGCGGTTCCGCCCCCGCCTGCAGGGCCTCGAGCGTGTGACGCACGGACCGGAGCTGCCGTTCGATGCGGTCCCGTTCCTCCTCCAGTGCGGCGATGTGGGCGCGGAGCCCGTCGCACGCTTCCACCTCGTCGGCCAGGACCTCGGCGATGGCCGGCAAGCCCATGCCGAGCCGGCGCATGAGCAGGATCCGCTGCAGCCGGGCGACCGCGGTGGGGTCGTAGAAGCGGTACCCGTTCGCGCCGACCCGGGACGGGGCCAGGAGCCCGAAGCGGTCGTAGTGACGCAGGGTGCGGCTGGTTATGCCGGCCCTCGCCGCGAGCTCCTGGATCGTCCACTCCATCGTTCCAGTGTTACCTGCTGCGGAGAGTGGTCGCGATGATCTCCGCCGCGTCAGCGCGCAGGGCCTGCGCCGCCGTCTGCCCGGTCGCCGCCAGGTAGGTGTCGACCAGCCGGTTGCCCGCGGCGTACCCGGCGCCCATCGGCAGTCCCACCGGGGTGACACCGAGGTGCTCGGCGCCGGCGTCGCCGTGCACCCAGGCGGTGAAGTTGTGCATGCCTGTCACGTCGAGCCCGGTGAGCACCTTGGCGAAGACCTCGTCGTCGTGCAGGTGCGGCACGCCGATGCGGGCGGGGCCGAGCTCGTCGCCGTAGAGTTGCCGGGCGAAGGCGTCGGCCAGGCCCTCGCCGACGATGTGCTCGCCGACTGTGACGGTCATCGGGTCCCACACGACACCGCCCGGGCTCCACCGCAGGTTGTGGTTGAGTTCGTGTACGGCGGTGGCCTCCAGCCGCTCCACGTTCTCGGGGAAGGGCCAGAACGTGATGGCGATGTGGCCCGAGATGCCGCCGAACCCGGTCAATCCCTTGCAGGGGCCCATGAAGTGCTTGTCACCCGGATCGCCGAGGAGGAACAGCACGGTGATGTCCGGGGCCTCCAGCCCCGGCGTCGCCTCCAGAAGTACGGCCAGAGCGTCGTCGAGCGCGCGTTGCATCCGCTCCCAGGCTCCGGCCGCCGCCAGGGTTTCGAGCGCGTCGAGGCAACGCTGCTCGTCGCGGTCGATGGGGAACCCGGACGATTGGAGGTGCACGGCGACCAGGTCGATTTCGCCGGGGTGGTAGCGGTACATGCCCTTGTTGGCCTCCAGCATCGAACGCAGCAGGTCAACGCGGTCCGCGACCGGGGCCAGCAGGATCCGCCTCATGGCGGAGTAGGTGTCAAGAACAGTGATCGACATGGCCCCGATGCTAGAAGTTGACGCAGCGTCAAGGTCAAACCAGCGACGGCTCTTCGTCGAGATACAGCCAGGCATGCCGTCACCCGGTCCCGTCGCGATCGGCGGTTCGCCGCTGCGATGGACTCACGCAACTTGGTCAGCCGCTGTTCCAGCGTGCGCGGCTCCTCGGTCTTGCGATCCGCGGTGAACAGCATCCACCGCTGCACCCCCGCCGTCGCCAACTGCGCCAGAGAGCCTCCTCGGAGGCCTGTCGGCGCGACCCGACAGACACAGCACCGCGACCGCGATGACCGGCGATCGCCAACCTAACCCGTCACACGGAGCTACTTTGCCCGTGGTGACGCCGACCCGAGTGGGGGGCCTAGTTGGCGGCTGGGGACACGTTCGGTTGCGACATGAGGTCGCACGCTTTGAGTGATCACGAGGAAGGAGGCCCGTTGATGTCGGGACCGTGATCCGGGTCAGTGTCCGAGACCTGTCCCTGCTCTGACGTGCGCTGCGGGTGACTGTGGGGTGCGGAGCTCAGAGGAAAGCCCAAGGGTGCCCGTTCCGTCCGGGGACCACAGGCGAGGGGAAGGCTGGAGGGGCGAACGACCGTGAATCCTTGCTGATGCCTCGTCATGTCCACATCGCGGGACGGGATGTCAACCGTGGTGAATAGGGGCCGTGCCGTTGGAAGGCGGCGAACGGCTGCCGGGGACCGAACCCGGCTCTGTGGACACCGTTGCCCCCGGGGTACAGAGGCCGCCCAGCCCCAGCCGCGTCTCATGCGTGCGGAACATGGAAACCCCGTCCGGGTCCGCTCCAGGTCCGACCAGAGCGGTAGGCCGACCGTGAGGAGAGCTGAACTCCCCGGCGGGAACAGGATGCCCAAGAAGCCAAGGCCGGCGGCCGAAAGGCAACGGGAAACCGGGACGGCAAGGTCGCTTCCTCCAGCGACGGTCTCGGATAACCGGCCGGATACCGGGCACGGTGCCCGGGCCCGAAAGGGCGCTGACGTGGGCAGGTGAGCCTTTGACGACGAAGCACCGACTACGCTGGAACCGAGGGACAAGTTGGACGCCACATGGTGAACGGACCCGAGGATCTGCTGCGCCTGGACGCCGAGAAGTGGGAGACCATCGACTGGCGGGCGCAGGAAGAGCAGATACGGCGGCTGCGGCGCAGGATCTTCAAGGCGGTTCAGGAGGAGGACTGGCCCAAGGCCAGAAACCTTCAGAAGCTGATGCTGCGGAGCCGGGGCAACACGCTGATGAGCGTGCGGCAGGTGACGCAGCGCAACGCTGGCCGCAAGACCGCGGGCATCGACGGGGAGGTCGCGCTGACCTCCGAGGCCAGGGCCGAGATGGCGGTGCGCGTGCACGCCACAATCGGTTCCTGGAAGCCGCACGCGGTCAAGCGGGTGCACATCCCGAAAGCCAGCAACCCCGCCAAGCTCCGCCCGCTCGGCATTCCGGTGATCATGGACCGATGTCATCAGGCACGGGTCCGTAACGCGCTGGAACCCGAGTGGGAGGCCCGGTTCGAGCCCCGATCGTATGGGTTCAGGCCAGGCCGGAGCTGCCAAGACGCGATCCAGTCCATCTTCCAGGCCACCAGTCAGAAGCTGGCGAAACGGATGTGGGTACTGGATGCGGACCTGGCGGCGGCGTTCGACCGCATCGACCACACCCGGCTTCTGGAGGCCATCGGGTCGTTCCCCGCCAGGGACATGATCCGGGACTGGCTGAAGGCCGGGGTGTTCGAGAAGGGCACGGGATTCTCACCGACCGACGAGGGCACCCCTCAAGGCGGCGTGATCTCCCCGTGCCTGATGAACGTCGCGTTGCACGGACTGGAAGAAGCCGCCGGGGTCAGCTACCGAACTGACGGCTGCCATGCCGGAGAAACGGTGGCAGGACGCCCGATAGCGGTCCGCTACGCCGACGATATGATCGCCTTGTGCCACTCCAGGCAGCAGGCCGAACAGGTCAAGGCGCGCCTTGCCCAGTGGCTGAGACCCAGGGGTCTGACCTTCAATGAGGATAAGACCCGCATCGTTCACCTCACCGAGGGGTTCGAGTTCCTGGGCGTCCTCATCCGCCGCTATCCCAACGGCAAGACGCTGACCACGCCGAGCCCCTCGGCGGTCAGGCGGCTGAAGCTGCGGCTCGCGGCCGAAATGCGCAGTCTGCGCGGCTCGAACGCGCAGGCGGTCATAGCCCGGCTCGATCCCATCGTGCGGGGCTGGGCCGCCTACTACCGCAGCATGGTCTCGTCCAAGGTGTTCACCGCCCTGGACAACTACGTATGGAGGCTCACCTTCAAGTGGGCCAAGTGCGGCCATCCGAACAAGCCAAGGCGCTGGATCGTCGACCGGTACTACGGCAAGTTCAACAAGTTCAGGAACGACCGGTGGGTGTTCGGCGACCAGGAGACCGGCGCCTGCCTCACCAAGTTCGCCTGGACCCCCATCGTCCGACACAAGCTCGTTCTGGGCAGCGCATCCCCCGATGACCCTGCCCTGGCCGAGTACTGGACCAAACGGCAAACGCGGGTCAAACCTCCGCTTGACAGCTACACCCTCCGCCTGCTCACCATGCAGGACGGCCGGTGCTCGCTCTGTGAAGACGCCCTGCTGACTGCCGACCAGCCACCCGAGTCACCCGAACAATGGGCGCGGTGGTGGCTACACGTCGTCAGACGCGCGATAGCAGCCGACTATCTCGTGCACCACGGGCGATCTGGTCCATCCGGCGATGGTCAGACCCGCCTCGTTCACGCTTCCTGCCATCGCAGCTACCTCAGCCGACGACACAGGAATCCAGCACAGCACACCTGAAACGCCCTTCGCGGCTTGCTTGAGCCGTGTGCCGCGACGAGTGGCACGCACGGTTCTGAGGGGGCCCCGGTGCAGCAATGCACCGGGGCTACCCGGCGAGAACACCCCCTCTACCGAGCACTCGCCGAGCACGACAAGCGCCAGCGGCACCCGGACACGATCGAACAGGCCCACACCACGTTCGCAGCCGATCAGGCGAACACCTGACCAACCGAAACGGCCATCACCGCTGGTCAGCCATATCCGCCCGATTTTCGGCGAGTACTACGGCGACCCCAATCTCGACAAAAGCCGCCTATGATCATCTGAATGGGAAGATGCCTGTTGGTCCTCGCGCTGCTTCTGGCGGGATGCGCCACGTCTCCTCCCCTGAAGGAGACACCGCACCACCCGCAGGCGGCCACGCCGTACGGAACCAACGTCCCCCTACCGGGCGGATTGCCGCAGCAGGACCTCCCGCCCCTCACGGCGAAGCCGGCACGGTGTGTCCAGCCGTCCTCAACGGCCGGCGACATCCGGCCGCTCCACGGGAGATCGGGGTGGGCCAAGGTGTCCACGCTACCTCGCGCCAACCTCGTCGATGATTTCGACGTCGCGCCCGACGGCGCGGTGTGGATGCAGATCAGATGGCTGAACCCTGCCATCGGCGGGCAGGAAACCCAGATTCGCCGCTGGTACGCCAACGAGTGGCAGGCCTTCCCCCGACCCTCCATCGGCCCGCCCGGCAGTGTCGACCAGGTGGGCGTGCTCGGTGCGGCCTCGGCTCAGCAGGCTTGGGCGCTGGGCACCACCAGCGAGAGCGTGAAGGCCGTCACCGAGACGGGTAAGAGCCGCATGTTCCTCGGCACGCTGCAGGACGGCCGCTGGAGCGACGTCGTCTTCACCGACCCTGAAACCAGGGGGCTCCAGGCAGGCCCCAGCTTTCTCGCCCGCGGAACGTGGGCGTTCGTCGGCGATCCCGTCGCGCTGCACTGGGACGGCAGGGCTTGGAAGAGCCACAAGTTGCCCGGTGATTTGGGAGTCGTCGCTCTGGGCGGGGAGGGCGACAACATCTGGGCGCTGCGGAGCGACCCTCGGGAACCAGCCGACCAGCCGACGCTCATTCGCTGGATGGGGCAGGGCTGGCAGCCGATCCTGCTGCCTGCCCTGGGCGGTCCCGCACTCGGCAGCGCGCCTGAGGCCTATCCCGTCGACGTGGCGATAAACGCGCCCGATGACGTCTGGGTGACGGGCTACGTCGGGTGGGACATGAACAACGAGGAGTACGAGGACGATCCGCTGCGTGCCCGCCCTGTGGCGCTGCACTGGGACGGCGCCGCGTGGACCTGCTTGTGGGGGCCGATGAGCTGGATCTTCGACGACGCAGAGCCCGATGGCAAGGGCGGCCTCTGGGTCGTGGCGTCGCAGGGGTGGGGGGCGCCGGAGCTGTGGCACCTGTCGGGAGGACGCTGGACCCGGGCGCGGCTGCCTGCTGGGAAGGGGCAGCACGCGTTCGTCTCCAAGCTGGTCAAACGTGCGGAGACCTCGGAGGTGTACGCAGCAGGGCATATCAGCACCAACGCCGACTCCTACCAAGGCATCGACACCTCCCAACACGCAACCCTGTGGCGAATCCCCTAAGGGTGTAGCTCGTCCTCAGTGAGTTTCCGAGCTGGGCTTTTGTGGTCGTGACTGTTTGATCGGGGAACGGGCGGTATCAAGCGGTGGAAGCAAGTTCGGAGAGCATCTCGACGAACACTTCAGCTGGCGTTCTGTAGCCAATTATACGCCGCGGGCGGGCTGGGCCGCTGCCGGTGGATTGAACCGTGTACTCATACCTCGTCGATTCGACCTCGGCGAAGGTGCGCGAGCTCAAAAAGGTCAGCTTCCAGCTCTGCTCCTGCAGCACCTGCCCTTGGAGGGCTTTGACGTCGGTGACGGTGCGGGGGTCGAAGTGCAGCGGAACGAAAACGTACGCTAAGCCCGTTCATGCAGGTCAGCAGTCGCGCGTGAGCGCAGGGCGGTTGAGGTCCTTGGCATACATTCCCGTTCCATCGCACACCGCCGGCGCATCGTAGGAAAGGCGTCCGTGGCCACCACGGTGCACCCCTCGGACCAGCCGCTGCCCTGCGGTTCCGTGACGGCCGTCACCCGCGCAGTCCGGGTCACGGAGGCTTAACGTACGTTTTTGTTCCGCTGCACTCCGAGGGCCGTGTTGGTCGTGTTCTTAACTGGCTTCTGGTGCGTCGTAGGAGAAGTCGTACCCGGCGAAGTCGGTAACCGGGACGTACCCGATTCGCTGGTAGAGGGCGTTGCTGGTGGGGTTGGCCGGGTCTGCGAACAGTACGACGTCCGTCGCGCCTGCGGTCAGCGCGGCCCTGCTCACCTCAACCGTCACGGTGCCCGCGTAGCCGCGACCCCGGAGGTGGGCCGGGGTGTAGACGGGGTCCACCCGGATCATGCCGCCGACCATCGAAGTCGAGCCTGCCATGGAGACGGGAGTGCCGTCCGGGGTCTCCCAGAATGTGAAGCGTTTGTCGGCGAAGCGCGAGCCGGCCCAGGAGCCAGCGTCTATGGAGAAGTCTTCTCCGACGGCGGCGACGAACTCACTGCACCAGTGGATGAGTTGCTCATGGTTCTGCTCGCCCACGGCGCGACCCCGGCCCTCTGGGAGCGGCTCCGGTGGGGTGAGCGTGCCGAGACGGTAGAGACGGCCCCGCCAGCTGGGTACCGGCGCTGCGTCTGTGTGCTGCTGCCAGGCTTCGGCGAAAGCGGTGGCGGTGTCGTGGTCCGCGGTGACGCCGGAGAGGGGGTGGCCGAGGTCGGCCAGGTGGGCGGCGAGGGTGTCGGCTTGCTCGGGGGTGAGGGGGGTGAGGCTCAGGCGGCGGGACGGAAGGCGGTAGAAGATGGAGCGGACCTCGCCCGCTCGCTCCAGTCGGCCGAATACGGGGGCTTCGGCGCCGTATGCGTCCGCCCCGCGCGTTCGCAGTTTCTCGATCACCGTCAGCGGCGTGGTGTGCAGGGCGGGGCGCGAGCGCAGGAAGTCTCCGGCTCGGGCGAGGAAGTCGTCGAGGTCTTCGGTGAGGTGCCAGTCATCCGGGCGCATGCTTCATGATCCCTCGTGTACTCGACTCCGGGGAGCGCATGCCCGGAGATGAGTCGTCCGCGTTGCCCCTGGTGACAGCTCCCGCAGCCGCTCTGGACACACGCGACAGAAACCGTAGTTCTGTCCCAAGCCCAGCCCGCTGACCTGGGCTAATGCGATCGCGTGTCCCTCATGACAGCTTCGTTACCGACACCCCGTACGGGGAAGTGCTCGGCAAGAGGGACGCGTTGCTGACCGTCTGGGAGCGCCCGTCACGTCCGCAGTGGTCCCGGAACCGTCCCGTATCGGTGATCGGTGCCGCTACCGTGGCGCCCGTCGTCGTCACGAAGGGCCGGTTCGCTGTGGGCACCATTCACCAGATCAAGGTCACCTTGCGGGAGGTCTCTCCGCCGGTGTGGCGGCGCGTCCACGTGCCGTCGACGGCGAGCCTGGCCGAGCTGCACGAGGTGATCCAGGTCGCGATGGGCTGGGAGCAACACCACCTGCACCTGTTCTCCGACGGGGAGCGGCAGTACGGCGACAACGCACGCGACGAGACGAAAGTGACGCTGGCCGGTCTCGTCCCGAAGGCGGGCGGCTGGCTCGGTTATCGCTATGACTTCGGCGACATGTGGGATCACGACGTCGAGGTGGAGAAGGTCCACCGGGCCGGGGCGAAGGCGACCTATCCGCGCTGCAGCGTCGGCGGCCGCTGTGGTGATCGAGGCCTCCCCCGCGGTCTCTTCTTCGACAAATGGCCGTCCCGAAAACAATGGTTTCCGGGACGGTGAAACGATCAAGGTCGGCGAGGGGCATTCACCCAGGAACGACCGTCCCGAAACTCATCCCGAAACACCGGCTCCGAAAATGGAGTTTCAGGACCGTTTCCGAGACGATGGGGGGATGAGCGCCCCCACCGCCTCCCCACAAGAGGACACCGTCATCGCCGAGCAGAAGACGAGCGCCTCCCCCGCCCCCCTCGCCGAGCTCCCCTTCGACACCACCCCGGCCAACGCGATCCGCTGGGGGTATGCCCGGGTCTCCACCCGCGTCCAAGACCACCGGCTGCAGCTGGACGCCCTGGCCGAGGCGCACTGCCGCGAAGTGGTCACCGAGACCGCCAGCACCCGGACCGAGCGGCCGAAGCTGGCCGGACTGCTGGAGCGGATGCACGCCGGCGACACTCTGGTCATCTACAAGCCCGACCGGGTGGCCCGCTCCATCAAGGAACTGCTGGTCTTCCTCGAAGACGAACTCGCCCCACGCGAGGTGAACCTTCAGATCCTGTCCGGCATCTGCGCCGGAGTCCACCGACCGACCGGCCAATCCATGGCGGACAAGCTGTTGTTCATGGTCGCGGCGATGGCCGCGGAGATGGAACGCGAGATGATCCGCGAACGCACCCTCGACGGCCTGGCGGCTGCCGCTGCCCAGGGCCGCAAGGGCGGCCGGCCCTCCGCTTTGGACGCCGACACCCTGGCCATCGCCCGGGATCGCCGGAACCGCGGGGAGTCCATCACCGCGGTCGCCAAGCACCTCGGGGTCGGCAGGTCGACGCTGTATCGGGCCATGGAAGGCGACGACCGGCAGTAGGAGGCGCGGCAGCCGCGCCGCCTGTCCCAGCAGGGCCCCGGTGAGCGCGTGCCGCCGGGGCCCTTTGTCGTTCCGGGACGCACCCCACCTACCCGGGGTCCCGGTAGCGATGGAGCAGAATCCAACGAACCTGCCCCTGACCTGTGGTGACGGTATGTTCCGCGCTGAGACGGAAGGACGATCCACTCTGGTTATTGGCGCTGAGGGCTGATCTGCGGGCCAGCGAGGTTAGAACCCTTGGTGGAGGGCTGCGTACTCGTCGCGAGCCTGTTCGATGGCGTCGGGGTAGCGCTGGGCCTTCTCGTGTTCTGCGAGGGCGCGGTAGACGCTGGCGAGGGAGGGGTTGTGGCCCTTGCGCTTGCCGGTGGGGATGATCAGGTCCTTGCGGATCTTGTCGACGGGCTCGCCGGCCGCGCGGCGCCGTAGCAGGGTGTGGATCATGTCGTCGGTGACGACGGCCGGGCGGCCGCCGTGGTTGCCCTTGCGGGCCGCGGCGTCCAGCCCTTCCAGCGTGGCCTCGCGGATCGCTTCCCGCTCGGTCTCGGCCATGGCGGCGAAGAACGCGAACAGTATCCGGCCGGGTCCGGCAGGGTCGTAGATCCCGGCGAGCGGTCCGGCGAGCATCTCCAGGACCAGGCCGTGCGCGGTGAGGTGGTCGGCCAGGGCGGTGAGTTCGCCGGCGTCGCGGCCGAGCCGCTTCATCTCGTACACGGTGAGGATGACGCGGCAGTGCGGGGCGTGGGCCTTGATCTGCCGGGCGGTGGCCAGGGCCTTCTCGAACTCGGGCCGGGCCTTGAGGCGGGTGGAGATCTTCTCGCTGAAGATCTTGTCGCGGCCGATGCCGTGCGCCTCCAGGGCGTCCAGCTGGGATTGAAGTTCCTGGGTGAGGGAGGAGCAGCGGGCGTAGCCGATGCGGATGTCGGCCGCGGGCCGATCGGGGTCGACGGGGGCGGGTGGCGGGGTGCCGGGCCGCCAGGGCTGGCCGGGCCGGCGGTCGGCGGGGGTTTGAACGCGCAGCCGCTTGGCCAGCCGGGGCACTTTGGTGAAGCGGCCGGTGTGGTAGGTGCCGGCGCCGGACCGTGACCGGCAGGGCGATCCGGGTGCGACGTCGCATCGCGGACAGGGGTGACGTTCGACTTCATCGCCGTCACGGGTGACGTCGTCGGCGGTGCCGGAATCGGCGGCGGATACGGCGTTTTCGTGGGGTTGGGGGCGTCGACCATTTCCCGAATCTTCTCACAAACATTTCTCAAAACAACCTCGGCCGAGGACTTGAGTGAGAACGAGTTATGAGAGGGATTCGAGGCTGTCGGCCGTCCCGTGAGGCGTGTTGGTGATCTTCTCTCGGAATCGTCCGTTTATGAGGACCATGGAGCCTTCCACGCGGGTTCGCCGTCCTCGCTGGGACAGGTCCACCGGCCCGTCCCATTACCTCTGCCTTTCCCTCCATCCCTCAGTTGGCGGCGCCAGTCCAGGAGATCGCCAGGTGTAGCGTTTTGACACCTCCTATGGGTAACCGCTATCTATTGGGCAACCGTTAGGGGGATGGAGTGCAGGACGCAGTGCTGGCGATGCTCGCCAAGGAGCCGTCGCACGGGTACCACTTGCACGCTCGGCTGCGGCGCAGTCTTGGCCCGCTGGGCGAGTCGATGAACCGCGGTCAGATCTATGTGACGTTGGCCCGGTTGGAGCGAGCGGGGCTCGTTGTCTGTGAGCGGGCGGACGGCCTGCCCGAGCGGCCGGAGCGCAAGGTCTATGCGCTGACGCCGGCCGGGCAGCAACGGGTGGCCGCCTGGCTGGCCGAGGTGGGCTGGCCGAAACCGGACCTGGCGGAGTTTCATCTCAAGCTCGCCGCTGCCGCCGCGGCCCGGCTGGCCGACCCGGTGGAGCTGGTGGCGGCGCAGCGCCGTGAGTTGCTGCGCCGCTTGCGTGAGGCGCAGCAGGCGGCGCTGGCCGCGCCGGCGGGGTCGGGCGCCGGCCTGCTGCTGGAAGGGGTCGTGCTGCGATTGCAGGCGGACCTGCGCTGGCTGGATGCCTGTGAGCGGGCCTGGTCCAAGGTCGATGACGAAGTTGAGGGTGGATGAACGTGTCAAGTGCCGCGGTCCGGGCCTGCGGCCTGGTGAAGACGCATGGTCAGGGGCAGAGCCGGGTCCGCGCGGTGGACGAGGTCGACCTGGAGGTGCCGCAGGGGCAGATGCTGGCGGTGATGGGGCCCAGCGGCTGCGGGAAATCCACTCTGCTGCACCTGCTGGGCGGCCTGGAGCGGCCTACCGATGGAGAGGTGTGGCTGGCCGGGCGGCGCATCGACGCACTGAGCGAGCGAGCTCTGGCGCGCATGCGGCGCCGGTCGGTGGGGTTCATCTTCCAGGCCTTCCATCTGGTGGAGGAGTTGTCGGCGGCCGAGAACGTGGAGCTGCCCGTGCTGCTGGCCGGGCGCTCGCGCCGCCAGGCCAGGCGCCGCGCGAGCCTGCTGCTGGAACGGGTCGGGCTCGCCAACCGTGCCCGGCATCTGCCGTCGCAGCTGTCCGGTGGGCAGCGTCAGCGGGTCGCCATCGCCCGTGCGCTGGCCAACGACCCGCTGATCGTCCTGGCCGACGAGCCGACCGGCAACCTCGACACCGCGGCGACCCTCGATGTGCTGAGGATCTTCGAAGATCTGCGTTCCGCGGGGCAGACCCTCGTGATCGTCACGCACGACGAACGGGTCGCATCCACCGCGGACCGGCTGATCTCGATGCGCGACGGGATGTTCGTCGACGACACCCGGCTGGCCGGCACCGGCACCGGGTGGCTCGGCGGCCTGATCAGGCTGGAGGGCTGAACGTCATGGGCTCCATCGTGCTCGTCGTGCGTCTGGTGCTGGCTGACGTGCGGCGGCACAAGGTCCAGGCCGCGATGCTCCTGCTCGCGGTGACCGTGGCCACCGCCACCCTGGCGTTGGGCCTATCCCTGCGCGGCGTGAGCGACGCGCTGTACGAGCAGACCCGCGCGGCCACCGCCGGGCCGGACGTGGTGGCACTCTCCGGCGTCACGGGCCCCGCCGTGACCTCGGTCCTGACCTCGCTGGCGGACGCTCCCGAAGTGATCGCCCACCATGGCCCCTATCGCGTCGTCTACGCCGACCTCACCACGCGCGATTCCACGTCGTCCCCAGTGGTGGTGCACGGCTTCGCCGAGACGCCCGGCACGGTCAACCGGCCGCTGGTGACCTCGGGTCATTGGGTACGCTCCGGCGGCACGGTCCTCGAACGCGGCTTCGCCACCGCGCTGGGCGTCGGCGTCGGCGTCGGCGACCACGTCACCATCGCCGGCCGGTCGTACCCCGTCGTCGGGATCGCCGTCACCGCGGCCACCTCCATCTACCCCTGGGCGGCGCAGATCGGCCCGTACGGCGGCCCCAGCGACTACAGCGGCCTGGCCTGGATGACCCGATCAGATGCCCGGGCCCTGGCGTCGTCCCAAGATCTCCCGGTGACCACGGCCCTGGACCTCAAGCTGCGCGACCCCGCCGCCACCGAGGACTTCATCGACGCCCACCACATCTCCACCGTCTTCCACTCCTGGCAGTTCACAGCCAAACAGGACATGGTCATCCTCAGGGACAGCCAGCCGATCCTGGTCGTCGGTAGCTGGCTGCTCAGCTTCCTGGCCATCACCGGAGTGGCGGCGCTGGCCGCGGGACGCGCCGTCGAGCAGACGCGCCGGGCCGGGCTGCTCAAGGCCGTCGGCGCCACCCCGGGTCTGATCGCCACCGTCCTGCTCACCGAGTACCTGGCGCTGGCGCTGGTCGGCGACGCGCTGGGGCTGGTGATCGCCCGCCTGACCGTGCCCGCCATCGCCAGCCGGATCGGCGACGCGGTCGGGCCCGGCGGCGCCACCGTTGCCACGGCGACCGTCCTCGCCGTGGCGGTGGCGGTGCTGTCCACGCTGCATCCCACGCTGCGGGCCATGCGTACGGCGACCGTCACGGCGCTGACCGCCACCGCGCACCAGCCCCGTCACCGACCCTGGCTCACCGCGCTGTCCGCGCTGCTGCCCACGCCGCTGCTGCTCGGGCTGCGGCTGACCGCCCGCCGGCCGGGCCGCGCCGTGCTGCAGGCGTGCTCCACCGCCACCACGGTGATCGCGATCGTCGCCCTGCTGACCCTCTACGCCCAGCCGGAGAGGGGCTACGGCCTGGATGGCTCCTCCGCCCTGCCCAACCTGCGCGGCGAGCACGACCGCCGGCTGATGCTCGCCGTCACCATCCTGCTGATCGCACTCGCCGTCGTGAACACCATCACGCTCACCTGGACCACTGCCATGGAGGCCCGGGCGAACATGGCCATCGCACGTACGCTCGGCGCCACCCCCGGACAGATCGCCGCGGGACTGTCCACCGCCCAGCTCCTGCCCAGCCTGCCCGGCGCCATCATCGGCGTCCCTCTGGGCATCGGCCTGCTCTCGCTCTTCGCAGCCAGGAATTCGGCGGAACCCCCCTCCTCCTGGCTGCTCGGCGCCGCACTCGCGACTCTCCTGGCGACGGCGGCACTCACCGCCCTGCCCGCACGCCTGGCGGCCCGCCGACCCGTGGCGCAGACCCTCAGCGCCGAAACAGCGTGACCGGCCCCGCTCAGCAGGCGCCGGCAGCAGCGGCACTCAGCGGAGCCCCGCGGATGGGTGGCCCCCAGGACAGATCACCACCCGCTACCGCAGCCTCGGCCTGAACTCCTTCGCCCCGCCTTCCGCAGGACGGACGAGTGGTCCGGTGTCCCTGGCCGACCGCCGCGCCCTGCTCGGGCTCTCCGGCCTGGTCGGCACGGCCCTGACCGCGGCTCCCGCGCAGGCGGCGTCACTGGTCCAGGTCGGCTCGTTCGGCGGCAACCCCGGC
This sequence comes from Streptosporangium album, assembly GCF_014203795.1. Lineage (NCBI taxonomy): Bacteria > Bacillati > Actinomycetota > Actinomycetes > Streptosporangiales > Streptosporangiaceae > Streptosporangium > Streptosporangium album. Next base: position 281,085 of record NZ_JACHJU010000006.1, on the reverse strand, counting down.
AACCTCGCCATGTACAGCTACCGCCCCGACGGCCTGGCCAGTGGTCGCCCGCTCGTTGTGCTGCTGCACGGCTGCACGCAGAACGCCAGCGGATACTTCTCCAACTCGGGATGGCGCAAGTACGCCGACCAGTCGGGCTTCGCCCTCGTGGTGCCGCAGACCAGCAGTTCCAACAACTCGTCGAGCTGCTTCAACTGGTTCGAGACCGGTGACACCACCCGCGGTCAGGGGGAGGCGGCCTCGATCCGTGCCATGGTGAGCTACGCGGTCGCCAACTACGGGACCGATCCCTCGCGCGTCTACGTCACCGGCCTGTCGGCGGGCGGGGCCATGTCGGCGGTCATGCCGGCCACCTACCCGGCGGCACCTCGCTGAAGGTGTACGGGAACAACGACGTGCGCCTGTACGAGATCAACGGGATGGGACACGGCCTGCCGGTCGACCCGGGCAGCGCCGCCGACCAGTGCGGCACCGCGGCGGCGTACTTCCTCGACACCATCTGCTCGGCCTACCACGACGCGCAGTTCTTCGGCCTGGACGGCGGATCCCAGCCGGCCCCGACGCCGACCCCGACCGTCACGCCGACCCCACGCCCACGCCGACCGTGCCTCCGTCCTGTGTGACGGCGAGCAACTACCCCCATACCACCGCGGGCCGGGCCCACCAGTCCGGCGGCTATGTCTACGCCAACGGGTCCGACGACGCCATGGGCCTGTGGAACGTCTTCACCACCCACACGCTCAAGCAGACCGGCCCGGACTACTGGGTCCTCGCCGACGGTCGCATCATCCGCCTCCCTCCGCGGCCGGCCGATCCAGATCCGTCGTCGTCGCCGGTTCTCCGACCGTCCGCCCGTCGATGTCGGCGCGGCTATCTGACGGCTACCACCTCCGGCTTGCGGACCAGAAGGAATGCCTGCGAGGTCTTCTCGATCTCATCGGGCTCGCGCACCAGCCGTGCGACCTCGTTGAGTCCGGCCTGGCTCAACAGCTCGGCGACGCGGTCGGGCGGGAACCGGTAGACGTCGAGCGCTACCGCGTGGCCGTACGCCCGCTCCAGGCGCACACGCTCGTCGCCGACCTTGAAGGCGAGCAGCAGGTGGCCGCCCGGGGCCAGGACCCGGTGGAACTCGGCGAACATCACCGGCAACTCCTCCAGCGGGGTGTGGACGGTGGAATACCAGGCGATGATGCCGCCGAGCAGTCCGTCTTTCAGGTCCAGGGCCGTCATCGAACCCTCGTCGAACCGCAGACTCGGGTATGTCCGCCGGGCCACCTCGACCATCGCCGGGGACAGGTCGATGCCGAAGACGCTCAGCCCGAGAGAGTCGAGGTGTGCTGTCACGCGGCCGGGCCCGCAGCCGAGATCGGCGACCGGCCCGGCGCCGGTGGCCTGCACGAGTCCGGCGAACGCGGCAAGCATCGCACGGTCCAGGGGCTTGTCCGCGAGTTCGGTGCTGAGGAGTTTGGCGTAGTCGACGGCGACGGTGTCGTAGGACGCCCGGATGGCGTGCAGGCGTGAGGTCTCGGTCATGATCGAAGACAATAGACCGGCCCCGGCTCGCCCGGCCGACCAAGCCGGCCCCGTGACGCCGGGGATCCTCACGCGGCCTCAACGGGCCGGCATTTCACATCCATGCCCACCCAGCGCGAATATCCGCCGCCCCACAATCCGGGCGACCGCTCACAAGACTTTCCGAGCGCTGCTCTCTCCACGTCACCGCCTCATCGAGAGTGGGTCAGCGCCCATCTCTCCGCGCTCAGCGCACCGCAGACTCGACCGCGGTCAGCACGTTGCGTAGCGGGGCGCCGGTGAGCTCACGTCAGCTTCTCAGCCCTGAAGGACTGAGCTTGCAGCTCCTCGCCGTCGGTGGCTTCGACGGTTTGGTCCGCGTCAGGCAGCGTGACTCACTGCCCAGCTTGTGACACCGCGTGCGGCGATGTTACGAGCTGCGTTGACGTCGGCGTGCTCAGCGAAGCCGCACGACGTACAGAGAAAGGTTTCCTGGTCGGGCCGGTTCTTCTTGTCCACGTGCCCGCAGGCCGAGCAGCCTTGCGAGGTGTAGGCCGGGTCCACGTAGACCAGAGCGACACCGGCACGGGCCGCCTTGTAGGCGATGAACCGGCCGAGCCGGTGGAAGCTCCACGAATGCAGCGTGACCCGCTGGGGCTTACGGAGCCGTACCCGGTCGCGGATGCCCTGGAGATCTTCCAGGGCGATACCTTGCCCGGTGCGTGTCGCCTCGGTCACGATGCGTTTGGCAATGGTGTGGTTGGTGTCGGCGGCGAAACGCGCTTCTTTGCGGCGGCGTTTCTTCAGCAGCCGTTTCGCGGATTTGGTGTTCTTACGCTGCAATCGGCGACGCAGTTCCCGGTCGCGGTGGCGGACCGCGTTCAGCCCTTTACCCGAGTGATGAGTGCCGTCGTCGGTGGTGGCGATGTCGGCGATGCCCAGATCCACGCCGAGGAACCCGTCCGGGTCGGTGACCGGCACATCCGGCAGGTCGCAGGTAGCGATGAGGAACCACATGCCATCGCGGTATACGAGGTCCGATTCGCCCTTGCGGTAGGCGGCCAACGTCTTGAGCTGATCGGCCGAGGCGGTGAACGCCACGCTCTTCATCCGCCCCCAGGTGGTCCAGATCGACACCGTCCGCGCGTCCATCTGCCAGGACAGACAGCGGTCGTCGAACGGCTGGGCCGCGCTGGGGCGAAAGACGATCGGCTTGGCCTGGACCCGCTCGCGCCGCGCGGAGCCGGGCTTGCCCACATTGCCGTTGCGGAGATTGGCGTGCAGCGTGGCGTAGGCGTCGGTGACCTTCTTGATGACATGCTGCGCGGCCTGAGCCGCCAGCCCGTACCTGTCCTTGATCTGCCCGTAGGCGTGCTTGCGCAGGTCGTAATCGCGGAATACCCGCTGGTTGTGGGCGAGCGTCGAGACCCAGGTGGCCGCGTCGTTGACCGCGCGTAGAGTCGCCTCCAGCGCCGCCGCCTGCTCAGGCGTCGGCAGGAGCTTGACCCGCACCACCAGCTTCATATCGAACACTCTAGCATTAGGTCCATGTCACCGAGATGGGGACCGAATCCCGACATCCGCCGAGGCCGTGCCGTGGTCCACAACCTGCACGCCCACTTGGTCTTCACCCCAAAGTATCGGCGAGGTGTGTTCACCGACGAGATTCTGCGTCGCTGCGAAGACATCATGATCGAGGTGTGCGACAGTTTCGGGGCGGAGCTGGTCGAGTTCAACGGCGAGGAAGATCACGTGCACCTGCTCGTGCACCACCCACCCAAAGTCGCCCTCTCGACGCTGGTAAACAGCCTCAAGGGCGTGTCTGCCCGGCTACTGCGCAAGGAGTATCCGGCACATATCCGTAAGTATCTGTGGGGCGGGCATTTCTGGTCGCCGTCGTACTTCGCCGCCTCCTGCGGCGGCGCACCCCTATCGATCATCAAGGAGTACATCGAAAACCAGAAACGTCCGGGCTGAGCCGCTCGACGGCCTACCGGTCACCACACCGCTCGGGCCTTGGCGGCCCTCCCGCGCTGTCGTTTCCTCCCGGGCGTGGGCGCCCGGGGTTCCACGCCAGATCACGCTGAAGATCGTGTCCCGGTCAGGACGGTGGTCGCATGGATGACCGCGACGTGAGGTACGTCACGAATTAACCATGAAAAGCGACATAAGGTATAAAAAACGACAAGGGTACCTCTTCGGGAGGGCCCCCGTCCCCGCACATATTCGCGTGATCACAAAAGGTCCGCCCCCGCCGTACCCCCGCAGCGGCCGCACCCTCCCCCGCCCGGCACCTCCCGATCATGTGGACGACACCTTCGCCACCCCACCGGAGAACCGCCCATGACCAAGGACAGCAGCGCACACCCCGACTTCGAGTTCGACCTCACCTTCGACGAGACCCGCCGCCGCGCCGCGGTCATCGCGGCCCTCGGGACGGGGTGGGATCCGCCGGCGGTGATGCGGGGCGAGGAGGAGGCCTACGACCTGCTCTACTCCGATCTCGACGAGCACCAGCAGGAGACCTACGACATGCTCGTGGCCTCCGGCGTCCTCCCGCGAAGGAGGCCGGACCGTGCTGCCGATTGATCCGCACGCCGATCTGGGACGCAGGGCCTGGGTGCCCTGCCCCGGATGCCACGACCACAAGGACTGCCGGACCTGCCTGGACGGCCGGAACTGCGGGGAGCACTGGCGCTATCTCATCGGCAACACCGGAAGCCGCCTGCACCTGCAGTGCCCGGGATGCACCCACCTGTGGGTACACGAGACCCATTTCGGTGCCGGCGGAACCACCCCGTTCTGACCGTCCCGTGACGGCCGCCACACCACGACCGTTCCGGTGCCGGTCCGCGACCGGCGCTCGACGGGGCGGCATGGTCGCGGGCGCCGCCGACCGGCCCGGACCGATCCGCCGTGATCAGGTTTGATCTCATGTCCGTATCCGGGCAGCATCGGAGTGCTCGACTGCCTACGGCAGCCATATCCGGAACGGACACCCATGACACACATAGATTTCAGCACTCCCCCGACGCTGCCGCCGACCAACGGCTACAGCCATGTCGCCACCGTCTCGCCGAACAGCAGACTCGTCTGGACCTCGGGCCAGGTCCCGATCGCCGTGGACGGGACGCCTGCCGCCGCCGGTGACTGGGAGGCGCAGACACGCCTGGTCATGCGGAACGTCGGAGCCGCTCTCGAAGCCGGTGGCGCCACCTGGGACGACGTCTTCAAGCTGACGATCTACGTCGTCGATACCTCGGCGCTGCCCGTCATCCGGGCCGTCCGCGACGAGTTCGTCAACCTGGAGAGGCCGCCGACGAGCTCGCTCGTGCAGGTCGCTGGCCTCTTCCGGCCCGACATCCTGGTCGAGATCGAGGCGGTGGCGGCGGTCCCCGCGGCCTGACGCCCCGCAGGGGACCTTCCCCGAGGGCGGCCGGGACGATCACGGGTGTGGCGGTTGGCCGGTACGGAGACGGGCATGTCGACCTCATTGCCGGACGGGGGAGAAAGCACATGTCACAGGGGCAGAGCAGGGTCTCCTGGGAACGGCGCACGGAAACGTGGGCCGCCCGTTCCGCCGGGGACGAGAGCACCGAAGGGACGCGGCGCATCCGCGCCTCCGGCGTCCCTCCACGGGCCGGTGGCGTCCTCCCTGCGGGGAGGTGCCGTCCATGAGCCTGGCCGCGGGGATCTTCGCGGGTGCGGCGGGCACGACCGCACTGGATGTCACCACCTACCTGGACATGGCCGTACGCGGTCGCCCGGCGAGCGAACTGCCCGCCCGGGCCGCCGGCGAGCTGGCCGACCGGGTGGGTGTCGATCTCGGGTCCGGGGAGCCCGCCGCCGGCAGGCGCGAGGGCGTGGGCGCGCTGCTCGGATACGCGGCGGGCCTGGGAGTCGAGGCGCTCTACGGGCTGACGACCGCGGTGGTCTACCAGCGGCTGACCCGCCCCTGACCCCGCCTCGGGGCCGGTCGGACCTCCGCCGAACGACTACACCCTGGCCTGGATGAGGGCGTGCGTGCCGCTGGTGCGCCAGGGTTCCCCGGTCTTCTCCAATGCCGCCACCGTCGCGGCGCCGAGGCCGACCACGACGTCGGACTTGAGGGTGCGCAGGGCCGCCACCGGGCCGGGGAAGTAGCCGACCGCCGAGGCGAACGGCGTGGTCGGCGGCCGCCGTCAGCCGCCGCACGCAGCCGAGGACGTCGGCGGGCACGGCGTCCGAGACGTAGTACGGCGTGGGCTTGACATGCAGGAGCACCTCCCCCAGAGCGCTCGCTGGAGCAGCGTCCGAGCCCGCTCCCCGGCGGGCATGGCGGGCAGGTCCTCAAGGGCGCGGAGCTCGGCGTCGACCCCCTCGCCGAGCAGTTCGGCCTGTTTGAAGGGCTCGAACGGGTCGATGCCCCGCCACGGCCCCGGTTCGAAGTATCCGACCGCGGTCAGCAGCCTGCGGTAGAAGTAGCTCTCCGCCCACAGGAACGGGGCGTCGTACCACCGCTGCCCGACATGGCCCCTATCCCAGCTCCGCCAGAGCTCACGGTCGTGCGCGGTCTCCTCCAGGGGGCCGATCACACCATCGGTGACCTCCTGGAGCAGGAGGTCGAGCGCGCGCCGCCGGTCGGTGCCGGGCGGGTCGCGGGACCGCCGCGGCGGGTCAGGCGGAGACCGCGGGCGGTGTGGCGTCCCCGGTGGCCGGGCAGGTTGCGCTCATGGAGGCGGAGTCGACGGGGGATTGAGCGACCATGATGCGGGTGGGGACGTCCGGCTGGCAGTACGCCGACTGGCGCGGGGTGCTGTATCCCCCCGGACTGCCTCAGCGGCTCTGGCTGGAGCGGTACGGCGAGTGCTTCGAGACGGTTGAGAACAACAACACCTTCTACCGGCTGCCGGCCCGCCGGACGTTCGAGGACTGGAGGGATCGGACCCCGGACACGTTCGTGATGGCGGTCAAGGCGAGCCGCTTCCTCACCCACGTCAAACGGCTGAAGGACCCCGAGGAGCCCGTCGGACGTCTGCTGGCGGCGGCCGAGGGCCTGGGGGCCAAGCTCGGACCGGTCCTCCTGCAGCTCCCGCCGACGTTGACGGCCGATCCCGTACGGCTCGACGCGTGCCTGCGCTGTTTCCCCTCCCATGTGCGCGTCGCCGTCGAGCCGCGGCACGTGTCCTGGTGGAGCGATCCCGTCCGTGAGGTGCTCTCGGCCCACGGCGCGGCCCTGTGCTGGGCCGACCGGCTGGGCCGCCCGCGGACGCCCCTGTGGCGGACCGCCGACTGGGCCTACCTGCGCTTCCATGAGGGGCGAGCCGCCCCCTGGCCCGCGTACGGCGACGGCGCGCTCCGCTCCTGGCTGCGCCGCCTGGGCGAGTCGTGGGATGAGCGCCGCGACGTCTACGTCTACTTCAACAACGACCCGGGTGGGGCGGCGGTGCGCAACGCCGCCCGGTACGCGAGGCTCGCGCACGCCGAGGGGTGGCCGGTGAGCCGCGCACCTGCCCGGCTCCCGGCACCTCACCCCGACGGCCCTCCGGCGTGACGCCCTCGCGGATCGCCGCTTAGCACGTCAGGGTGCGTGGCCACCGTGCCAGGACGCCTGGACCAGAGCGCGTTCGGTGGCCTCAAGGTGGACCACGGCGGCGAGCCACGCCCGGGCGTAGCGGTCGCCGTCGGCGTCCACCAGACGCCCGAAGACGTCGCGGGCGCGGCGGCCGGCCTCCGCGGTGAGCTCGGTGATCAGCTCGGCGGCCGTCTCGAACCCGGCGCGGCGGAGCGGGCCTCGCTGGGCGAGGAGGTCGCCGCCGCGCGCGGACTCGGCGACCGCCCACCGGCCGCCGGAGACGGCCAGCTCCACCAGGCGGCGTACCCGCCACAGGGGCGATCCGGCCAGCGGATCCGTATCCGCCCCGGCGCTCCCCTGCTCTGGCGGGCACGCGTCGCGCGAGGGGAGATGGGAACCTTGCAGGCGGTCGTATCCGAGGTCGGCGCGGCCCAGCCACTCCGCGGGCAGGCGGAGCGTCGGTTCCGCACCCGGGACCGGCCCGACCGCGAGCGGGCGCAGGGTGGACGCCCGGCTGGGATCCAGCCTGCCGATCACCCGCACCCGCAGGCCCGGCCGGGACGCGAGCCGCCGCAGGTTGGCGACATGGGCCAGGTCGGGGTGGGAATCGGCCGCCACGAGCCGGATCAGCGGCCCCTCCGGCCCTGCCATGGGTGGCAGCTCCCGGGCGAGCACCCGGTCTCCCTCGGCGCCGACGATCACCAGGTCGCATCCGACCGGCTGTCCCGGTCCCTCGGCGGCCCCGTTCCAGATGTTTCCCGAGAGCCTCTCGTCGGCCACCTCGCCGAGCGGGCGGGCGAACAGGGCGGCCAGTGGCCCGGCCGACCAGGGCAGGCCGGCGACGGGATTGGCGCGCACGCTCCGGCCGGCTCCGAGACGGCCGTCGGCTGAGATCGTCGTGCCGGAGATCAGCAACCCGCCGCGGGCCAGCTGGGCGTGGTTCAGGGCGGCCGCGCCCAGCGCGACCACGGCGGTGGCGGCGGCGCAGGCGCGGGCCGGCCCGCCGGGTCTGACGTCCGCGACGGAGAACCAGCGGCCGTCCTCCGCGACGAGATGGGTGACCACCCCGGCGTAGCCGGTGGCGCTGATCACCGGTTCCCGGCAGACCCCGTGAACCCGAAGTCCGTCGCCCTGCCGATACGCGCGGCGTACGGTTCCCACCAGGGCCGGATCGGGGTCGGCGGCGGCGAGCCTGCCGGTGGTCAGCAGGAGTTCGCCCAGTGCGGAGACCAGGTCGGTGAGACGGTGGCCGTCGTGGTGCGCGCGGGCGGCCTGCAGGCCGCGGACCACGCGCAGCGCCTCGGCCTCGGCCCTGGGCAGGCCTGCCAGCCGGGCGGTGTGGGCCGCGCGGAGCAGTTCGGCCTGGGGCACCGCGCCGGCGCCGGTCACCCCGCCCACGAGCACGGCCGCGGCGGCGCCCCACAGCTCGGCCGCCGCCGCCACCTGCGCGGCGGTGGGCTCCCCGCCCGTGGTGACGGTCTCACCATCCGTCGCATCGGGGCCGGTACCGCCGTCCGTCCGCGCGGCGGGTTCGGGCTCGGCACCGAGTCCCGAACCCGGATCCGGGTCGGTGTCCGTACCCGTGTCCGCGCCTGGATCCGCGATGGGGCAGGTGCTGAGCACGGCCGCGCGGTGCAGGCAGCGCGGGGCCAGCAGGCAGCTGCACCGCGCCGCGCCGGGGTCGGTGATCGCGCCCGACGGGCCCGGCTCAAGCGTGACCACCGCGTCCTCTCCCCAGCTCACGCGGACGGCCTGCCCATCGGCGGTGACGGGGAGCCCGGTGCAGCGTTCGACCGCCGCGTCCAGCTTCTTACGCAACCGGGGCGTGAGATCCTCCACCGCCGCGGCGGCTACATGTGGTTCCACCGGTGGCAGCGGCGTGGCTGGGGGAACGGCGGACACAGGGAGACTCAACGGGCTTCTCCTCGGAGGCGGTCGCCCACCCATCGGGCGAGGGCGAGGGGGCTGAGCGCGGCGACGGGCATGCCGGCCGCGACGAGCTGCTGGGCGACGGGCACCGAGTAACGCGGGGCACCCCCGCCGTCCAGGGCGGCGCAGCCCAGCAGGCGTACGCCGGAGGAGACAAGGGAGCGGACCTCTCCGAGCAGTCCCCCGAGGGGGTACCCCTCCTCGAAGTCGCTGACCACCACGACGAGTGTCCGGCTCGGCACGGTGACCAGGGAGCGCGCGTGGGCGAGCCCCGCGGCGATGTGGGTGCCGCCGCCGACCCGCACGTCGAGCAGGAGGGACAACGGGTCGGCGACCCGGTCCGTCAGGTCGATCACCTGGGTGGAGAAGGCGAGGAAGTGGGTGGAGAGGGTGGGCACGCCCCCCAGGACGGCCGCGGTCAGCGCCGACCAGATCACCGAGGCCTCCATCGAGCCGGACACGTCGACCACGAAGATCAGCCGCCAGTCGGCCTCATTGCGGACCCGGGCGCCGAAGACGGGCCGTTCCGGAATGAGGAGGATCCCGCCGTCGGCGGTCCGGCGCGTGTGCGTCAGGTTGGCCCGGATCGTGGCGGGCAGGTTGAGCCGGCCGCCGGGGCGGCGGGTGGGACGCGGCGTCGACAGTCCGGTCAGCGCGGGACGCAGCCGGGTGGCGAGCTCACGGGCGAGCTCGGCGACCAGGCGGCGGACGAGCGGCCGCAGCCGGGAGAGCTGCTGTTCCGGCAACCCGCCCGCCAGGGAGAGCACCGAGGTCAGCAGCTCGACGGACGGACGCACCGTGTCCGGGTCGAGTACGGTCAGCACGTCGGACCGCCCGTTGTCGGCAGCCCGGCCCAGCACCTCCTCACGCACCTCCGTCCCGAACAGGACGTCGAGTTCCTGCGCCCACTCGCGGGCCGTGGGGAAGGACATCCCCTGGCCGCCGCCCTCGCCCGGCCGGGAACCCGGTCCCCGCTCGATGTCGGCGGCCCCCTCTCCCCGCCCCGCTCCGTACAGCTCGTCCAATGCGTAGGCGTAGCGCCGGGCGTCGGCGGGGAGCCGTCCGGCCTCCCTGCCGAGCAGCAGGCGCCACCGGTCGGCTGGAGCGAGCCGTCGAGGACCGGTCTCGCCGACGTCCGCGTCGGGCGTGCTCCGGTGGTCCGGCCCGGGGACGTCGGGGACGTCGGGAGCCACAGGACGGCGGCCGGGCACGGGGAGACGCAGAGCGTTCAGCGCGGCCAGGCCGGCGGCGTCCGCGGCGGCCCAGAGGGCGAGGATCGCGGGCGGGGCGCTCAACGCCAGATCGAGCCGGTCGCCGACACGGTCGGCCACCGCCTGGAGCAGGCGGTCGCGGCCTGCCGGAGCGAGCGTGTCGAAACCACCGCGCAGCGCCGGCAGGCGGTCCAGGAAGTCCCGGTCGGTGAGAGCGTCGACCCGGTCCAGCAGCGGGTCGAGGACCGCCGCGGCCGACTGCAGGAGCGGTCCCGCGGCGGTGAGCAGGCCGGTGAGCAGGTGCGACAGGCGGCGACGGCCGTCCGGGCCGGTGGCGGTGTCGACCCACCCGGCGATACGGGTTCCCAGGGTGGGCGGGGTGTCCAGCCCGAGCAGGACCCGGGCCGCCAGCGCGGCCCCCTGCATGAGAGGCGAGCCGGTACGCACGAGGGTGCCCAGCGCGTCGTCCATGTGCAGCCCCAGCCGATGCTCACTCGCCCGGGTGACGAGCGCGATCAGGGCGGCCGCGTCGTCCGTCTGGTCGCTGCCGGCCAGGCCGGGCAGCGTGCGGACGGCCGCCTCCAGCAGGGTGCCGGCCAGTTGGGCGGCCTGTTCGCGGGTCTCCGGCGTGGTGCCGGGGATGTGCTCCCGGCGGAGCGCCTCCAGCAGGTCGAGTCCGCGGAGGAGGTCGGGGAGTCCCGCGGTGGCGGGGAGTACGGCGGCGGCGTCCGTGAGGCGGTCGGCGACCAGGTCGGGCAGGTCGCAGACGGCCGCCCCGCGCAGGTTCGCGAGGACCAGTTCGCAGGTGGGCCCGCCCTCCGCGGACTCACGGCGGAAGGTCTCCCGCAACGTGCCCGCCGCCGCCAGGCCGGCGGTGACGCCGCGTGCGCCCACCAGGTCGAGCATGGCCGCGGCGGAAGGGGTCCACGAGAGCTCCCACCGGGTGGTGAGCGCGGCCCCGTCGCCCGTCCCCGCCACTTCGGCCGGCACGCCGTACCTGATCCCGCACACCAGCAGGCGCTGGAGCAGGATCTCGCGGCGGCGGTCCAGGTCGGAACGGAGCGGGTCGAGACGGATGTCACGGGAACCGGGGTTGTCCGGGCAGGGCAGTCGCAACGTCGCGAGTTCGGCCTCGACCGCGGGACCGAGCCCGGAACGGGGTGTCGCCGGTGCCGTCCTGCCGCGCTCGGTGCCGACGAGGACCGCTTCGAGGGAACGGGCGAGCGCCCGGCCGCGTCCCAGGGGCTCGCCCTGCCCGAGCACGGACGTCACCGCCTCCAGGAGTTCGCCGCGGCCCGGCGCGGGCAGCCCTCGGAGCCGGGCCAGATCGCAGGCGAGGCGCAGGGTCTCCGCGGCCTCCCCCGTGCCGGCCGTGTGGCCGGTCGCGCGCAGTTCCCGGCACAGGTCGGTGATCGCGCGGGCGGCGGCGTCCCGGATCTTCTCGGGATCGCCTCCGGCGGTGAAGATCGCCTGCTGCCAGCGCGGATCGCGGATACCGGCCGGGTAGCCGGATCGGGAGTCGAGCAGGTCGAAGGAGTAGGGGACGAGCGAGGTGGAGGGCGGGGGTCCGTCGCCGGCGGGCGGTGTGGTGAGCACGCCGGGGCTGTGCGGCACGCTCGAAGTGTCTGCCGGGCCGTCGGAGTCGTGTGCCGACGCGCCGACGTCATATGCCGGCGTGCCCGGCAGGGCCGGGGCGTGGAAGGCACCGACCACCGCGGCGACACGCCGGCCGCCCGCGGCGGCTCCGGCCAGTACCTCGCGCATGCACGCCTCGCGTGCCAGGTCCCTGGGCGGCACTCCGCCCGAGCCCTCCGCGTCCTGGCGCAACGCCCACCCCACGCCCAGCGCGGCCCGGCGTACCGACTCGGGCGGACATCCGGGGGCGAGCACCTCCACGACGCGGTCCCACATGTCGTCCCCCTCCCGGCCCGTGCAGGAGGCGGTGAGGGCGTCGGCGAAGGCGTTCCCCCTCGAGATCGCCGTGCCGGTCGGGGCGTGCCCGCTCCCGGAGTCACCGGCCGGCGCCGGACGGGGCTGTTCCGGGCCGCGCGTGGACCAGCCCGGAGCCGACAGCGGCAGGTCGCAGCAGAGCACCTCGGCCCCGCGTTCCCGGGCCCAGCGGACGGCCGCCAGCTCGGGTGAGAAGTCGGCGAAGGGATAGAACCCGAGCCCGCCGTCCTCGGTCGTCCCGGCGAGGGCGACCGGCGCGCGGGTGGCCGGATCCGCCAGGTGCACCAGCCACGGCTGGAAGTCGGCGGGCAGTTCGACGCAGACCACCTCGGCCCCGGCGGCGTCCAGCAGCGCCGGGACGGCCGCCGCCAGCGCGGGGCTGTGGTGACGCACGCCGATCAGATACGGCTGGACGGAGCCGGCGAGGGCGTCCACCGCGTCCCGGGGACCCTCCGCGGCCACGTCCCCGACTTGATCACTTGTTCTCCGCCCGGCGGTCAACGCAGGTTCTCCCGCAGGTCCCAGAGCCGCCGCCACATCGCGGAGCCGTCCTCGGCGCGGCGCCGCACCGGGCCGTCCCAGTAGCCGAGCAGTCGCGAGTGGTCGGCGGGGTCGTCCTTGCGGACCACCCCGAGCAGGTGCCCGGGCATCAGGTCGAGGACGTCGCCATCCGGCAGGTAGGCCGCCGCCACGCCGAGGGAAGCGGCGACCTGCACCGCCTCGGCGGTGGACATCACCGTTCCGGGCCGTTCCACGTCCCAGCCCTCGGCCGAGCGGCCGGAGCGCAGGTCACGGAAGACGGTGACCAGCGCGTCCAGCACGGCGTCGTCCACGTCGAAGGCGGCCCCGGCACGCCGTACCACGGCGGTCGCCTGGTCGCGCACCAGGGCGGTCTCGGTGTCGGCGTCGGCGATGGGGTGGACCGTCTCGAAGTTGAACCGGCGTTTGAGCGCCGCCGACATCTCCGAGACACCCCGGTCACGCAGGTTGGCCGTGGCGATCACGGTGAAGCCGGGGGCCGCCGCCGGCAGGGCGTCGTCGGTGCCGGCGAGTTCGGGCACGCTGAGGCGCCGGTCGGACAGGATCGACACCAGGGCGTCCTGTACCTCGGGCAGGCAACGGGTGATCTCCTCAACCCGGGCGACGCGCCCGGTGCGCATGGCTGCCAGCACCGGGGAGTCGACCAGTGCCTGACGGCTCGGGCCCTGGGCGAGCAGCAGGGCGTAGTTCCAGCCGTAGCGGAAGGCGTCCTCGGTGGTGCCGGCGGTGCCCTGCACGGTGAGGGCGCTCGTGCCGCAGACGGCTGCGGCGAGCAGTTCGGAGAGCATCGACTTGGCGGTGCCGGGCTCGCCGACCAGCAGCAGGCCGCGTTCGCCCGCGAGAGTGACCACGCACCGTTCGACCAGGGCGCGCTCGCCGACGAACTTGGGGGGAATCACGAGCCGGGTGGGCGGTTCGGGACCGTCACCGCCGGTGGCCTGCCGGTCTTTGGGCAGCCGCAGGGCCTCGCCGCCGCTGCCGCAGATGAACGTGACCACCGCCCGCGGGGTCAGCGCCCAGCCGGGTGGGCGGGCGCCGTCGTCATAAGCGGCGAGGAAGGCGAGTTCGGTGGCATGGCGTTCCTCGGCCGGCAGCGTCTGCCGGTTCGGGGAGGCGGGGAGTGCCTCCGCCTGTTCGGTCATGGTCATGGGGGAGATCCTTCTGTCGGGCCGGGCCGGGCCGGGTCGGGTCGGGTCGGGTCGGACCAGGTCAGGCCGGGTCGGGGCGGGTCTTGGTGAAGAGCCGGGGCGGGTCCCGGTGAAGGGCCGGCCCGGGTGGGCCGGACCTGCTGGAGGCCGGAGAAGGGGACGCGGTGCCGTGTCCCCTTCTCCGGGACGCCGGGGTCAGCGGCGTCCGCCTCGCCGTACGCGGAGTTCCTCGAAACCGGGAGCGTCCCCGCCGCCGAGTCTCCGCCATGCCCTGCCGTAGAGGTCGGCGGCCGGTTCGATGGGGACGATCACCTCCAGCTGCGCCCTTCCGCCGCTGATCAGGTCAAGCAGGGAGACCTTCCACTGTTCGAGCGGGACGCGCGGGCTCCCGAGGTCCGTCCAGGCGCCGGGGAGGAAGATCGACCGGCCGGCGCGGGTGCGGGTGGCCTCGACCACCAGATCGGTGGCGGCCAGTTCGGCGCGGGCCGCCTTGAACCGGGCGGGCTTCCATCCGGTCCACCGGGCGACGTTCTTGTCGGTGGGGTCCGGCATCGCGAGCAGCGTCAGGTAGAGGGCGGCGGCGTCCTGGCCGAGGCCGTACTCCCGCGCCGCCTCGGAGACCAGCGCCGGCACCGAGCGGACGGGGTCCTGTGGCCACCAGGTGCCGTCGGCCGCCCGCTCCCCCGCCGCCGGATCACCGGGCTCGGCGAGGAGCGCCTCGAAGCGCGGGTCCCGGGCCGTGCGCAGCGCCGCCTCCTCCGGGAACGGCGTTCCGGCGTCCCCGGTCAACGCCCTCAGGACGGGCAGGTAGGGATCGTCCCCGGCCTCGTCCAGCAGGGCCGGGCGGAGGCCCGGCACCGGCTGGACGTCGTGGGTAGCCATGATCACGGCACCGTAGCGCTCCCAGCCCTCGGCCACCTCGGTGGGGGCTCCGGCGACCTTGCGGAAGCCGCGCAGGTCGGCGTAGACGGAGGAGGAGCTCAGCGAGAGCATCAGATCGGGGTTCTCCAGCCGGCTTCGGACCGCGGCCAGGGCGGCGGGCAGGGTGGCCCGCACGGGGTCGCCGGCGGGCAGGCGGTGGGCGAGCCACGCGGTGAGCGCGACGGCGCCGACCAGCGTGGCCGCCGTGAACCCGACGGCGTTCGCGTCGGCCGCGCGGACCCGATCGTGGTGCACCTCCCAGCGCAGGTCCCTGCTCAGCTCAGCAGAGGCGGCCGGGTCGACCAGGGCGGGCAGTGCCCGGATCGGCACCCAGTCCGTCCGCACCGCGCGGGCCGCCTCCCCGATGATCCACTCGGGGACCGCCGCCCGGCGTCCCACCCTGGCGTTCCACACCTGCGCCGCCGCCGCGACGTCCGGGCCGTCCGTCCACAGCGTGGCCGGACGCGCGGGCAGCAGCGCCGCGACGACCTCCCGCCGGACGTCCGCGTCCGTCCCGCGCAGCTCATCCCTGGCGACGGCGAGGTCGGCCGCCTTCAGCCCGAGCGCGGTCCGCGAGTCACCGGGCAGGAAGGTCCTCTGGTAGCTGTCCACGTACGGCATGCCCGCCACGACCAGCCCCGCCACCGTCGGGGTCACCCCGGTGAGCCGCGCGAACTCCTCGGCCGCCTCCGGCCGCCACGGCGCCGGACCACGTTCGGACAGCTCTGCCAGGAACTCCGCGAGCCACCCCTCCTCGCGGTCCTCGCCGACCGGACCCGAGGAACGCACCGTATAGGGGTGAGGGACCTCGAACCGGCCGGCCGGGTCGTGGAAGAGCACCGTGTAGCGATAGCCGTCGCTCTCCGCCTCGGCGTCATGGAAGACGGCGCACGCTCCCCCGTCCAGGGGGAGCACCCCCGTCAGGTGGCCGTTGCGCCTGTCGTCCTTGAGCCAGGCGCCGTCGAGGTGCAGGGAGAGCCGGCGCCACGGGGCGGACTCCGCAGCCCGGGCCGGCCCGAGCGCGTCGATCTCGCGGAGCAGCTCGCGCAGCGCGTCCGCGTGCTCCGGCCGCAGCGCCGCCGACGCCGCCCGGTAGGCGACCGCCGCGCACCGATCGAGCAGCGGCTCCCACCTCAGCCTGCTGGAGGGCAGCCGCGGCCCGTCGACGTGGAGGCGGACCGCCTGGCCGGAGACGGCCTGTCCGGAGGGGGCCCGCAGTGCCCTGCCGACCACGCCCAGCCACCCGAAGACGGAGTGCTCTTCGCCGTACCACGAGGTGCTGGAGACGTCGAGGCCGTTGAGCGCGTGGGCGAGCAGCTCGTCGGAAGGGCCTGTCGGCTCCTGCTCCTCCTCCCGTTCTCCGGCGAGGGCGCCGGCGAGCCGGGCCGCCACGGTGTCCAGGGTGGTCTGCAGGGCGGCGGCGAACCGTGCCGTCCCGGCGATCCCGGCGATCAGCGCGTCATGGCCGACCTGCGGCAGCAGCGTGCGGACCAGCGCGCGTAGCTCCTCGGAGCCGGGCTGTCCCGGCTGCCCGGGGTCGGCCGACTCCACCAGGCCGGCGCCCTTCAGCAGGGCCGCCGCGGTCTCCTCGTCGATCCGGCGCAGGGCCGAGGAGCCCTCCGGGTCGCGGGGCCCCAGGAAGTGCCAGTAGCGCAGCGGCGGCAGCAGCGCGGTGCCCGCGGCGAACACCCCGGGAGAGCCGTTCACGCTGACCGTCGCGGTGACGACCCGCTCCGGGTCGACCAGCGCGACGTCACGGTGGCGTCCGGTGACGGCACGGGGCCTGTCGTCTCCGGGGAACGTCACGGCGAGCACCGGCAGCGGCTCGTGCGGGCCGCCGTTCAGGGTGACGGTGCGCCCGGCGAGGTCCTCACCACGCAGCGATCCGTCGGGCAGCTCGACCACCCGCCAGCCGAGCAGGCCGCCCACCGGGACTCCGGCCGGGGTGGCCTCGCCGGAGGGGGCGGGCAGCAGCCGGCCTTCGCGGAAGGTGCTGCCCGCCGGAGCCGAGCGCAGCGCGTCGGCGAGGAAGCCGGGCATGCTCTTCCTGCCGTAGGCCATGCCGACCGGGTCGTACTCGCGCCAGCCCTCGTCGGGGTCCCATGCCCAGAACGACGTCCCGTCGCTGCTCAGGTGCCCGCTGGCGGGCAGGACGGTGTCTCCCGGGTGGAGCACACCGGCGCCCGTCGTCCGCCCACCGGCGGGCAGCGGCAGAGTGACCCTGTCGCCGCGCAGCTCCCACCTGTTCCCCTGGGCCTCCATCGTCCTGAGCTCCCCTGCCGAGGAGTGCCAGTAGCCGCGCAAATCCGGGGTCTGGCCGTAGGTGTTCCAGTAGACGAGCAGCTCGCCGTCGACATAGTGGAAACCCGGGCTGCTGTAGGCGTCGTCCGGCCGGCTCCGCAGGTCGTGGGTGAGCACGGCGCCCTCGGCTCCGATGACCCTGACCTGGGACGGGCCCGAGACGATCAGGTGCGGCCAGGCGTCGGCGACCGTGATCTCGCCGATGCCCCCCGGGCCGGCGAGGGCGGCGACCGCCTCCTCCCAGACCGGCCAGCCCAGCTCGTCGAGGAGCCCGCCGCGCAGCGTCCGGGCGAGTTCGGCGGCGAGATCGGTCCGCGTGATCGCGGCGACCTCCCGCTCGGCGAGGAGCAGCGCCTCGGCGGGCAACCAGGTCAGCCTTCCGAGCGCGGCGGGCAGCTGGGGCAGGCCGACGGCCGACGAACGCCGGGTGACCGTCCTCATCCATTCGGCGAGCATCGGCCGGCCGCCGGGGGAGGCGGCCAGGCGGCGTATGGCACGCAGGCCGTCCTCGTCGTCGTCGAACCGGTCGGCGGCCTGGTGGAACGCCGGCCGGAACCGGGTGTCGGCGGCCAGGGCGAGCAGGTCACGCCGCGTCCCTTTCTCCGCCCACTGTTCCAGTCGCAGCCACATTCTCTCGCCGGGATCGGCGACCGGCACGTCCAGCGAGAGCAGCAGGTCGAGCAGGTCGACGTCGAAGGTGGCGTCCAGCGCCCTGCCCGGCCCGGCGAGCTCGGCGCGCAGCCGCCCGGCCACGCGTTCCACCAGCGCGTACAGGTCCGGCGACCGCAGCTCCTCGCGCCGCCCGAGACGCCAGATCTTCAGGAAACGCCCGAGCCAGCCGACCGTGCCGTCCGCGGGACGCTCCTGTCCGGACACCTCGCCGTCGCCCAGGCCCGCGGTGGCGCCCGACTCCTCCAGCAGCTCCAGCCAGAAGCCGGACATCCCGCCGCCGCCGTCGTGGGGCATCAGGTTCAGCAACGTCCCGCGGATCTCCGGGTCCTGTCGCGCCATCGCCACCAGGGCGGGGCGGTGCGCCTTCCACCAGCCGAGCGGCGCCCCCGCGACGGGCGGCATGCCGAGCAGTTCGGCGAGGTAGGAGCGCTCCTCCGCGTCAACGTCCCGGCCCGCCGCCCGGGCCAGGCGGCGCAGGTCGGCGGCGATCTGCGCCGACGGCGCCAGGCCGGCCGCCGTACGGCGGACGCACAGCCTGCGGAACCTGAGCAGGGCCTCCTCCGCGGGCACCCGGGCGGCCAGCTCCCTGGCGTATCCGGACAGGGCCTTCACCGGCAGCACCCCGGCGAGCGCGAACTCCAGGAACACCTCGTCGAGCCGCTTCTCGTCGACGGGCAGGCCGTGCTCGGCCTCCGCCTTGCGCGCCTGGGTGAACATCTGCGCCGCGTAGGTGAGATTGTCCACCGCGAGGAACAGCCGTCCCGCCTGCTCGAAGAACGTCGGCAGGAAGTGCGGGACGGACACGGCCAGCTGTGCGGCGAGCCGCCGGAAGGTGTCGAGGGCGGCCTTCGGCTTGGACCTCGCCTGCCGGGCCGTACGTTCCAGCTCCGGCACCACGGCGAGCGCGTGGTGACCGTCGCGGGGATGGTGCACCAGCACCCACTCGGGGAAGCCCAGTGAGCGCCGCAGGCCCAGCCCGACCACGGCCGGCTCTCCGGCCGGCTCCAACCCGAGGAAACCGGCCGCCGCGTCCTCCGCGGCGCCCAGTTCCTCGGCGACCAGGCGCACCACCACCCGGCCGTCCAGCCCCGGATGCCGGTAGGCGCGCGTGGTCAGCGGCACCACCCGCTCGTCGTCTCCGTCCGCACCCGGCGGAAGCACCGCCCCGGCCTCGACCAGCTCCCGCATCCCGATCTCCGTCCCCGTTCCGGGCAGCTCCCGCGTCCCGATCTCCGCCTCCGATCCGGGCAGCCGCCCGGCTCCCGTCCCCGCTGACGACACGGCGCCGCTCATGCGTCCCTTCCTCCCTCGACCGTCCGCCCGGCGTACAGCGCCGCGGCCATCCGCATCCCCTCCGACCAGGCCACCGGGCCGACCTTCCGGGGCGGCAGCTCCCTGCCGTCCTGGTCGTGCCAGCTCAGGCTGCCCGTCTCGGTCTCCCCGTCCCAGTAGGGCTCCCCGATCCACACCGACGCCTCGGCGATCAACCCGGCGTCACGCACCGAACAGGTGGCGTAACCTCCCGACACCCGGTAGCCGAGGGAGGTGGCCCGGGCGGTGAGGCCGGACCGGGAACCGAATCTTCCTCCGGCGAACTCCGTCATCGCGGTGGCCCTCGCCGCCGGATCGGCCGGCATGGTCCAGGTCGCCCGGTGGATCTGCTCGACGCGCTGGTCGACACCCAGCTCCGCGGCGAACTCCCGCAGCTCCTCCAGATCGGGCAGCAGCACGGGGTGCGGCAGGGTCACCGTGGCCGGGGAGAGCCGGACGGTCTCGCCGTCCAGGTTCACCACGCGCAGCTCTCCGGAGCCGGTGACGTCCCGCAGGAAGCCCGCCTCGTCGGGGTCGTCGCCGACCACCACGAGGTCACGCAGCACCGACTGCCACGCCTCGTCCGGCCACACCCGGGCCACCAGCCCGGTGGGGACGGGCAGGGACGACACCATCCAGGTGTCCACCTGGGCCTGGCAGGCGGCCGCGTGCCGGTCGAGCCATGCGGCGAAGAGGCGCAGCCGCTGTGTCTCGGGGTGTTCCCGCACCTGTTTGGGCAGCGATTTCAACTGCCGTCCCGCCGCCCGGCCGGCGGTGGCCCTCGCCACCACCCGTCCCTCCATCAGGGCGATCTCGTACCCGTCTCCCGCCGACAGCCAACCCAACGGTTTCCCCCTCATCGCGCACGGATCGTCAACTTTCACAGGGGTTTCAGCACCTGTGACTGCGATGCGCGGAACGTTAACGCCCTCGACCGACAATCGAGTAATCAGCGCTCCGGCCGATCCGCCTACGGGGAGAGGCCCGTCCGAGGCTGCCGGCGCCACCCGGGGCGGGGCTCCGGCCCCGTCTGGCGCGAGGTCCTCCGGCAGTCGGCTCATCTGTTTTCGGTTACCACTTATTGCGGGCCGAAATTGAGAAGCACCCCTTCATTTACCGGGTGAGTAATGAGACGTTGTCAGCAACGGTCGATGACCGTGTGTAGCCGATCACGGCGGGCGTGGGAGTGATCAAGTAGAGAAAAGCGTGAAGCCCCTGGTAGGGGTGGGTCTTGTCGAAGGATCCACCGCACCGCACACAAGGGCTTCACGTGACCTCCAGTATCACCTACACAGCCGAGTTGGACATGCCGCGCGAGGTTGTGCTGTTTCTGGCCGGGCTGTTGCGCGCCGAGCGGGTACGGCGCCGCACCCGCGCGGGCACTCGGGCGCTGGGCGAGTTCAAGCAGGCCGTTCTGATCATCCGCTGGCTGGTGGACGGCGCTCGGATCGCCCGGCCGGCCGCCGATAACGCCATCTCGCACGCGACCTGTGATCGGTACGTCGAAGAAGGGGTCACCGTATTGAAGGCCCAGGCGCCGACGCTACAGGAGGCGCTCACGGCGGCGAAGGCCGCCGGCTACACCCACCTGCATCTGGATGGCACGCTGATCGAAACCGACCGCTGCCGCGCCCTGGGCCCGAACGGCGCCGACCTGTGGTGGAGTGGAAAACACAAGCAGCACGGCGGCAACATTCAGGTCCTGTCCAGCCCCGGCGGCGACCCGCTGTGGACTTCTGAGGTACGGCCCGGCCGTGAACACGATCTCACCTGTGCCCGCCTGCACGGCCTCCTCGACCCGCTGGCCAAGGCCGCCGAGGACGGGCTGATCACGTTGGCCGACCTCGGCTACGTCGATGCGGGTATGGGGTTTCGCCTGCCGTACAAGAGGTCTCGGGGTGGCACACTCACCGACGATCAGATCCAGTACAACAAGGTCCACGGTGCGCTCCGAGCCCTCGCCGAACGAGCGAACGCCCAGCTCAAGATGCGGTTCAAGGCACTGCGGAACGTCAGCAAGTGCCCTTGGAAGATCGGCGGTATCGTCGCCGCGGCGCTCGTCCTCTTCCACCGGGAGCAAGCTCACAAGCAGCTGTCACCCAGCGTGAACGCCGGTTGCTGACAATGACTCAATGTCAATCGCTTACAGACGCCGGGCGCTGGTACGAGGCCGTGGCCCGGTACGGCAACGCCTCGACACCCCAGGTGGCACGGCTGTACGCCGACACCGTCTACGACTTCCTCGGCAGAGGCGTCGCCCCCGACCACCCGAACGCGAGCTGGGTGGCCGCCGACCCCGGCGGGACCCCGCGCGGGGCCGGCCGGAGACGTCAGCACAGCCGGGGCCCGGCGCCCCGGCCGCCGCGGAGACCGTCCGCCCCGACGTGGGCGGGTTTCCCCACCCCGCGGAGGCGGAAATCAATCGGGGCGCAATCCACCGAAACCTTTCAAAGACCAATCTCGTTACGTTATACAAGGAGGGACGTCTCCCCGCTCACCGGAGCTGATGAATACATGCCCGGGCCACAGCTTCAATCGGACGATCCGCACTGGGAATTCCACCTGGACGGTCTCCGCTGGGAGCACGAGGGGAACGGGCGTGCGCTGAAGCCCGATTCCCTGGTCGTCCAGACCGGGCAGACGGGGGTCGTGCTGGCGGACGGCACCGCCGACGCGGAGACCTTCACCGACGTGCTGCTGGGGCAGGCCTGGCCGATCAGGGGCAGGATTCTGATCGGCCACCGCGAGATCACCTCACTGAGCTCAGAGGAGCGCGGCATCGCCTTCGTGCCTGCCGGGGGCAGTCTTTTCCCCCACCTGACGGTCGAGCAGAACATCGAATTCGGGGTGCGGAACCGCCATCCGGACAACTCCCGAAAAGAGCATGCAAATCACCGAAAAGGGCACGTGAACTTGGTGGCCGGACGGCTGAACCTTCACGGGTTCCTGGGCTGGCGGCCGCACGACCTCTCCCCCGACGAAAGGCTCCGGGTGGCGCTCGCCCGCGCGATGTGCCACTGGCCGACGGCGGAGGCCGTGGTGATCGAGGATCGCGCGGGATACCCGCCCTGCCACGTGGCGGTGAGCGAGAGCCTGAAGGCCTACCCGGACCTGCCGGTCCTGGTGGTGAGCGATGACAGGCACCGGGTCGAGATGCTCCGTACCCCCGCAGCCTCCTGGGAGGTCGTCGATGCGGATGGACCGTAGGCATGCCCTCGCCGTACTGTCGGGCCTGGCCGCCGCCGGGCTGACGGGCTGCGGCGGCGACCCCCCGCTGCGGATCGCGGTGGTGTGGAGCGGCTGGGAGCTGGGTCGCTTCAACCGGGTCCTGCAGGGACAGTCCGCCGTCGTCTACTCGGCCGGGGACAACATCGCCGCCCTGCTCGGAAGTTCGGTGGCTCCGGCGGCCACCCCCGACGTGGCGATCGTGCCGCGACCCGGGCTGATCAACGAGTCCGCCGTCTGTGCGCGGCTGCAGTCCCTGCCGTCCGGCGACCCTCCCTTCTGGCAGGACCTCATGCGCTGCGGGGCGGACGGCACGCTCAAGGGCGCCTGGTTCAAAGTCGCGCACAAGTCGCTGGTGTGGTACCGGCCGGAGGCCGTACCGACCCTGCCCACCGACTGGGAGAGCTGGGTGGAGCTGTGCCGCGACCGCGCGCGGGCGAAGGACGGTCGCCCGCCGCTCGCCATCGCCGCGGCCGACGGCTGGGTGCTCACCGACTGGTTCGAGAACGTCCTCCTCGGGCTCGACCCGGCGACCTACAGCACCCTGCACAGGAAGCCCGAGAGCTGGGGCAACGACTCCATCAGGAAGGCGCTCAACCGGCTGGCGGACCTGTGGTCCATCCGCGGCCTCGTCCCCGGCGGGGGCCGGCAGGCACTGGTCACCCAGTTTCACGACTCGATCCTCGACGTCTTCCGGTACGGCAGCGCCGACATGCTGGCCGCCCCCGATTTCGCCTGGCCCGTCATCGATCACTACCGCTCGCCGGGACAGGAGGCGTGGCGGTTCCGCTTCCCCGGCCCGCGGGGCCACCCCGCACCGCGTGTGGTGGTCGGCGGGGACGCCGTCGTGGCGCTCGAGTCGAGCGGAGATCGCGGCAGGAGGTTCGTGGAGTGGCTCACCGGCGAGGGCGCCGGTGAGCGGCTGGGAGGCTGGGCCGCCGCGGGAGGTTTCCTGTCGCTCAACCAGAACGTCCGCGGCTACCCGGCCCCGATACGGGACCTGGTGCCGGAGCTGAGCCAGTCGATCGAGTTCGACCTCTCCGATCGGCTCACGGGGCCCCTGTCGGGTGGGGACGGCCAGGGCCTGTGGCGGGTCCTGACCGAGCTGTTCGTCGCGGTCGCCGTCGACGGGCAGGCGCCCGAACAGGCCGCGGACGACGCGATGAGGATGATCGCGAAGCTGATCAGGAGGGGACGGCCGTCATGACGCGCGACGACCTCCCCGGCGACCTTCTCTTCGAGGCCACGCCCCATCACGACATGCGCGCGCCGGCCAAGTCGTCCGGGCATGGCCGCTGGGACGCCTGGCGGCACCTGCTGCCCGCCGTCGTTCTCGCGTCCGTCGTCCTTCTCGGGCCGCTGGCCGTGACCGTGGTGGCGAGCGTGACCGAGGGCGCCGGTCCGGCCAACTACCTGGACGTCCTGATCGATGAGGAGATCTGGCGGGCCCTGTCCCACAACGCCCTCTGGCTGATGCTCGCTCCGGTGGTCTGCGCGCTCGGGCTCGGGCTGGCCTGGCTGGCCCGCGACGCGGGGCGGGGCACGCGCGTGCTGCTGCTGACCGTGCTGGGGCTGCCCGCGGTGACCTCCCCGCTGACGGCGGGGGTGGCCTTCCGCCTGATCTTCGACCCGGACCCCCATCGGGGCATGGTGAACGCCCTGCTGGCCGACCGCGTGCTCTTCACCGGGCCCGGCTGGATCTGGCTGGTCCTCGGCACGGTGTTCGTCTGGCAGTGGACGGGTCTGGCCTTCCTGGTCTTCCACGTGGGCCTGGCCAAGATGCCGGCGGATCTCCTGCGCGTGGGGCGCGTCTTCGGCGCCGGGCGGCTGCGCCGCCTGCGCATGGTGGTGATCCCGGCGCTGTTCCCCACGGCGGCGCTGGTGATGCTGATCATGCTCACCGCCGCCGTCCGTGTGTTCGACCTGATCCTGGTGGGCGCGCCGGGTTCGGTCCAGCCCGAGGTGGACGTGGTGGGGCTCTTCTGGTGGCGCCACCGCGACGATCTCGGAGACGGACGGGCGTCGGCGCTGGCGGTCCTGCTGACCGTGCTGGCCGCCGCGGTGGCACTGCTGGTGCTGTGGAGGCTCCGCCGTGACTGGCCGGAGGCGGGACTGCGGAGACGGAGGGCGAGCCCGCCCGCCGCGCGCCGCACCCGCTGGCCGCTGCGTGCCATGACCGCGGCGGTGACCGTGCTCTGGGCGTTCCCGTTCGCCGTCCTCGTGCTCACCTCGTTCAGGGCCCCGGACGCGGTGGCCGTGTCCGGATGGTGGACCGGAGGCTACGGCCTGAGCTCGTACGCCGAAGCCCTCGACGGCGGTTCCTTCGCCGGAGCGCTGGTGGCCACGGCGCAGCGCGGGTTACTGGTCGCCTCCGTCGTCCTGCTGATGGCCGTCCCCGCCGCCTACGCCCTGACACACGAACGGCTGTCCAGCCGTACGCGGCGGATCGTCACCGGGGTGGCGGTCGTGCTCGCCGTGCTGCCGCCGCAGGTGCTGGCCGTACCGCTGGGAAAGGTGCTGGGCGTCTCCCTGGGCAGCGTCGTGGTCCTGGGCTTCGTGCACGCCGCGCTGGTGCTTCCCCTGGGCGTGCTGCTCCTGCGCAACGCGTTCATGTCGGTACCGCGGCCGGTGGTGCGGCGACCGCTCACCGAAGGGCGTTCCGCCATGGTCCAGATGATGGCCGAGAGCGTTCCCGCGGTGGTCGCGGTGGGGGTGCTGACCTTCATCCTCGTCTGGAACGACCTGGTGGTCGGCCTGCTGCTCAACTGGCCGGCGGCGGATCAGGCGCCGTTGCTGCTGCTGCAGCAGGCACGCTACTTCGCGACCTCGGCCGGAGGACTGGCAGCCCAGGGGGTCATGATGACCGCCGTGCCCGCCCTGCTGCTGTTCACCACTGGCAAGTGGCTGGTCAGAGGGTTGACACAGGGGGTTCATCGATGAGCTCCTCCCCCGGGAGGCCGTCCCCGAAGCGGCCGGTCCTGGCCGGGCTGCGTTCGGCGCTGCCGGGAAACCGCAAGGAGCTGCTGGATGCCGCGCTCCTGTTCGGCCCTTCGGTGGGAGCGGCCGTCCTTCTGGAGATGACCTTCGACCTCGTCCTGCCGGCGATCCCCACCGGGCTGACGCTCTCGGTGTCGCTGTTGCTGCTCTCCGCGCGGTGGCTGCGCAGGCATAAGACCTCCCCGTCCTTCCCGCTGGAGTCCCGGCGACTCCCCCCACGGATCGAGGCGCTGATCGGAAGGGACCGGGAGGTAAGGGAGGTGGCCGACCTGGCCCTGAAGTCACGCCTGGTCGTGGTCCGGGGGGTGACCGGGATCGGCACCTCCGCGGTGGCCGTCAACGCCGGGTGGAGGGTGGCGCCGGAACCAGAGCAGCAGCACTACGCCGACCTGCGAGGGCAGGACAGGGACGAACCCGAGAACTGGCAGAGCGTGGCGGAACGGGTGCTGCGGACGCTCGGCCGCCCGCTGGGGCCGATCAAGGACGAGCGGGTGGCGGCTCAGGAGGTCTCCACGACACTCCATCTGAGCGGCCGTCTCCTGCTCCTCGACAACGTCGCGCGGTGGGACCAGGTGGCCTGGCTTCCCCGTCATGTGCCGGGGAGCCGGATCATCGTCGCCGGAGACCTCGTCGTCGCTGCGGACGACCTCAACGACGTGGAGGTCGTCCACGTCGGCATTCTGGACGCGGCCGACGGCCTGGAGCTGCTGCGTTCCCGGATCGAGGCGGAGCAGATGGGGGTGGAGCGGCTCCGGGACGAACCCGAGGCCGGGGACAGGCTGGCGAAACGCTTCCTGCGCAGGCCCGCCCTCGTGGTCGGGATCGGCCGCTGGCTCACCCAGAACAGGAAGGAGTCGATAGCGTCGCTGGTGGATCAGCTGGAGGCGGGACCCCGCGACCGCGTCCTTCAGGTCCTGCTCGACCTGCAGCTGAGACGGGTGAGCCAGGAGGCGCGGCAGCTGCTCGGACTGCTCGTGTACGCACCGATCGCCGAACTCGGGACCGATGGGGTCGCCGCCCTCGCCGGCAGCTCGGAAGACGAAGCCGGACAGGCGATGGAGGAGCTGAGCCGGTACGGCCTGGCGGAGATGACGAGGCGGCGGATCCGTGTGGTGGGCGCGGCCCGCGCGATCGTGACCTCACCGGACGGGAAACCGGGAGACGCGAAGCCGGAGAGATGGAAGGCGGCGTTGCAGCGTCTGGTGAAGCACTTCGCGGACCGGGCCGACCTCCTGGCCGACCGGCTCCCACAGGAGGAGGCACGGGGCTGGTTCGGCCTCGAGGACAGGGCTCTGCTGCAGATGCTGAAGATGCCCGAGCCGGCCCCGCAGGCGGCCGAGTCCCTGTGGCGGATCGCGGACGCCCTGGAGGTGTGGTTCGCCCTTGAGCAGCGCCACGAGGAAAGGCGCGAGGCCGCCTGCGCCCTGGCGAAAGCAGCCAAGAAGCTGAGATATCCGGACGCCTGGGCGACCGCCGAGCTACGGCTGTGCCTGATCGCCCTGGAGCTGGGCGAGCCGGGCAGGGCCCGGGAACACTTCGACGAGGCCGCACGGTTGCAGGCCGGCGTCGAGTCATGGCCCGCCCAGCTCCATCTGGCACGCGCGGCGACGCTCCTGGCGGCCGGCGACGAGTTCGCCGCGGTGGAGGCGGCACTGGTGCAGTACGGCCAGGCCCTGCCGGGTGGGGACACCACGGGACAGGCCACCCGGTTGATCAACATGGCCGTCCTCCAGATACGCCGGGGGCAGGTCAGCGGCTTCACGGGCAGGAAGGACGGGACGGCCCCCCAGCACGGAGACGCCGTACCTCATGAAAGCGTCCCCGGGACACAGGATGAGGCGCACCGCCTGTACAGGGATGCGGTGGAGACCCTGGTCCAGGCCCTGGAGATCGCACGGCGGTCGGGCGACCTGCGCGCCGAGGCCCACACCCTGGAGCTTCTCGCGCTCGTCAACCGCTGCCTGGGCCGGACGCACGAGGCCTCGAACGGCTGGGAGGAGGCGGCCGAGCTGTACGACCGGGCAAGGGACACGATCGGTCAGGCCCGCTGCCAGATGCACCGGGCGGCGACGCTGCCGGAGGCGGACCACGCGGAGGCCGCCAAGCTCCTGTGGTCTGCCGTGGAGCGGCTCCCCGCGATGGGGGTGAGCACCGCGCTGGCATGGCTGCATCTCGCCCGGGTGGACCCACGGAACACGCGGGAACAGCGCGAGAAGGGGCTGGCCGCGCTCGCGCAGTGGGATGAGGGGGCCGAGCCGCTGCAGGTCACCGAGATACGGCGGCGGCTGGAGAGCCTGTGAGCCGACCGGTTCCCCGGGACGTTTCACGGCCCGGCGCGCGCCGTACCGGTCCTCCGGCTTCCGGGAATAATCCAGGTGCCACGGCGTTCAACACGGTTGAAACTTCAATGATCTGGAGGATGGTGAACACGATGCAGTTCGGGATCTTCACCGTAGGCGACGTCACCACGGACCCCACCACGGGCAGGACACCGAGCGAGCGCGAGCGGATCAAGGCGATGGTCGCCATAGCGCTGAAGGCCGAGGAGGTCGGGCTCGACGTCTTCGCGACCGGCGAGCACCACAACCCGCCTTTCGTGCCGTCGTCGCCGACGACCATGCTCGGCTACATCGCCGCGCGGACCGAGCGGCTCATCCTCTCCACCGCCACGACCCTGATCACCACGAACGACCCGGTCAAGATCGCCGAGGACTTCGCGATGCTGCAGCACCTGGCCGACGGGCGCGTCGACCTGATGCTGGGCCGGGGCAACACCGGGCCGGTGTACCCGTGGTTCGGCAAGGACATCCGCCAGGGCATCCCGCTGGCCATCGAGAACTACGCGCTGCTGCACGAGCTGTGGCGCAAGGACGTCGTGGACTGGGAGGGCCGCTTCCGCACCCCCCTGCAGTCGTTCACCTCGACGCCCCGGCCGCTCGACGGGGTCGCGCCGTTCGTCTGGCACGGCTCGATCCGCAGCCCGGAGATCGCCGAACAGGCCGCCTACTACGGCGACGGGTTCTTCGCCAACAACATCTTCTGGCCCAAGGAGCACTTCATCCGCCTGATCGAGCTGTACAGGGAGCGCTTCGCCCACTACGGCCACGGCACTCCCGAGCAGGCCGTCGTCGGCCTCGGCGGCCAGGTGTTCATGCGCAAGAACTCCCAGGACGCCGTACGGGAGTTCCGCCCCTACTTCGACAACGCGCCCGTGTACGGCCACGGCCCGTCGCTGGAGGAGTTCACCGACCAGACCCCGCTCACGGTGGGCAGCCCGCAGGAGGTCATCGACAAGACCCTGACCTTCCGGGAGTCCTTCGGCGACTACCAGCGCCAGCTGTTCCTGATGGACCACGCCGGGCTGCCGCTCTCCACCGTGCTGGAGCAGCTCGACATCCTCGGCGAGGAGGTCGTGCCCGTCCTGCGCAAGGAGTTCGCCTCCGGCCGGCCGAGCCAGGTGCCGGACGGCCCCACCCATGCGGCGCTCGTCGCCCGCCGCGACGCCGGTGACGGGACGGAGTCGCCCGTCCCCGCCGGCTCCCCGGCCTGACAACCGTCCCGTGGCGGACCCCGTCCCTGGGACGGGGTCCCGCACCGAAAGGATTCCGATGAAGCCCCTGAAGCTCGTGGTCGTCTCGGCCGGTCTCAGCCGGCCGTCGTCAACGCGCCTGCTGGCCGACCGGCTGGCCGAGGCGACCGAGCGGCGCCTGGCGGACGGGGAGGCCGCGGTCGAGGTGCGCGTGGTGGAGCTGCGCGACCTCGCCGGCGACATCGCCAACGCCATGGTGACCGGCTTTCCGGCCGCCGCCCTCCGCGAGGCCGTCGAGGCCGCCACGGAGGCGGACGGCGTCATCGCGGTGACGCCGATCTTCACCGCCTCCTACAGCGGCCTGTTCAAGTCGTTCTTCGACGTGATCGACAACACCGCGCTCGCCGGAAAGCCCGTGCTGATCGCGGCGACCGGTGGTACGGCGCGGCACTCGCTCGCCCTCGAGCACGCCCTGCGCCCGCTCTTCGTCTACCTGCGCGCGCTCGTGGTACCCACCGCCGTGTACGCGGCGTCGGAGGACTGGGGCACCGGCGGGGACGCGCGCACCGACGGCCTGGCCGCCCGCGTCGTCCGCGCGGGCGGCGAGCTGGCCGGTCTGATGCTGCGCCGGCCGCCCGCCGCCGGACCGATCGACGCCGGGCGGCTCGACGACGTCGTCCCGTTCGAGCAGCAGCTCGCGGCGCTGCGCCCCTGAGCCCGGCGGGTCTCCGGTGACCGCGCGAACTGTCACGGCCGGTCTATCTCACCGGCGACCCGCCGGCTCCTGCGCCGGTGATCGTGAGCCCGGGCCGGCCGGGCCGCCGAGGTCGCGCCCGCCCGGCCCGGGCGGGCGCGAGGAACTCACTTGCGGCCGCTGCTGACCGCGTTGTACTGCAGGTCCTGCACCGAGAAGCTGCTCTTGACCTCCCACGGCGACGAGACCGTCACCGCGCCCACGGACGCCTTGTTCAGTCCGTACGCCAAGGGGAAGAGCTGCGCCTGGACGCCGGCCTTGGCGTCGTAGCTCTGCTCCTTGCCGCCTATGGTCGCCTTCACCGCGGCCGCCTTGGTGAGGAACGACAGCACCTCGACCTTGTCGCGCGGCGTGGACGTGCCACCGCGCGGGTTCATGAACATGGTCTGCGAACCCGACGTCGGCCTGGCCGCGACGGGTTGCGAGCGGTGCGTCAGGTAGAGCGTGTCACGCACGATCGCCGGAGCCTTGCCGGTCTTCAGCCAGGTCAGGTAGTAGGACGAGATGTCCAGGTACGTCGAGCCGTTGTGCACCGAGGGAACGAACTGGGTACCTTCGGAGAAGTCGTTCCAGGTGGTGAGCTGGATCCATTCGGCGTCGCCCGAGATGGACTTCTCCCACGTCGTACGCAGGTTCTCGGTGTTGTTGGCCTCGTCGTAAATGCCCTGGTTGGGTCGCTCATCCTGGACCGAGACCGGCTGCATCCAGATCTTGTTCAGGCTGTGCGCCTTGGAGATGTTGGACTCGATGCCGGTCTGCTGAGCCGGGCTGCGGTTGCCCCAGTTGGAGAAGCCGTAGCTGATCGGCGCGAAGGCCGAGGCGTTGGACGAGAAGTTCAGGAAGACCGGGACCAGCGCGACGTCGATGCCGTGGGAGCTCTTCATGATGCCCATGAAGCTCTTCCACCAGGCGGCGTTCTGCTGCTCGGCCTTGAACGGCGAGATCACCAGGCGGTTGTCGCCCAGGCGGTAGACCGACTTGGAGGCGGCCAGGCCGGCCATGGCCGAGGCGAGCGTGCCGGCGTCGACCTTCAGCGAGGTCATGTCCGGCATCAGCACGATCTTGAAGCCGGGGTCGACCGCTTCGGCGGCCTTGATCAGGATCTTGAGCCGGTCCCAGTGGGCGCTGGTGAGGGAGAGCACGTCCACGGTGAAGCCGTCCAGCCCGGCCTTGGCCGCGGTCTGCACCTCCTTCTTCATGTCGGCCAGCTGCCAGTCGCCGGACAGCACCTCCCGGGGGAAGGGCCGGTCACGCAGCAGTCCGCCGTACGCCACGTGCTTGCCACTCTCGCCGGCGGGGTTCAGGTAGTTCTTGGTGTAGTAGTCGTCGGCCCCAGCCTTGTTGTTCAGCGAGATCGGGTACGGCGTGAAGTAGTGCGCGAACACCTTGTGGGAGGACGCGCGCAGCGTCGAGGTCGACGGCAGGTCGAATGGCAGCGGACCGGCCGGAACCGTCGGGGGCGCATCGACGTACGTCACCGTGAGCCTGGGCCCCTCGCCGCTGGTGGCCTGCGAGGAGTGCAGCACGCTCTGGACGTTCGAGGGCGAGGTGATGGCGAACGAATAGGTACCGTTGCCAGTGAAAGCAGAAGAGACGTCCAGTTTGACCGTTTGTCCACTGGTCAGGCCCTTGGCGGTGGCCAGCACCGCACCGGTGGCCGGCCGGCTGTTCCAGTTCAGAGTGGACTCGGACCACGTTCCGGTGACCGGACGCACCTCGAGGACGGTATCGGTCGTCCTGACCGGTTGCAGCTCCAGCGTCAGCTTGACATCGGAAGCGTTGTCGGGCAGGCCCTTGAGGGTGAAACGGACATAGGCGCGGCGCTCGGTGTCGGTCGCGCCGTCGGATGTGGCCGCGTTGGCCGAGAGCCAGGCGTGGCTGCCATGCGGCGCCGTGGGGCCGGCTTGGCTGACATAGGTGTCCTCGACCGCTTCGACGGTCACCGTCTGGCTGGTGGGGGCGGTCGCGGAGGCGGGGGTGGTCACGGCCATCAGGCCGGTGGTAGCGGCCAGAGTCACCACCGACAGAGCCATCGCACTTAAGCGAGATCGCATGGCGTCCTTCAGTTACGGTATGTAACGACACATTATCAAGAAATGATCATCGCAAAACCCGAACATCATATACACCAGTTAGCAATTTTCATCCCGTTTTGCGCTTTTGTACAACGAGAATGACCTTGACGAGCCGACCTGCGCCGAGGCGTCCCCTGCCGTCGGCGTCCTCAGGCCGGCAGCGCTCCCTCTCCCCGTCCGCTCTGCAGCCGGTGCGCGGAGTCGGCGTGCCAGGTTCACGGCATCGCGGGTTCCTCGTCGGCCGAGAAAACTTCGCCGTTACCGGGCACGCCGACTCCGCGCCAGGAGAAGGGGACTCCGTGGGCCACATCCAGGTCGGGGCCGTCCATCAGCTGGAAGTGCACATGCGGCTCGGTGGAGTTACCGGAGTTTCCGCAGCGGGCCAGCGGCCGGCCCGCGCGGACCCGGTCACCCTCACGGACGGCCAGCGAGCCACGCTGAAGGTGGGCGTACATGGCATACGTGCCGTCGCCGAGGTCGAGGACGATGTGGTTGCCGACGACCCGGCCCGGACCGCCCATGTCGCGGAACATCCCCTCGAAGACGAGGTAGAGCAGGGCGGGGAACGAGTTGCGGCTGAGATGGTCGCGGTGGCGGTCGGTGGCACGCACGACGGTGGCGTCGGCGACGGCCAGGAGCGGGGCGCCGAAGGCCGGGAAGTCGCGGTTGCGGCGGACGACGGGCCACCAGCCGAAGCGGGGACGGGCCTGATCCTCCGGCTCCGCCACGATGTCGATGGCGTATGACTGGCCGTAGCCGTGGGTGCCGTGACTGGGGACCTTGTCGGCCGGGCTGTTGAGGGCGGACCAGCGGCCGGTGACCGGCAGGCCGACCTCGACGGCCCGCGGGGGGCCGGGCAGGACAAGCTGCCGGTTCACCGCGGACTGCAGGACGATCGCCAACCCCAGCGGGATCCAGCCCCACATCCAGGAGAAGTCGAGGAAGAACCCCGCCACGAGTTGTGCGAAGAACACCACCCAGCAGAAGCGGCCAAGGATCATGAATGTTTTGCGCATGACGCCCTTCCAGGGATCGGGTGTCGGACGGGTTCAGGGCCGGGAGGCGGCCAGCACCACCAGCAACGGGACCATCCGTCCCGGAGGGACCTGGTAGCGGCCCCGGCCCGCGACGTGCAGCCAGCCCGCGGAGGTCAGTTGCCGCAGGTGGTGGTAGACCTGACCGGTTGTGCCGAGGCCGTCGAGCGCGGCCAGCTCGGCGACGGTGCGACGGCCGTCGAGGATCTCGCGGAGCAGGCGCATCCGCACGGAATGCCCCAGTGCCGCGAAGGACTCCGCGACATCCGACCAGTCCTCGCCGAGGAGCGCGTCGGTGGGCAGGGACTGCTGCCATTCGTACCGCTCGCCCGTCGGCAACCGGACCGCTCCGGTGAACAGCACTCCGCCATGGGCGACCTCACCCTCGGCGAACTTCGCCTTCAGGCCCTCCAGGGCCCAGAAATCGGAGTCCTCCGGATGGGCGGCGCGGCCTCCACCGCGGTCGGCTCCCTCAAGCGCCGCGAGTCGGCGTTCCAACTCTGCGACGCGATCCTCTAGGTCCATGGTTTTATTTTACGTAACTACGTAAAAACAGCAAATAGGCAGGGGGGCAGCCTGCCGAGCGGCCCGGGTTCCTCGCTGAACAGCGCTGAAAACCGTGAGGTTCCCGTACTCGAGCCTCACCGGCAGACCGCCTCTCCCTCGAAAAACCGTTTGTCACCGGTGCCGCTCACTGGGAGGATCGCGTCTCTATGAGCCGCCCCGTCATCTCCGAGATCCCGACCGGCCCCGTGGCCGTCCCCGCCGTCGTCGCGGCGCTCGCCGGCGGCGACACCGTCACTCCGGTGTGGCGCAACGAGCTCGGCGGCCTGACGTTCCGCCTCGAGAACGGGCGCGAGGGCACCAGGTACGCCAAGTGGGTCGCCGCCGGCACCCCGGAGATCGACCTCCCCGCCGAAGCGGAGCGCCTGGCCTGGGCGCAGCGGTGGGCGACCGTTCCGCGCGTCATCGAGCACGGTACGGACGCCGACGGTGCGTGGCTGGTCACGGCGGCGGTCCCCGGCCGCTCGGCGGTGGACCCTCGCTGGATCGCCGACCCGGCGACCGCGGCGGCCGCGATCGGCCGAGGGCTGCGCCTGCTCCACGACGCCCTGCCCGTGGAGGGATGCCCGTTCGACTGGAGCGTCGATCGGCGGCTCGCCCGCGCCGACGAGCGCATCGCCGACGGCGAGGGACCGGCCGACTGGTTCCCCGAGCACCGCCATCTCGACCTCGCGGAGGCCCGGGCGCGCATCGGCGAGCCGCCCGCGATCGACCGCCTGGTGGTCTGCCACGGGGACGCGTGCGTCCCCAACACCCTGTTGCACGACGACGGCACGTTCGCCGCGCACGTCGACCTCGGCTCGCTCGGGGTGGCCGACCGGTGGGCCGATCTCGCGGTCGCGGCGTGGAGCACGGAGTGGAACTACGGCCCGGGCTACGACGGTGTCGTGTACGACGCGTACGGGATCGCCCCGGACCCGGAGCGCATCGCCTACTACCGGCTGCTCTGGGACATGGCGTGACGGTCGCCCCCGTGCCCGCCCGGGCGGGAGCACTCGCGACCGACGTACCGAGACCTCCCGCATCGGCAGGCCCGCCAGCCAGCCGGATGGCCTGAACAGCGCCGATGCCAGGCGTGGCAGCGGCAGGACGGCCGGGAAGCGCCGCCGGGTGGCCAGGTCGAGCAGGATCGCCTTCACCCCCGAGACGCCGCTCTCGCGGACGTGGCGGCAGTGGTCGAGCTGCGGATCCGCTGAAACTGCTCGTGGAGCCGGCCGATCCTCCTCTATCCCAAGGGGAGGGCGGTGTTCTCTTCGGCGGGTCCCTGAACGCAGCTTTCGTCTCAGAGGGCTTTGAGGAACCTCGCGGCGAGCGGCGCCGCCGCCTTGCCGCCGTTGCCACCGTTCTGGACGAACACCGCGAAGGCCAGCGTGTCGCGGTAGCCGATGAACCAGGCGTGGGACCCGCCGTCGGCGATCTCGGCGGTCCCGGTCTTGCCGGCGGTGCCCGGCGGCAGTCCGGCCTGGGCGGCCGTGCCCTGGGCCACCACGGCGCCCATCATCGCGCGCAGGCCGGCGGCCACGCCCTCGTCCAGCGGCACCGGGGCCGGCGAGCCGGCCGGAGGCTCGTCGGTCATGATCGCGGGTCTCCAGACGCCGCCCGCGACCGCGGCGGCGACCTCGGCCATGCAGAGCGGGCTGGCCTGCACCGAGTTCTGGCCGATGGCGTCGGAGCCCAGCTCGTTCAGGTCCGCCTGCGGCCGGATCCGGCAGGAGCTCAGGCCCGGCTTCTCCCGGAAGCCGAACCGGTCGGCGGCCTCGGCGCGCAGCCGGTCGTCGCGCAGCCGCTCGTAGGCCTGCTGGACGAAGGTGGTGTTGCAGGAGAACGCGAAGGCCATGGTGAGGGTCACGGTGCCGTGATCGGCACCGCCGTCGTTGGTGAAGCTCCGGGCGTTCGGGATGGTGTAGGCGGCCGGGCACGCGACCGGTGACTCCGGGGTCAGGCCGGTGCGGAGCAGCGCGGCGGCGGTCACCACCTTGAACGTCGAGCCGGGCGGGTAGAGGCCGTTGAACGCCAGCTTGCCGCCCAGCGTGTCCGCCACCGCGCGCACCTGGCCGGTCGGGACGTCCACGGCCACGATCGCGGCGGGCCGTTCGACGCCGTCCAGGGCACGGGCGGCCGCGGCCTGCACGGGCTGGGAGATCGTGCTGCGCGTCCCCGGGAGCGGCGGGGCCGGGGAGGTGAGCAGCGTCCGGCCGGAGGGGGTTTCCTCCAGCGCCAGCTCGTCCGCCGTGTCGTCCAGCCCGGTGACGTAGGCGCCCGCCCTGCTGTCGCGGGGGAAGGGCACGCCCTCGCGGGTGAGCGTGGCCGGACGGCGGACCCGGGTCTCCTTGAGCCGGAGGCTCCCGCCGTCCTTGAGCGAGGGGTGCAGCGTCTCCGGGGTCCAGAGCACCTTCCAGGTGCCGGCCCGCAGCGTCAGCCGCAGGGCCGAGGAGAACGGCCACCGCCCCAGCCCCGCCACCTCTCGCGCCCCCTGGAAGGGCACTTCGGCCTCCTCCCCCTGGCGGAGCGGCTCACCGGGGGTGAGGGACAGCGACGAGACCCGCAGTTCGGTGTCGAACCGCCGGTGCCGCTCGGCGAAGTCGGCCGGCGGATCGGCGACCAGGCCGGCCATTGAGGAGAGGTCACCGGCCTGCCAGGCGGCGAGGTAACCCGCCGCGGTCTGCCCCGGATCGGCCGGAGGGGTCGGTGTGGGAGTGGGCTCCGGGAGGAGGGTGAGCATGGGCGCCGGGGCGGGCGGCGGTTCCCCGACCGGCTCTCCGGAGAGACCGGACCGCTCCGGAGAGGAGGCCACCACGTCGTCCGGGGTGACCACCAGCGCGTACACGCCGGTGGCGATGATCGCGACCACCGAGGTGATCACCGCGAGAAGCCACCGCCTGCGCATGCCGTTCCCCCTCCGAGTTCCCACGGGTGTATATCAGCGACGGACCCCGGCATGCCAGACCCACAGTCGGCCGGGCTCATGGCGAGACCCGGCCGGCGCGGTCGGATGAAGCTCTGGGCGGGCGGTCGGCGACTCACGAGGCGACTCGCCGGGCTCGCGCGTGAGCCCGGCGTTCAGGACCGGATCACCGCCACCGGGCAGTGGGCATGGTGCAGCACGCCGCGGCTGACGGAGCCCAGCACCACCGAACCGACCACGCTCCTGCCCCGCGAGCCCACCACAACCAGATCGGCCCTGGTGGACGCGTCGGTGAGAGCTTGGACGGGGTGAGCGCCCTGAACGTCCTCCACCACTTCCACCTCGGGGAACTTCTCCGGCCAGGCGGCGAACCTGTCTCTCACCCGCTCCCATCTGATCGCAGCACCGGTGGTTTTCCCAGGGAGGATCGTCCCGGCGCGGAGAGGCCTTCGCCCTTTCGCGCGGAAGAAACCCACCTCAGCGCGTCGACGTGTCATGGCTCGGCACCAGCCGCACCGCGGTGACCTTGTACTCAGGGCACGACGTCGCGGTGTCCGCGTGATCGGAGGTGAGGGTGTTGACCCCGCTGGAAGGGAAGTGGAAGGCGCAGAAGACCTGCCCAGGCGCCATGTCGCGGCTGAGCCGGGCGGTCAGGCCGGCCCGGCCGTGGCGGCTCTCCACCGTGACCGGGTCGCCGTCGCCGAGGCCGTACCGGGCGGCGTCGGCGGGATGGAGGTCGAGCCAGTCGGTAGCGGCCAGCCGGATGTTGGGCGTGCGGCGGGTCATGCTGCCGGAGTTGTAGTGCGCCCAGCGCCGCCCGGTGACCAAGATCAGGGGGTAGCGGTCGTCCGGCTTCTCGCCTGGCGGGAGGTAAGGGCAGGCGGCCAGGTGAGCCAGACCGTCAGGTGTCGCGAACCGCTCCCGGTAGAGCTTGGCCTCTCCGGGGCGGTCAGGGTCCGGGCACGGCCATGGGATGGCGCCCTCCCGGTCCAGGCGCTCATGGGACAGTCCCGCGAACAGGGGTGCCACCCGGCCGCATTCGGCCAGCGCCTCGGCCGGCGTCCGGCAGCCCAGGTCCACGTCGAGCGCCGAGGCAATGGCGTGGACGGCCGCGAAGTCGGTCATGGCCTCTCCCGGCGGGTCCAGCGCGGAACGCACCCGTTGGAAGCGGCGGTCGAAATTGACGAAGGTGCCGTCTTTCTCCAGCCAGGACGCGACCGGCAGCACGACGTCGGCGCGGCGCGCCGTCTCGGACAGGAACAGCTCCTGGCAGACGACGAGCGGACAGGCATCCAGGGCTTCGGCGACCCGGGTGGCGTCCGGATCGGTGGCGCACACGTCTTCTCCCACGATCCACAGCGCCCGCAGCTCTTTCGCGCGTGCGGCTGCGAACATCTCCGGGATGCGCATTCCGGGCCGCGCGGCGGCGCAGGAACTCCTCGTCGATCAGCCCCTCGGCGAGCAGCACATGCGCCAGCCCGTGGAACAGGGCGACGTTCGTGCCGGGGCGGGGCCGCAGGTGCACGTCGGCGTAACGGGCCAGCCCGACGGCCCGCGGGTCGGCAACGATCAACCGCGCCCCGCGCAGGACGCGCTGGAGCAGTCGCGCGCCGACCACGGGATGGGCCTCGATCGGGTTGGCACCCACCAGTAGCAGGCAGTCGGCCCTCTCGACGTCGTCGAAGGTGTCCGTACCTCCGGACAGGCCGAATGCGGCGGTCAGCCCGGCGGCCGAGGGGGCGTGGCAGAGCCGGGAGCAGTTATCGATGTTGTTGGTGCCGATGGCGACCCGCATGAACTTCTGGATCAGGTAGTTCTCCTCGTTGGTGGCCCTCGACGAGGAGATCGCCGCCACCGCGTCGGGACCGCCCTCGGCGACGGCGGCCCGCAGGCCAGAGGCGACGTGGCCGAGCGCCTCGGCCCAGCTCACCGGTTCCAGGCGGCCGTCGCGGCGCAGCAGCGGCCGGGTGAGCCGTTCCGGTGAACGGAGGAAGCCATGGGCGAAGCGGCCCTTGACGCAGGCGTGCCCGTGGTTGACCGCGCCGTCGTGGTCCGGCAGGACGGCTGTCACCTGGCCGTCACGGGTGAGCACCTCCAGGGAACAGCCGACGCCGCAGTAGCCACACGTGGTACGGGTACGTGCGGGAACCGCCGCATCAGCGCCGAACGGCAGTCCAGGCTCGGTGAGCGCCCCGGTGGGACAGGTGTCGACACAGCCACCGCAGGCGACGCAGTCGGAGTCGGCCCACGCCCCGCCCGTACCGGGAGCGACCACCGTATCGGAGCCCCGACCGACCAGGGTGAGGGCGAACGTGCCCTGGACCTCGGAGCACATCCGCACGCACCGGCCGCAGGCGATGCACAGATCCCGATCGAGGCGGACGTAAGGGTGGGTGTCGTCGCGGCCCCGGCCACCGCGGCCTTGGGCGGTCTCCGGCGCGATCCCCAGCGAGTGACAGATCCGGGCCAGCTCGCCGCTGCCCACGCCGTCGCCCAGAGCGTAGGGCGGCAGGACGGAGACGATCAGCTCCACCGCCTCGCGGCGCAGCGCTCGCAGATCGTCGGAGACGACCTCGACCACCGCGCCGTCGGCGGCCGGGGTCACGCAGGCGGCCACCACATTCCCACCGGATCTCACCAGGCAGGTACGGCAGGAGCCCATCGGAGTCAGACGGTCGTCGTGGCACAGGGTGGGCAGCTCGACGCCGGCCGAGCGCACCGCGGTGAGCAGCGAGGCACCGTCGGCCGGCCAGACGGTGACACCGTCGACGTCGACCCTCATCGGTCCCACCCCGCCAGCCTGTCCCCGTAGGCACGGACAAGACTGCGCACCGCGGCGGGCACCCGCCGCCCGAAGGCGCACAGGCTGGCCTGGCCCATCACCCGGAGCAGCCGCGCGTACTCCTCCCCCGGCGGCACACCGGCCTCGGCGATCTCCAGACCGCGGCGGGAACCGACCCTGCAGGGTGAGCAGGCCCCGCAGCTCTCGGCGGCGGCGAACTCCCACACATGCCGCAGCACCTCCTCGGGTTCCACCTGCTGGTCGAAGGCGACGAGGCCGGCGTGCCCGAGCGTGGCGCCCTGGCTCGTCAGGGCGGCATCGGTCAGCGGCACGTCCAGCCGGTTGGGGGCGAGGAAGCCGCCCAGCGGCCCGCCCACCTGCAGAACGCTCAGCTCCGCCCCCTCGCGCAGGCCGCCGCCCAGCTCGGTGACGATGCGGAGCACCGATGTGCCGAGTTCGACCTCGTAGCAGCCGGGCCGGGCGAACCGCTCGGACAGGCAGACCAGCTTCGTGCCGGTCTCGGCCCCCGTACCGCGGCGGGCGTACGCGGTCCCGCCATGCCGCAGGATCCACGGGACGGCGGCCAGCGTCTCGACGTTGTTGACCACGGTCGGCGCGTTCCACAGGCCCCGCTGCGTCGGGTAGGGCGGGCGGGCCCGCGCGCATCCACGAGCACCCTCCAGCCCGGCGATCAGGGCGGTCTCCTCGCCTGCCACGTAGGAACCGGCGCCCTCGACCACCTCGACGTCAAGCTCGACGCCGCTGCCGTGGATCATCCGTCCCAGGTGCCCGCCGGCGTAGGCCCGCTCCACCGCGGCCCGCATCCTCACCAGCGCCCGCGGGTACTCCGAACGCACCAGCACCACGCCGCGGCGGGCTCCGCAGGCGAAACAGGCCAGCGCCAACCCCTCCAGCACCCGCGCCGGATCGGCTTCCATCAGCAACCGGTCGGCGTAGGAGCCGGGATCGCCCTCATCCCCGTTGGCGACCACCACCGTGTCAGGCGAGCCGCCCGCGGCGGCCCACTTGGCGGCCACCGGGAAGCCGGCGCCACCACGCCCCCGCAGCCCGGAGACCGCCACCTCGGCGTGGACCTGTTCCGGCCTGCGCGTGTCCACGGTTTCGGGCCACACCTGCCAGGAGGACTCCCCCGCGACGATGCCGGCGAGCACAACCGGGTCACCGGTGGCATCGGCGACCGGAATCGAGGGTGCCCGTGGCAGGGCGCGGCCGGCGAGCTGATCGGCGACGGCCGGGCCGGTGCAGGGTAGGTCGCCGTCGAGGCAGGCCGGGCCCGCGTAGCAGTAACCGAGGCAGCGGACACCCTGCAGCGAGGCCCCGGCCTGCGGATCGGCGCTGTTCACAGGGGTGCCGAGCACGTTCTCGACCTCGGCGAGGTGCCGGCCCGCGCAGGCGGCGAAGCAGGCCGCGGCGGTGCAGACCCGCACGTGGCGGCGGCCGTGCCGGGCGGCGAGGTCGGCGTAGAAGGTGGCCGGTCCCAGCCCGGCGGCCGCCGGCAGGCCCAACCGCCCGGCTACCGCGGGCGCCCATGCCCGCGGGCCTTCCGCTGAACCGGCGGCGGCCCTGGCCAGAGACTCCATCAGCCGGGTGCCGGGCCGTCCGCGTAGGTCGGCCAGTGCTCGAAAGGCGTCCAACCAACCAGCCGAACTCATGGTCCCATCATGAACCCGCTCCGTCCGTCGCCTCAGGGCCCATGGACCTTGCCCGGAGAGACTTTTGGCCTCTCTCTACCGTTTCTCGGTCCTTGATGCTGATATCTCGGAAGCGGAGGAGGCTCACCCGGCTCGGTGGGCCTGGAAAGTCGCCTTGTGCAGCGCGCCTGCTGCCACAACGGCGGACTCTCCGATCACTTGCACGCGCCAGTGGATCGGGCCCACGTCAGGCGGTACGGAAGTCACCCACCCTCGGGACCTCCTGCCCTATCCCGGCGGAAGCCATCAGACCAGATTGGAATGACGGACTGACGGACTGACGGGAGGCGATCATCGTGATCACCCTGAGCGCCGTCACCTCGGAGGACATCGATCAGCTCACCGGGCCCACGTCATGATGAAAGCCCTTCCGGGCCGCCCGGCGCATGGCCGGCGTTCACGCCCGGGTAGAGCTGGAATGGAAGAGAGAGGAAAGGGGCCAGCCATGAAGGCAGATATCGGGGACCGGCTAGTCGTTGAAAGTGCCCATCTGGGCGAGCCACGACGCATCGGCGTCATCACCGCGTTGCACCATGCCGACGGTTCACCGCCGTACGAGGTCCGCTGGCTTGACCAGGAACACGAGGCCTTGGTCTTCCCAGGACCGGACGCCCACATCGAGCACCAGGGCACGGAACCCGCACCGTCCTGATCAGGCCGCGGGTCCCCGCAGAGGCGTGCCTGGACCGACGATGAGTGATCGATTGTCGCCGCGCCCGGGAAGGACGCTCCAGCTCGGGGTCACGTTCCGCAAGCCGAAACTGTCGGTGCCGGGCAGCATGATGGGATCATGACCGACGCGCCCCCCAGCACCCTCCTCGCCGATCAGATCGCCTACGCCGAAGCCGTTCAGCTCGCCCTGGACGCCGCCGAGGCCTACTACCGCGACGGCACGTCCGCGCTGGACGACGACGCCTACGACCGGCTGGTCCGGGGCATCCAGGCGTATGAGACCGAGCATCCCGATGAGGTGCTGCCGTCCTCGCCGACGGGCAAGGTGGCCGGTGGCGCGGTGGTCGGCGATGTGCCGCACACGGTGCCGATGCTGAGCCTGGACAACGTCTTCGGCGCCGAGCAGCTGGTCGACTGGGCCGCGTCGCTGGAGCGCCGGCTGGGCCGGCCGGTGACGGCGTGGAGCGTGGAGCCGAAGCTCGATGGGCTGGCGATCTCCGCGCGTTACCGCGGCGGGCGGCTGGTGCAGCTGGTCACCCGGGGTGACGGGACCGCGGGTGAGGACGTGAGCCACGCGATCGGCACCATCGTGGGGCTGCCCGCCAGGCTGGCCGAGCCCGTCACGGTGGAGTTGCGCGGTGAGGTGATGATGACCGCGTCGCAGTTCGAAGACGCGTGCGCCAAGCGGCAGGCGCACGACGGCACCACGTTCGCCAACCCGCGCAGCGCCGCCGCCGGAACGCTGCGTGCCCAGGACCGGCCGTACGTGTGCGAGCTGACGTTCTTCGGCTACGGCGCGCTGTCGCACCCCGACGACGCTTCCGAGCCGGCTGCGCGGCTGCGCGAGCTGCCACACAGCGAGGTCATGGCGTGGGTCGCCGGCCAGGGCGCGCAGACTCCCGCGGTCACCGACGTCGGCGGGATCGTCGCCACCACCCTGGAGCAGGTCCAGGAGCGGGTCGAACAGATCGCCGCCAAACGGGCCGATCTGGCCTTCGG
The DNA here is from genome assembly GCF_014203795.1 of Streptosporangium album. Taxonomy (NCBI): domain Bacteria; kingdom Bacillati; phylum Actinomycetota; class Actinomycetes; order Streptosporangiales; family Streptosporangiaceae; genus Streptosporangium; species Streptosporangium album. The sequence continues at coordinate 238,788 of NZ_JACHJU010000006.1, read as the reverse complement.
CATCGACGGCATCGTGATCAAGTGCGATCTCGCCGCCGACCAGGCGCAAGCCGGCTTCAGCTCGCGCGCGCCCCGGTGGGCGATCGCCTACAAGCTGCCCGCCACCGAAAAGATCACCAAACTGATCGGCGTCGAGTGGAACACCGGCCGCACCGGCATCATCGCCCCGCGCGCCGTGCTGGAGCCGGTCGAGCTCGACGGCAGCACCGTCACCTACGCCACCTTGCACAACGCCTCCGACATAGCGCGTCGTGGCTTGATGCTCGGCGACAGCGTGACCGTCTACAAGGCCGGCGACGTGATCCCGCGGGTCGAGGCGCCGGTCGTGCACCTGCGCACCGGCGACGAGCGGCCGATCCCGATCCCGCAGGTCTGCCCGAACTGCGGCGACGCCATCGACAGCTCCCAGGAGCGGTGGCGGTGCGTACGAGGCCGCGCCTGCCGGGCCATCGCCTCCATCGGCTACGCCGCCGGCCGCGACCAGCTCGACATCGAAGGTCTGGCCGAAAGCCGCATCCAGCAGATGCTGGACGCCGGGCTGATCGCCGACTTCGCCGACCTGTTCTCCCTGACCCGCGAGCAGGTGCTGGGCCTGGAACGGATGGGCGAGACCAGCACCGACAACCTGCTGGCCGCCATCGAGCGGGCCAAGACGCAGCCGCTCAGCAGGGTCTTCTGCGCGCTGGGCGTGCGCGGCACCGGCCGATCCATGAGCCGCCGCATCGCCCGGCACTTCGGCAGCATGGACGCCGTCCGTACGGCCGACGCCGAGGCGATCCAGGCGGTGGAGGGCATCGGCCCGGAGAAGTCGCCGGTGGTGGTGGCCGAGCTGGTCGAACTCGCCGACCTCATCGACAAGCTGATCAAGGCCGGGGTCACCATGACCGAACCGGGATGGACGCCACCCGCCGATCCTGACGCCGGCGCCGACGTGGAGGCGGGCGACATGCCCGAGCTGCCGCTGGCCGGGATGTCCGTCGTGGTCACCGGCGCGATGAGCGGGGCGCTGGAGGCGCTCACCCGCAACCAGATGAACGAGCTCATCGAACGCGCCGGAGGCAGGGCGTCCTCCAGCGTCTCGGCGAAGACGTCGCTGCTGGTGGCCGGGGAGAAGGCGGGCTCCAAGCGGGCCAAGGCCGAGAGCCTGGGCGTGCGAGTCGTCGGCCCGGAGGAGTTCGCCGGCCTCATCGGCCCGTTCATCTGATCAGGACTGGAGTCGTCTCCTCTGATCGACGAGCTCGAATCAGCCGCGTAGCGATCTCCCGGCAGAGGCCTGCGCGAGCGGGCGGCATAGCCGGGCTCAGGGGGGTGCCCGCAGCGGGGTGCGGTCAAGACCGGCGATCAGCTCGGTGAGGGAGTCGAAGACGTGGGCGGCGCCGGCCTCGCGCAGCTCTTCGGGTGAGAAGCCGCCGGTGCGGACCGCGACGCCGGGCATCCCGGCCCTGCCCGCGGCGAGGAAGTCCCAGGTGGAATCGCCCACCGCGACACCGGAGCCGCCTCCCACCTTGTCCAGCGCCACCTGGAGCAGGTCGAGGGCGGGTTTGGTCGCCTCGACGTCCTCGGAGGTGGTCCATGCCCGGCAACGTGACCAGCCGTCGATGAGGTCGAGGAAGTGCTCGACGTGCTGGGGCTTGCCCGATGAGGCCAGGACGACGGTGAAACCGCGACCGCCGAGCTCGTCCAGGAGCTCGGTGGCGCCGTCGAAGGGCCTCACCTCGTCGATGAACGGGTCGAACTCCTCCACCCACGCGTCACGGAGCGCGTCGCCGTGCCGCTGCTCGGCCTCGTCACCGGCGAGGGCCGCCACCAGCTGGTCACCGCCCATGCCGATGTGCCGGTGGATGCGCCACAGCGGCAGCCACACGTCGTAGCGGCCGAACGCCCGGAACCACGCGAGCGCGTGCTGGTAGTTGGTGTCGACCAGGGTGCCGTCGATGTCGAGGATGGCGGTGTCGGGCATGTGAGGGATGTGCCCGACACCGCCGACGTCACTCCGGACGGTGATACCGGGATTGGTGAAAACCCAACCTGTCGCGCTTTACGGACCGTCGCCCGCGCGCAGGGCCGGCGGGGACGGAAAGCGGCCGGCTCCCCCGCCGTTCTTTCTCACCCTTTTCCGCCGCGGCCGGAGCATCCCATCAATTGTTGGAGCCGAAATAGGTGGAATAGAAATAGGGGGAGAGGGTCACCTGGATCTGGTACGAGTCAACCTCGTCCTGGATACGGAACATGACCGATATCTCGGGATAGGCGGCGCTCAGGCCCAGAGCGACGAAATACTGGTCGCTGTCGAAGACGATGCGGTAAAGGCCGCGTTCCAGGCTGGCGCCGTCCCACTGCTTGATGCACCCCTCATAATCGGTCTCAACCTCGGCGATGTCCTCCCAGGTCCCGTTCACCACCCGCTCCAGACGAGCCCGTACGCCGGCCGCCTTCCGGCCGTATACGCTGTCCAGCGCCAGTGCGGTAATGCTCATTTCCAGGACACACCAATCTGCCCGAGCCCGCCGGGACGGACCAGTCGTCAATGCCGCGATAGCCGTGATCCGCGTCCATCATGTGCCGATCGGCCTCGCGTGCGCCCAGATTGCCCGACCGCGCTATCCATCGGCTTTCGCCCGGCTATTTCGGGGAGAGGAGGATGTCCGGCTCGGCCGGGGAGGTCGTCAGATCGTGGTCGAGCAGACGGGTCAGGGCCTCATGGCGCTCCTGCCGGCTGTCCTCGGCATGGGCGAGGTCGGCGGCATAGGCGCGCAGCAGGTCATGCATGCCGTACCGGCCGGTGGAGGCCGGCTGGATCAGATGAGCGCGGGCGAGCAGGTCGAGGAGCCGGTGGGCCCGCTCCGGCGGCTCTCCGGTGAGGGCGGCGGCCGCCGGGAGGTCGAGGTCGGAGGCCGGATGCAGGCCCAGGAGCCGGAACATCCGGGCGGCGTCGGCGGGGAGTCGGGCGTAGGACCGGGAGAACACCGCCCGCACCGCCGCCCGCGGGTCCCCGCCGGCGTCCAGCAGATCCAGACGCCGCCGCCGGTCGGCCAGCTTCCCGGCCAGCTCGGTGAGGGAGATCGCCGGGCGGGCGGTGGCCAGCTCGGCCACGACCCGCAGGGCCAGCGGCAGCCGCGCGCACTGTCCGGCGAGAACGGAGGTGGCCTCGGAATCGGCCTCGGCCGGCCCGCCGATGAGGGCCGACAGCAGAGCGGTCGCGTCGGCGACGGGGAGCAGGTCCAGCTCCAGGCGGTGGGCGCCGTGCAGGGCCACCAGCCCGGCCAGGGAGTCCCGGCTGGTCACCATCACCACGCACGACGGCGTGCCGGGCAACAGGGGACGGACCTGCTCGACCGACAGGGCGTTGTCCAGGAGGATCAGCATGCGCCGGCCGCTGATCTCGGTGCGGTAGCGGGCGGCCCGCTCGTTCACCTCCGGGGGGACGTCCTGCTCGGCCACGCCCAGAGCGGACAGGAAGCCGGCCAGCGCGGCGGCGGCCGCCACCGGCTGCTCGAGGTCATGGCCACGCAGGTTGACGTAGAGCTGCCCGTCGGGGAAGGCGTCCCGGACCCGGTGGGCCCACCGTACGGCGAGGGCGCTCTTGCCCACCCCGGCGGTGCCGGACACCGTGTAGGTCACCATCGTCGTCCGGCCGGTGCCGGCGAGGTGGTCGGACAGCCGGGACAGCTCGTGCTCCCTGCCGACGAAGGTGGGCACGTCGGCGGGTAGCTGCGCCGGCACCGGCCGGGCCGCTGAGGGGGCACGCCGCACACGAGTGGCCCGATCACGGTCACGGCGCAGGATCATCTCGTGCACCTCGCGGAGCTCCGGCCCGGGCTCGGCCCCGAATCTGCCGACCAGCCGGGCTCTGGTGGTGGCGTAGCAGTCCAGGGCCTCGGCGTCCCACCCCGCGGCCACGAGCGCCCGCATCAGGACCGCCACCAGCGGCTCGGCGAACGGATGCTCGGCCACCAGCTCCCGCACCGGCCCGATCACCTCATCGTGCCGGCCGAGCCGCAGCTCGGCCCGGGCCCAGTACGCGACCGCGTCCAGCCGCTGCCTGTTCCACGTCTCGCGTGTCCGCGCCGCCCATGCCCCGGGCAGGTCGGCCAGGGCCGCCCCGTCCCACAGGTCCAGCGCCTCTCGCAGCAGCCTTGACCGGTCGGCGTCGGAGCACCGCTGATCGTGGGCGGTGCTCACCAACCGGCGGAACCTGTGCAGATCCACCCGGTCGGGCTCGACCTCCAGCACGTAGCCACCCGTCCGGCGGACCAGTGCCGCCTCCGGCCCGCCGGCCGCGTGTGCCCGCTCCAGCAGCCGCCGGATCCTGTTGACGTAGGTGTACAGGACGTTGCGGGCGTCGGTCGTCGGCGCCTGGTCCCACACCCGGTCGACCAGGGCCGACCAGGTCACCAGCCGGCCGGCGTCGGTCAGCAGTGCCGCGAGCACCGTCCGCTGCTTGGCCGGCCCCAGGTCGACCCTGCTGCCCTGCACGGTGAACTTGACCGGCCCGAATAGCTGAAACACCGCCGCTCCTGACAGTCACCTGTTACTACACCAGAGACGACAGAGCGGTTCAAGTTTCTTTGAGAATTCCTCCAGACACTTCCTGAATGATTGCGGACACGAGCCATCACAGCGCGGTGTGGCGCGACGCCCACGAAGAGTCACTCTATCGATCCAGGGTGCGTGTCTCCGGAGCCGTCCAATCAACGGGCAACGGACACCGTCCAATCCGTTCCATTTTCAATACCGGTGCAAGTGATGACGCATGTCGATTATCAGGTGCCTTGGAAAGGACGCTCCATGGGAATGCGAAATGGCGTCGCGGGAGTCGCCGCCGCTGTGACGGTGGCGGCCGCGGGTTTCATCGGCGCGATGCCGGCCCATGCCGACTCCGCACGCCTTTTATCCCTGACCCAGGTCGAGCTGCAGCAGAAGACCGACGAGTTCCTGTTCGATGTCTCGATGGGGACCTTCCTCAGCAACCGGGCCGCGCAGCCGTACGCCGACCAGCTCGACTGGTCCTCGGACGGCTGTTCCTGGGCGCCGGACAAGCCGGAGGGATTCAACTTCCTGCCCTCCTGCCAACGCCATGACTTCGGCTATCGCAACTACAAGAGACAGGGCCGGTTCAACGAGGACGTCCGCGGGGACATCGACCAGAACTTCAAGGACGACATGTACGACGTCTGCCGCAAGTACTCGGGCCTGGAGTCCTACAAGGGCGTCATCTGCCGCCGGACCGCCGACACCTACTACGCGGCGGTGCGCGGCCTCGGCGGGACCCGCGCCGACGCCGCCTGAGGCGCGTTCTCCCGGCGATCATCGCCCAGGCCGCCGCGACACTCGCCCTGATGTCCGGCGGCCGTTTCACCCTCGGCGTCGGCTCCGGCGAGCGACTCAACGAGCACGTCCTCGCGCAGTTCGCCTGCGGCCCGGACCCGGCCCGCTTCGTCGAGGTCGCCCAGCAGTACGTCGACGCCGGCTTCGACCGGCTGGTGACGCAGAACGCCGGTCCCGACCCCGACGGGTTCATGGACTTCTACCAGTGCGAACTCGACGGACGGCTCCGCGGGCTGACTCCGGGGTCGCGATGACGGATCACCGGGGCTCGTAGGCGAGGTTGGGACGGAGCCAGCGTTCGACATCGGGCAGGTCGAGGCCCCGCCGCGGGACGTAGTCCTCGATCTGGTCCCTGCCGACACGGCCCACGGTGAAGTAGCGCGACGCCGGGTGGGCGAAGAGCAGCCCGCTGACGCTGGCGGCCGGGGTCATCGCGAAGGACTCGGTCAGGGCCATGCCGAGCTTCCCGGCGTCGAGCAGGTCGAACAGGGCCTCCTTCTGGCTGTGGTCCGGGCTCGCGGGGTAGCCGAGCGCGGGGCGGATGCCGCGGAAACGCTCGGCGTGCAGGTCCTCGATCGCCGGATCGGCGTCCGGCTCGTACCAGTCACGCCGCGCCTGCAGGTGGATGTGTTCGGCGAACGCCTCGGCGAGACGGTCCGCGAGGGCCTTCACCATGATCGCGCGGTAGTCGTCGTTCCGGGCCTCGAAGGTGGCGGCGAGCTCTTCGGCGCCGTGGATGGCCACGGCGAACCCGCCGAGGTGGTCTCCTGCGGGGGCCACGTAGTCCGCCAGGCACCGGTTGGGCCGGCCCGCCGGCTTGGTCGTCTGCTGGCGCAGCATCGGCAGGCGGAGACCGCCGTGGCCCGGCGGGCCGGCGTCGATCAGGATGTCGTCGCCCTCGGAGTGGGCGGGCCAGAAGGCATAGGCGCCCTCGGCCTGGAAACGGCCTTCCGCGATGATCTGGTCGAGCAGGGTGTTCGCGTCGTCGTAGAGCTCGCGGGCCACCGGCTGGTCGAGGATCGCCGGATACTTGCCCTTGAGCTGCCAGGCGAGGAAGAGGAACTGCCAGTCGATCATCTCGCGGAGGGTGGACAGGTCCGGGTGGACGGTGCGGACCCCGGTGAAGGCCGGGACGGGCAGGTCGTCGAACGGGACCTGCTCACGGTTCGCCCGGGCCTGCGCGAGGGTCAGCAGGGGGACCCGTTCCCTGGTCGCGTGCTGCTCCCGCAGGCGCTCCTGCTCGGCCCGGTTGCTCACCGCCAGCTTCTCGGCCCGGCCTTCGTCCAGCAGGTCCGAGACCACGCCGACGACGCGGGACGCGTCGAGCACATGGACCGTGGTGCCGTCGTAGGCGGGGGCGATCCGGACCGCGGTGTGCTGGCGCGACGTCGTGGCGCCACCGATCAGCAGGGGCAGCTTCAGCCCGCGGCGCTGCATCTCCGCCGCGACGGTGACCATCTCGTCCAGCGACGGGGTGATCAGTCCAGACAGGCCCACGGCGTCGGCGCCTTCGGCGACCGCGGTGTCGAGGATGACGGCGGCGGTCACCATGACGCCGAGGTCGATGACCTCGTAGTTGTTACAGCCGAGGACGACGCCCACGATGTTCTTGCCGATGTCGTGCACGTCGCCCTTGACGGTCGCGAGCACCACCTTTCCCTGGCCGCGCCCGGCGTCGGCGCGCCCCTCCAGCCGCGCCTGCTCCTTCTCGGCCTCCATGAACGGCTCAAGGTAGGCGACCGAGCGCTTCATCACCCGCGCGCTCTTGACCACCTGCGGCAGGAACATCTTGCCGGAGCCGAACAGGTCGCCCACGATCTTCATGCCGTCCATGAGCGGCCCCTCGATCACTTCGAGAGGCCGCGGCGCCCGCTGCCGGGCCTCCTCGGTGTCGGCCTCGATGAAGTCGACGATGCCGTGCACGAGCGCGTACGCGAGCCGCTCCTCCACCGGCGCGTCACGCCAGGACAGGTCCACCGTACGGCGGGTGCCGGACCCGCTCACCGTCTCGGCGAACGCGACGAGCCGGTCGGTGGCGTCGGCGCGCCGGTCGAAGATCACATCCTCGACGAGTTCGAGCAGGTCCGCCGGGATGTCCTGGTAGACCGCGAGCTGCCCCGCGTTGACGATCCCCATGTCCAGTCCGGCACGTACGGCGTGCAGCAGGAACGCCGAGTGCATCGCCTCGCGCACGACGTCGTTGCCGCGGAAGGAGAACGACAGGTTGGAGATGCCGCCGCTGATCCGCACCCCCGGGCACCGCTGCTTGATCAGTGGAAGCGCGTCGATGAACGCCTTCGCGTAGCCGTTGTGCTCGGCGATGCCGGTGGCGACCGCGAGCACGTTGGGGTCGAACACGATGTCCTCGGCGGGGAAACCGGCCCGCTGCGTGAGCAGGTCGTAGGCACGGGCGCAGATCGACACCTTACGCTCGACGGTGTCGGCCTGCCCGAGCTCGTCGAAGGCCATGACGACCACGCCCGCGCCGTAGTCCCGGATGCGCCGGGCCTGCTCCAGGAACGGCGCCTCTCCCTCCTTGAGGCTGATCGAGTTGACGACGCCCTTGCCCTGCACGCACTTGAGACCGGCCTCCAGCACGCTCCACCGCGAGCTGTCGATCATGATCGGGATACGGGCGACCTCCGGCTCGGTCGCGATCAGGTTCAGGAACGTGGTCATGGCCCGCTCGCTGTCGAGCAGGTCGGCGTCCATGTTGACGTCGAGCAGGTTGGCCCCGCCCCGCACCTGCTCCAGCGCGACGTCGACCGCGCCCTGGTGGTCATCCGCCTCGATCAGGCGCCGGAAGCGCGCCGAGCCCGTGACGTTGGTGCGCTCCCCGATCATGACGAAGCCGGTGTCGGCGCCGATCTCGAACGGCTCCAGCCCGCTGAACCGGGTGCGCGCCGGCGGTGCCGGGACCGGGCGCGGCGGAAGGCCGGACACCGCGGCCGCGATCCGCGTGATGTGCGCCGGAGTCGTCCCGCAGCATCCGCCGATGATGTTGACCATTCCCGAGCCGGCGAACTCGCCGAGCAGTCGTGCGGTCTCGTCCGGCGTCTGGTCGTAGCCGCCGAACGCGTTCGGCAGGCCGGCGTTGGGATGGCAGGCCGTGTAGACGCCGGCGAGCCGCGACAGCTCGGCGACGTGCGGGCGCATCTCCTCGGCGCCCAGCGAGCAGTTCACCCCCACCACCAGCGGATGGGCGTGTTCGATCGCGTCCCAGAACGCCTCGACGGTCTGTCCCGACAGCGTGCGCCCGCTCAGGTCGACGATCGTCACCGAGATCCAGAGCGGCAGGTGCGGAGCGACCTCGCGCGCGGCGGCGATCGCGGCCTTCGCGTTGAGCGTGTCGAAGATCGTCTCGATCAGCAGCAGGTCGACCCCGCCGTCGGCCAGCGCCTGGATCTGCTCGGCGTACGCGGCGCGGACCTCGTCGAACGACACCGCCCGGTACGCGGGGTCCTCCACCCGCGGGGACAGCGAGAGCGTGACGTTCAGCGGGCCGATCGAGCCGGCGACGAAACGTCCGCCCGCCTCGTCCGCGGCCTGGCGTGCCAGCTGGGCGCCCCGCAGGTTCATCTCCCGCACCAGCGGCTGCAGCAGGTAGTCCGACTGACCGATGCTCGTCGCGGTGAACGTGTTCGTCGTGGTGATGTCCGCGCCCGCCGCCAGGTACTGCCGGTGCACGTCCAGGACGATGTCGGGCCGCGTCAGGTTCAGCAGGTCCGGGTCACCGGTCACGTCACGCGGGTGATCCTTGAACCGCTCCCCGTGGTAGTCGGCCGGGGTGAGCCCGGCATTCTGCAGCATCGTGCCCCAGGCCCCGTCGAGCACCGCGACCCGCCGGTCCAGAAGCTCCCGCAGGGCCTGCGTCCTGGCGGCCGTCTCCGCCGCGGACCGCGTCCCTGAGCCGCCGGGTGCGTGCCGGACGGTGTCGTGCTCGTGCTCGCCGCCGTGGTTCAAGGTTGTGTCCACCGGACCACCTCCCGTTGTGGGAGGCGCCCTTGCTACACGGTTCAGACCGAGCGTGGCGGGCCTGAGCCCGTTGCAGCGCCTCTCGATCTAGAAGCCGAGGGTACCGAAAAGAAAATGACGGCGCCAGAAACCGGCCCTCCAAGATCACCGGATCAGCCTTCTCCGAGCGGTCAGGTGATCCCCGGTCCGTCGAAGCCGACGGTCGCGCCGACCTCTCAAGTGCCGAAAGTCCCTATTTATCGGGAAATCAGGGCACAGAGCCTCAGTCCTACGGCCCTGTCCGCCAGCCCGCCCAGACGATGTGCTGGGGGCGGAAGAAAACAGTGACCCCCGCGCTGAAGGGCCCCGTCATGGCACGCACCGAGAGCCGCCCCCGGACTGACGCCGATCCCCGCACCCCCGCCGTGCAGGCCGGCCCGCTCCGCACATCGACCCGCCCGGTCGACCGCGTCTGGGCGGTCGCCCGCATCGCCCTCGGCTGGATCTTCCTCTGGGCGTTCCTCGACAAGGCGTTCGGCTGGGGGTTCGCCACCCCCGCCGACCGCGCCTGGATCCACGGTGGCAGCCCGACCACGGGTTTCCTCATGGGCACCGCCGACAACGCGCTCGGCGGGTTCTTCGCCGGCCTGGCCGGCCATGCCTGGCTCGACTGGCTGTTCATGGTCGGCCTGCTCGGCATCGGCACCGCGCTCGTCCTGGGCGCCGGGATGAGGATCGCCGCGGCCGCGGGCGGCCTGCTCCTGCTGTTCATGTGGGCGGCGGAACTCCCGCTGGCCACCAACCCGTTCATGGACGAGCACCTCGTCTACGCCGTCGTGCTGGCGGGTCTCGCCCTGGCGGGCGCCGGTGACACGTTCGGCATCGGCCGGTGGTGGGGCGGCACCTCACTGGTCAGGCGTTACCCCATCCTCAAGTAGGCGTCCCATGACGCCACCGGCGCCCGTCTCCCCCGCCGGGGAGACGGGCGCCGACGTGTGTGGAGCGTGACCTCCCGCCCCGCTCGGGGCTGCGCCCGGTCGCTGCTCGACGAGCTCACCGCGTCCTGCGCAGCGGTGGGACGGCGGTGATCCACGACACCGCCTGAACCTCGCCCGCCGAAGACGCCGGTGCGGAGCCGGGCGGGCACGCGCCGTACTCGGGCGAGGGGATCACCCGTTGGCGGGCAGTCCCGGTGCGGTGGCGGGCAGTGCGTGGGCGGCGGCGACGAAGCTCCTGATGAGCGCGGTGTCCTTGACCCCGGACGCGACCTCGACACCGCTCGACACGTCGACCCCCCAGGGTCGGGCGGCGGCGACGGCCTCGGCCACGTTCGACGGGTCCAGGCCGCCCGCCAGCATCCAGCGGCCCTCCGGACGCCCGCGCACCGCCGCCCAGTCCCACGGCTCGCCCGAACCGGGCCGGGGCGCGTCGACGATGAGCAGGTCCTCGTCGAAGGCCCCGCAGCGCAGATCGCGGTCCTCGGCGCCCGCGGCTCCGGCCCGGATCAGCGTGACGCCGAGGTCCTTCAGCGCGGTGAAGTCGTCATGCGGGTGGTCACCGTGCAGCTGGACGGCGCGCACGCCGGCCTCCAGCGTGGCCGCCCGGACCTCGTCGGGAGTCTCCCCGGCGAACACCGCCACGGTCAGCACGTGCGGCGGCACCGCGGAGGCCAGCTCACGTGCCCGCGCGGGGGTGATCCGCCGGGGGCTCCTGGTGAGGACGAAGCCGATCGCGTCGGCACCCGCCTCGACGGCGGCTTCCACGTGCTCGGGTTCGCGCAGTCCGCAGATCTTCACATACATGTGCCGCATGCCGGACGCGGAGAAGGCCACGCCCGTCATCGCGCGGTGTCCGGCCGCAGACCGTCGAAGAGGTGGCTCTCACGGTCGGGAGCGGGGACACGGCTGAGCCGGCGGACGAACGCCTCCTGGGAGAAGGCCCGGTGCTGCGCTTCGGCGGGCATGCGCAACAGGAAGATGTTCTCGCCCTGGCTGGCGTGCGCCTCCAGCGCCTTGCGCTTGCGCTCCACGTAGGGGGCCACGTCGACCCAGGTGGTGATCTGCTCGTCCGGGGTGCCGAAGTCCGGGGGGAACTCCAGATCCTCGGGGGCGGCACCGGTCGAGCGGAGATAGTCGAACAGCTCGGTGATCCGCTCGCGCGGCACGGCGGTGTAGTAGAGCTTGGCGGGGATGCCGCTCGCCTCGACCGCGGCCACGGTGATCCGGTGGGCCTGGATGTGGTCGGGGTGGCCGTAGCCGCCGTTCTCGTCGTAGGTGACGACGACCTGCGGGCGGTAGCGCTCCATCAGCTCGGCCAGCCGCGCGGCGGCCTGCTCGACGGGGATGTTGGTGAAGGCGTCCGGCGTCTCGTTGGTGGCCCAGCCGACCATGCCGGAGTCGCGGTAACCGAGCAGCTCCAGGTGGTCGATTCCCAGATGGGTCACGGAGTCGCGCAGCTCGTCCAGCCGCCGCGCGCTCACCGCCGCCTCGTCATGGCCTTCGTCTCCCGGCTTCACCCCGCCGGGACCGTCGCCCTGCTCGCCGTTCGTGCAGGTGACCAGGACGGTGCGGATGCCCTCGTCCGCGAACCTGGCGAAGATGCCGCCCGTCCCGATCACCTCGTCGTCGGGATGCGCGTGGACGGCCATCAATGTCAGCTCGTCATCCATGGATATCGACCTCTCTGCGACAGACGGCCGTACGGCCCCGCACACTCTACGGCGGCCGACCGACAGCCCGAATCGCCGGTCTCCGCGCCCCTGTCTCACCGGCTGCCGCGGGCGGAGCCCCCGTACGTGCCGGGCGCCCGTGAACGGATCACGCGGCGGGCCGCCGTACCGGACACCGGGAGAATCCTTCCCTGCCCGGCCGGTAGGCCGTGTTGGAAGAATTCATACGACAAGTCACCCGATCCACCGTTACAGTCGCTGATCAAGGGGCGGCTCCTGGACGTGCTTCCTTCTTCTTCTTCTGCAAAAAGATCTAGCGCGTCCGCTCTCCGCCCCTTCCTGCTTCCCGGCACGAGAGGGGGACCACGATGGACGGGCTGGCCGAGATGTTGCTGCGGCACCGCCGCCTCGTCGCCCCATCGCTGCTGGCCACGGTGCCGGCACCGGAGCCGGCCGGACCGGAGCCGCGCGGGTGGAGGAGACGGAAGGTCACCACCGCGCCGGAGGTCTCCGATGGCCTGGTGGCTCTGGAGGCCGACCTCCTGGTGCTCGGCTACCTGCTGTCCGCCCCGCTCCGCCGCCGCCTGGGCGAGCTGACCGGCACCGAGCTGGCCAACGCCGGCCGTCACCTGCTCCAGGCGGTCCTGGCCGAGCTCGGCGGCTATGTGGACCACGTGCCGCTGTTCCGGAACTTCCCGGCGAGCATTCCCGCCGACACCTTCGAGTTCTACGTGCGGCGCGTGTTCACGCTGCTGGTGCAGCAGCCGGAGCAGCCGTGCGTGCTGTGCGGGAAGACCGGCACCGTCCACCCGGTGGCGCCCTGCGCGCACCTGGTCTGCGACGCCTGCTGGGACGGCGCGGACTTCAGCGCCTGCCCGATCTGCCACCGCCGCGTCGATCCGGACGACCCGTTCCTGCGCCCCTCCGACGCCCCCGCATCGGGGGCCGGCCGGGAGTGGCGGCCGGAGCGCACCACCCTGCTCTGGCTCTGCGACGACCCCGCCGAAAGCGCCCGCGACCTGCTGCAGACGCTGCTGGCCCGGCAGACGCCGCTGCGCCGGGAGGACCGCGCGGCGGTCGCCACCCTGGTCGAGGGCTTCTGGCCGCGCTCGGCCGGCTGGCTGCCCGACCGCATCCCGGTCCGCGAGACCCGGGCCACCGTCCTCGCCGCGGCTCTCCGCCACGGCGCGCCGGAGGACCTGCTGGACCGGCACGCCGACAGCGCCGTCGACGTGCTGCGCCTGCTGTACGCGCTGATGGACGGCGACGCGGGCCTGCGTGAGCGCCCGGCACGCCGGTCGTCCCTGTCGCGACCGGTACGGCGTGCGCTGCTGGCCCGGCTCGACCGCATGGCCGTGCCGTACCTGGTCGAGGACCTGCACCGCCACTCCGAGGCGTGGAAGCACATGGCCGAGGTGCTGCACCCGTTCGAGCAGTACCGGCGCCACCCGGACGCGGCGCTGGCCTTCGCCGCGCTGCGCGGCACCCGGCTGGACACCGGCACACCCTTCGCCCGGGCGCTGCTGGAGCGCGCGGCCGAGCACCCCGGCGTGCTGCGGTTCGACGGCGTACGGCTGCGTCCCATCACCTTCGCCGCCTCGGTGGAGACCGCTCTGCGCGACGGCGACCACGCGCGGGCGCTGGAACTGCTCACCCGGCGCCCCGGCGAGCTGGTCAGGCGGGTCGTTCAGCTGGCCCGGAACACCCCGGCCGGACATCTCGCAGAGGCCGTGGCCGGTGCCGCGCCGAAGGCCTCCCCCGGCGTGCTGATCGCCGCGCTCGGCCAGCTCCGCACGCCCCCCGGCGGCACCCGCATGTTCCTGCCCCGCGGCGGCTCGGCCCGGATCTGGGCCGAGCCCGACACCCGCCGGCCGATCCCCGCGGACGCGGTCGCCTCGGTGTCGTCCGCCCTCACCGCCGAGATGCTCCGCCGGGCCGCGGCCCTGCCCGCGGTGGAGGTGGCGGTGCTCGACGAGGCGCTGGCCGATCTCCTGGCGCCGACCGCGGAGCGGTCGGCCTCCTCGGCTCTGGTGCGGCTGCCGCGCGGCAGCGTCCAGCCGATCCCCGCGGGAGAACGGATCCGGCTGTTCCTGCACTGGGCGGAGCCCGCGGAGCAGCGGGTCGATCTGGACCTGTCGGTGGCGCTCTTCGACGAACGGTGGCGGTTCACCGGCCTGTGTGACTACACCAGTCTGCGGCTGGGCGGCACCGCCGCCGTCCATTCGGGTGACCTGACCTCCGCGCCCGAGCCGCTGGGCGCGTCGGAGTTCGTCGACCTGGACGTCCGCGCGCTGCGCGCGCTCGGTGGCCGCTACGCGGTCCCGGTCGTCTTCAGCTTCAATGATGTGCCCTTCGACCAGCTCGTCCGTGGCTTCGCCGGGTTCATGGACGCGCCCGACGGACTGTTCGACCCGCTCGCCGTACGGCAGCGGTTCGATCTGGCCGGACCGGCCAAGATCCTCCTCCCACTCGTGGCGGATCTGTGGTCGCGCACGATGCGCTGGGCCGACCTCAACCTGTCCGCCGCCGGGGCCTTCCACAACATGGACGGCAACCACGAGCAGCTCGCCCGGCTGGGCGCCGCCCTGGAGGACGCGTTCGGGCTCGGTGACCGCGTCACCCTGTGGGAGGTCTCCTGCTGGCACGCCGCCGCCCGGGCGCCCGTGGTGGTCGTACGGCACCGCGACGGCACGACCAGCCGCTACCTGCGCGGCCCGGCCGAGGGGATGGGCGACTTCGCCGGTCGCCTCACGGCTCTCACCGTGCCCGATGACAGCCGGGAGACGCTCGGCGGAGCGGGCTTCGCCGGGGCCGTCGAAGGCGACCTCGAACTCGCCGACGGAGCGCAGGTGTATGCGCTGCACCCCCGCGACCTGGATCCGGCCCGGGTCCATATGCTCGGCGCCACCGACCTGGTGGGACAGCTCTCTCCCACGCCCCCGTCCGGCACGGCGTAGCCGCCCACCGATCGGGGATCCAGGGCGTGACCGCCCCCGTGCCGGCACCGGTCACGGGGGGGCGGATCGATGTGATGGCGCCGGCGCGATCGCGCTGGTGGGCGCTCCGGTACGGGAAGACGATGGGCGTGAATACATCGCGACGCCCGCCATCACGGGCGAGAGCACGACGGTGGCATATCGGAAGATGCACCTTCACGGTGAGGAAGTCCGCCGCTTCACTCCTGGCGAGAAGCCAGAGGTTCTGGAGATCGACGGATGGCGGCTGGGCCTGGCCATCTGTACGGTCACTCGGCGACGAATGACTCGCCCGGCCTTGAAACAGGCCCTGGCCACCCTTTCGTCGAGAGTGGGCCAGAGCCCCGGAAGGTCAGTCCGTGGCGCGGGAGTGATATCCGGGGACGGTGATCATCGGAGGCCGCTCGGCGACGGCCACGTCACGGACCGTCGGATGGTGGCCGCTCGGGCCCCGGCGGAACTGGGCCAGCCGTCGTGACGGGGTGTGCAGGGAGATCATCTTGTTCTGGCGTTCGAGACGGGACCAGGCGGTCTGCAGGATCTGGGAGGCCATGCCGCCGAGCGCCTCGGTCGACTGGTGGGAGTGGACACGCTCGCCCAGGTCGACCTGGGCGAGGGCGTCGAGACCCGCGAGTTCGAGCAGATCGATCAGCAGGCCCAGCTCCACACCGTAGCCGGTGACGAACGGGACCCGTTCGAGCACGGACCGGCGTCCGGCGTACTCCCCCGCGAGGGGCTGCACGAATCCCGCCAGCGGCGGCCAGTGCAGGTTGAGCAGGGGCCGCGCGACGAGTTCGGTGACCCGGCCGCCGCCGTTCTGCACGTTCTGCAGCGGCCGGTCGTAGCAACCCTTGACGTAGACCACGCCGGGATCGCCGAACAGCGGGCCGAGCAGCCCGGTCACGAACGAGGTGCGGAACTCGCGCAGGTCCGCGTCGATGAAGACCAGCAGGTCACCGGAGGTCACGGCGAGAGACTTCCAGAGCGCCTCTCCCTTGCCGTCCATCGGCTTCAGGTCGCCCAGGATCTCGTCCTGGGCGACCACCCTGGCCCCCGCCCGCGTGGCGCGCGTGGCGGTGTCGTCGGTGGAGCGGGAGTCGATGACCACCAACTCGTCGACGAGCGGCACCGTCTCCATCAGGTCATGCCGGATCGCGGCGACGATCTCCCCGACCGTCTCCCCCTCGTCCCGGGCGGGCAGCACCACGCTGACCGTCGTGTCCCTCTTGGCCTCCAGCAACCACGGCAACGGCCAGTCGTCCGATGATGAAGTGCGCCCACGCAGCCATGCCTCCACCTCAGGCAGCACGGCTCACCCTTCCCATCCCCTCGGAACTCACGGCTATCACCCTATGTGGCACCGATTGTCACCGGGTACCTGATCCCTGCCCCCCTCGGTAGATGGGAGGATCGGTTCAGACCGGAGCGAGGGGGGCGTCATGGACCCGGTGGTGGTGATGAGGGCGGCCCATACCGTCCGTGACGAGCTGGACCATCTGCTGGGCGGAGCCTCGGGGGAGCTACGGGAGCGCCTCGACCCGCTGCTGGCCGAGGAGGGCGAGCAGGACCCGGGACCGCTGGCCGACGCCGTGGTGATGCTCATCGCCCAGTACGGTCCCGCCTGGGAGCGGTTCACCCAGGTGCGCCACCTGAACGGCCAGGCGGCGGCCGAGGACCAGCCGGCCCCGGCTCCCCCCGGGCAGGCGCCCTTGCCCCCCGGGCAGGCGCCCTTGCCCCCCGAGCCGGACCGCGGCCCCTCGTTGCTCAACCGGCTGACCGGCGCCTTCCGGAGAAGGCGCGGGCAGCCGGATCCGGGCGGACCGGAGTGGGAGGCGTTCCCACTGATCGAGGCCCCCGGCGAAGTGGTCACGGGCTGGAGCGCCGAGGTCGAGGTGGGGCTCTGCCCCGCGCCTTCCCCGGAGAGCGGCGGACCTCCCGGCTCCGGGGAGCGGCAGGTTCCCTTCCCCCATGAGCCGGCCGATCTGGACATCCAGCTCATCGCCGAGGGGTTCGAGGCTCCCGGCGGGTGGCGGGTACGGCTCCGCGTCGACGGAGCCTCGCCGTACCCGAAGGCGACGGTCCGGCTGGTCGCCCTCCCGCAGGACCAGCCGGTGACCGCCCGGCAGATCCAGGCCGTCCATGCCGTCCGCGGTCAGGTGACCGGATTCGGCGTCCGCGCGCTCGCGGTGCTCGACTCCCCCGGCATGCTCGGCCGGGAGGTCGTCGCGCAGCCGGTCGCCGGAACCCGGGTCCGGGTCGCCGACGCCGGCGGGCCGGCGGACGTCACGGCGGTCATCGTCCACGGCGACCAGCCGGGACGGCTGTGGTGGACCTACCAGTCGCCGCACTTCACCACGCCCGACCAGGCCGAGACCTGCGACCTGGGAATGCGGACCTCCGAGTTCGGACGGCACGTGGCGGAGCAGGCGCAGAGCGTCGAGGACATGGGCCGGCAGATCGCCGCGAAGATGCCCCGGGGGTTCTGGGAGCTGTTGCACGCGGTGGCCGGGCGCGTGGCTCCGCGCCGCCCGAGCGTGCTGATCCTCTCCCAGGAACCGCACATCCCCTGGGAACTGGCGACGTTGGAACAGCCGCTCAACCCGGCTGTTCCCGCTCTGCTGAACTGCCAGACGGCGACCGGCCGCTGGCCCCTCGGCGGACGGCGTCCGGAGCTGCCCCCGCCGACGCGCGCACGGGGCGACAGCATGGCGGTCGTATACGGCGGGGCGGAGGCCCACCCGCTGATCACCGCCTACGGCGCCACCCGGGTCACCCCCGTGCTCGGCGACGTGCTGGCCATGCTCGGCGATCCGCCGGACGTGATCCATTTCGCGTCCGGCAGCTCGGCGCCCGAGGCTCTGGGCCGGGGCATGGCCGGCGGGCCGTTCGTCTTCCTGGAGGAGCCGGGAGACTGCCAGGCGTTCCTGCTCGCGGGCGCGAGCGGGGTCGTCGCCCCGCTGTGGCCGGTCGCCGACGGCCTGGCGCCGGAGTTCTACCGCCGCTGCCTGGGCGGGGAGCCCGTCGCCGAGGTATTGCGCTCCCTGCGCTGCCAGGTCCCCGCCACCGGGGCTGCCTACCAGTTCTTCGGCCACCCGTCGCTCATCCTGTCGCGGGGTCACTCGGCGGCGTGACGCTCCAGGAAGGTGTAGACGTCCGCCTCGTCCACACCGGGGAAGGATCCCGGGGGCAGCGCGGCGAGGACGTGGGAGTTACCGCGCGCCGACGGCCAGGCGTAGCCCTCCCAGCGCTGGGTGAGCTCGGCGGGCGGGCGGCGGCAGCAGTCACCGGTGGGGCACTCCGACTTGGTGCGGTGGGTGGTCTCCCTGCCACGGAACCAGCGTGACTCGCGGTACGGCACGCCGAGGGTGATGGCGAAGTCCCGCTCCCGCGAGGGGTCGACGTGGGCGACGCAGAAGTAGGTGCCGGTCGGCGAGTCCGAATACTGGTAGAAGACGGAGAACCTGTCCGGGGAGTGGAAGACCTGCCTCCCCGACCACTGCAGGCACATCCGCTGGCCCTCGATGGCGCCCTGCTCGTCCGCGGGGAAGACGATGCCGTCGTTCTCGTAGGCCTTGTAGATGATCCCGCCGGCGTTGTTGCGGACGAAGTGGCAGCTCAGGTCGAGGAAGTGGGTGGCCAGGTTGGTGAACCGGTGCGCGGCCATCTCGTAGGAGACGGCGAACACGTCCCGCAGGTCCTCAACACTCAGCGCCCGGTCCTGTTTGGCCTCTCTCAGGTACGGCACGGCGGTGGCCTCGGGCACCAGCACGGCGGCGGCGAAGTAGTTGGCCTCGGTCCGCTGGCGGAGGAAGTCGGCGAAGTCGCGGGGCTTGTGATGGCCCAGGGCGAGGTGGCCGAGGGTCTGCAGCAGGATTGTGCGGGGGGTGTGCATGCCGAGCTGCTCGTGCTTGACGTAGATCCGCCGGTTGCGCAGGTCGGTGATGGAGCGGACCGTGCGGGGCAGGTCCTGGACCGTCTGAACGGTGTAGCCGAAATGGGTGACCAGGGCTTGGACGGTGCTCTGCGACAACGCGCCCGCGCGGTAGCCGACCGCGGAGAGCGCCTCGGCCGCCGCCTTCTCGATCTCCTCGAAGTAGTTGCCCCGCTCACGCTGCATGCGGCGGAGCTCGGCGTTGGCGACACGCGCCTCCTCGGGGGTGGCGGTGCCCTTCGCCTGGCGTGAGCGCAGCTCGCCGTAGAGGCCGAGGATGTGTTCGAGCACGTCGTTGGGGACGCGCGCGGAGACCTTCAGCCTGGCCAGGC
Source organism: Streptosporangium album (assembly GCF_014203795.1). Taxonomy (NCBI): domain Bacteria; kingdom Bacillati; phylum Actinomycetota; class Actinomycetes; order Streptosporangiales; family Streptosporangiaceae; genus Streptosporangium; species Streptosporangium album. The sequence continues at coordinate 219,600 of NZ_JACHJU010000006.1, read as the reverse complement.
CGAGTCCGGCGTACAGCGGGTCGCGCTGCGCCTCCTCCAGCGCCATCTCCAGCTGCGCCCGGCGGCTGGGCGCCTGGCGGCGGAGCAGCTCCTCGACCGGCACGTTGAGCGCGGCGGCGAGGGACTTCAGCAGGGACAGCTTCGGCTCGCGCTTGCCGTTCTCCAGCAGGGAGAGCTGACTCGGCGCGCGGCTGACCCGTTCGCCCAGGTCGGAGAGGGTGAGCCCGCGCTGCTTGCGCAGGTGTCTCAGGCGCTGACCGAACGCGATGAGGTCGAGCTCCTGCGTCAAGGACAGCGGTTCTTCACCGACCAGGGATGCCATAGCACGATGCTAAACGAAATTTCGAGGATTATTTCACCCCTCCCCTCCCCCGCGACCCCCAACCGCCCGGATTGGTCTAGTCCATATCGCAAACTCTTAATTTCTTCTCTCTCCAATACCGGTCAGTATTAGCGATACAAGAAAATAATAGGTTTTTTCGGGAAGGTCGGCCTTGTTGACCCATTTCGCCCGAGCGCACACTCAGAGCAAGGCACCCAGGGGACGACAAGGAGTGAAAAATGAACGATCGCCTCAAGGGAGCCGCAGATGAGCTGCGGCGCGAATGGGAGACCAACCCCCGCTGGCAGGGCACCGAGCGGACCTACACGGCCGAGGACGTCGTCCGGCTGCGGGGGTCGGTCCAGGAGGAGCACACCCTCGCCCGGCTCGGCGCCGAGCGGCTGTGGGAGCTGCTCACCACCGAGGACTACGTGCACGCGCTCGGCGCGCTGACCGGCAACCAGGCCGTGCAGCAGGTGAAGGCGGGCCTGAAGGCGATCTATCTGTCCGGCTGGCAGGTCGCGGCCGACGCCAACCTCGGCGGGCAGACCTACCCGGACCAGAGCCTCTATCCGGCGAACTCGGTCCCGGCCGTCGTCCGCCGCATCAACAACGCGCTGCTCCGCGCCGACCAGATCACCTGGTCGGAGGGGGACCAGGACGCACCGCACTGGCTCGCACCGATCGTGGCCGACGCCGAGGCGGGCTTCGGCGGCGTGCTCAACGCCTTCGAGCTGATGAAGGGCATGATCGCCGCAGGTGCGGCGGGCGTGCACTGGGAGGACCAGCTCGCCTCCGAGAAGAAGTGCGGCCACCTGGGCGGCAAGGTCCTGATCCCGACCGGCCAGCACGTCAAGACCCTCAGCGCGGCCCGCCTCGCGGCCGACGTGCTGGGTGTCCCGTCCCTGATCATCGCGCGGACCGACGCCCAGGCCGCGACGCTTCTGACCACCGACGTCGACCCCCGTGACCAGGAATTCACCACCGGCGAGCGCACCGCCGAGGGCTTCTACCGCGTCCGCAACGGCGTCGACTCCTGCATCGCCCGGGGTCTGGCCTACGCACCCCACTCCGACCTGCTCTGGATGGAGACCTCCCTGCCGGACCTGGACGTGGCCCGCGAGTTCGCCGAGGCCGTCAAGGCCAGGTATCCCGACCAGATGCTGGCCTACAACTGCTCGCCCTCCTTCAACTGGAGGAAGCACCTGGACGACTCGACCATCGCCAAGTTCCAGCGCGAGCTCGGCCACATGGGATACAAGTTCCAGTTCATCACGCTGGCGGGCTTCCACTCGCTCAACCACTCGATGTTCAACCTGGCCCAGGGCTACGCCGCCGACGGCATGACCGCCTACGTCGAGCTCCAGGAGGCCGAGTTCGCCTCCGAGGCGCACGGCTACACCGCCACCCGCCACCAGCGCGAGGTCGGCACCGGATACTTCGACCTGGTCAGCACGGCCATCGCGCCGGACTCCTCCACCACGGCCCTGCGGGGCTCCACGGAGGAGGAGCAGTTCGAGAAGGCTCACTGATCCCTTCGGACCACGTCCGCCCGGGGACTTCCAGGGCATGGGAACCCCCGGGTGGACGTGACGACCAGGTCGTCGACCGAGGCCCCGCCGTACGGACTCCCCCCACGTCCGTACGGCGGGGCCTCCCGCTTCCGTCAGCCGGCTCCTTGAACGGTCGCCCGGCTCCGGAGGGCGGCCACCACCGTCTGAACGGTCCGCCCGGTCCTGAGTGGTTCAGACGGTGCGGGCCCGCGAGACGGCCGTCACCGGCCGCCTCAGCCGGTGACGGCCTCGATCAGCTTGCGACGCTGCTGCGCGCCGAGTCCACCGAGACGACGGGCCTCGTCCACGTCGGCCTCCTCCATGAGCTGCGCGGCCTTCACATTGCCAATGCCCGGCAGCGCGCGCAGGGCCTGCGACACCTTGATGCGCTTGGCGATGTCGTCGTCCCGGCCGAGCAGCTGTTCAAGGCTCACAGACCCGGACTTGACCTCGGCCAGAAGCTTGGCGCGGGCCGTACGGGTCTCGGCGGCCTTGGCAAGAGCGGCCTGACGCTGTTCGGGGGTTAGCTTGGGCAGAGCCATGTTGACTTCTCCTCAAATACTCGGATTGGGACGTCCTGTTACCCACAGCGACTCGGCTAATCATCGCCGAACCAGGGGAAACCGGCACATTTGACACAGACCATCACGATATGCCCGGATGGTTACCCCGGCCTTACCTGACTCTTCGTAACCTCAACCTCATGGGTATCTGGGAAGGGCCCGACGGCATAGAAGTCGAGGCGATCATGCTCAATGACCTGCCGTTCCTGCGCGTGACCCAGCGGATCGGAGGGCAGCGGGTCGTGCTGGCCTACTGCATGGACGTGCGCGACGTCGGACGGCTCGTGGACCTTGGAGAGCTCGTCGCGGCGTAGTGATCGGGCCTCGAGCGGCAGGAGTTACAGCCGAGTCCCATCCGATATGGAGGTGAACTTCTGCGGCCCCCGGGACGTCGGAGTAGACAGGGAGGCCCGTATGGGAGTTCTGGACGGCCTCGTTGACGAAGTCCTCCGCCTGGAGCTTCTCCTTGTTGAGGCCCTGCACGAGGAGGCGGAACGACTGGCCGCCCAGTCCGACCGCTGAACAGCGGAGGGTGCCCGTCGTCCGGCCGGGCGGCGGGCACCCTCCGTCACCCAGCCGCCGGCCGGCGACGGGCCGGCCCGGACCAGATCGTCCGGCGCGCGCCGGCGACGCCGCGGGGCGGGACGGGGCTCGATGGACACGGCCGGAATAGCGTTAACTGTCCTCATGAACAAGCGCGAGCTGATCGAGAAGGCCGCGGCCGAGGCGGGGCTCAGCAGGCGGCAGACCGCCGCGGCCCTGGACGCGATCCTGGGAACCATCCAGACGGCCGTGGCGGCCGAGGAGAAGGTGGCGATCCCCGGTTTCGGGTCGTTCGAGATCGTGCACAAGCCGGCACGGACCGGGCGCAACCCGCAGACCGGTGAGCCCCTGGAGATCGACGAGACCTGGACGGCGAAGTTCAAGCCGAGCCCCGGGTTCATGGGCCTCATCCGCCAGCGCAAAAAGGACTGACCGCGCTCCCCTGCCCGCGGGCGACGACCACGGGCAGGGGCCACAGGCGGACCCCGCCGCCGGCGCACCGATCTCCCTGGGAAACGGACGGCTCAGCGACGGACGGCCCGGGCGTACCAGCGGCCGTCGAGGTTGTCGATCCGCAGCCGCCTGCCGAAACACTCCGACAGGTTCTCGCCCGTCAGGATCTCCGCCACCGGGCCGGCCGTCTGAACGCGGGTGTCGCGCATCAGCAGGGCATGGGTGGTGGTGGCCGGAACCTCCTCCAGATGGTGGGTGACGGTGACCGTGGTCAGCGCCGGACGGGTCGCCGCCAGATCCTCCACGGCGGTGATCAGATCCTCACGGGCAGGCAGGTCGAGCCCCGCGAACGGCTCGTCCAGCAGCAGGACCACCGGGTCGGCCATCAGTGCTCTGGCCACCCGGACCCGGGCCCGCTCGCCCTGGGAGCAGACACGGAAGAGCCGGTCGGCGAGATCCTTGCACCCCAGGTCCGCCAGCAGCGTGTGGGCCCGCTCGTGCTGCGCCGGGCCGTACCGGTCCCACAGGGGGGCGCTGGTCCCGGTGTGACCGGTCAGCACGACGGTGTGCGCGGTGGCCCCCTCCTCCTCCAGCAACTCCTCGTCGACGAGCCGCTGGCTGGCCGCGACCAGGCCGATGTGGCGGCGCAACTCCCTCAGGTCGACCCGGCCCAGCCGCTGGCCGAGCACGGTGGCGACCCCCTCGGTGGGATGCCGTACGGCGGCCAGCAGCGACAGCAAGGTGGTCTTGCCCGCCCCGTTGGGCCCGAGCACCACCCAGTGCTGGCCATACTCCACCCGCCAGTCGATATCGGCCAGCAGGGTGCGCCCGACCGCCCGCACGCCGACCCCGCTCAGCTCCACCGCCCCGGACACGGACCCGTCCATCGGTCTTCCCCCTGACTCGATATGCGCCGACCACCATAACGGATGCACCAGTTTGCACCGTGGCCCGTCCATGCGGTGACGATCAAGGAAAAATGATCACTCCGGAACCGGCCGGCGGCTCGGGGAACAGACGGCGATCACCGGCCCGCCGGAGCCGGGCGGGCCCCCTCAGTCACCGATCTGCATCGAGGGACTCATGCTCGGCGGGGGCGGGGTTGCCGTCGCGGACGGCACCGGCGAGGGGACCGGGCTCTCCCCCTCTCCGGTCTGCGGAATCTGGGTGAAGGAGGGCGAGGGCCTCGGGCTGGCCGGCGTCGTGGGACAGTCCCTGTCGCGGCCCTTGCCGCGGCCCTTCCCCATCCCATCCGCGCAGGTCTGCGGCTCACCTTCCTCCGACGGGTCGTCACCGCCCCGCGGACGGTCCGGCCGGGGCTTGCCGTGATAGTCGCCCAGCGGGGGCACCGAGACGGTGTGGGTCGTGGTGACCCGGACCGTGGAGGGCGTCACCGGCGGCGTGGTCTGCGGCCTGTCCCCCGGCAGGCGGGGACCTCGGGAGGTGGAACCGAGGGTCGTCTCCTGGACGGGAACCACCATCGGCACCTGCTGGGGGGCGGCGGGGCCGCCGTCGACACCGGCCCCGCCGCTGCCGCTGCCGCCGCTGCCCGCGGCGACCACCGTGACGGCCGCCATGGACACCGTGGCCAGCGCCGCGAAACTCGCCTGCGACAGGTGAGCACCCTTGCGCGGCGCCGCCCGCCGGGAGGTTTTCGCGGACGTCGGCGGCTGCTCCGGCACCGGTCCCGCGGGAACGAGCCGCACGTGACCGCCCCCGGGCGGATGGGGCACCGGTGTCCAGATCTCGGCCAGCACCTCGGCGACCGCGACGCGGAGATCCCACGGCTCGCCCACGCCACCCGCCGCGAGCAGCGCGCCGAGCAGGTCGGCGGCCCGGGGCCGGTACGCGGGGTCCTTGGCCAGGCAGGCCTCGACAGCCGGACGCAGCAGGGCCGGCACCGAGGCGACACGGGGCGGCTCGACCATGACGCGCCGGGCCAGCCCGTCGGGCTCGCCGGCACCGAAGGGATGGTGGCCGGTGGCCGTATAGGCGATCAGGCATCCCCAGGCGAAGACGTCGGAGGCGGGCAGCGCGACACCACCGGTGAGCCGTTCCGGAGCCACCCAGCCGGGACTCCCCATGACCTGCCCCGCCTGCGTGTGCATGGCAAGGGCGTCCACGTCCCTGGCGATGCCGAAGTCGATCACCCGGGGCCCGGTGGCCGACAGCAGAACGTTGCCGGGCTTGAGGTCGCGGTGGACCAGCCCCGCCTCGTGCACGGCCACCAGCGCGGCGGCCACCCCGAGTGCGACGCCGTAGGCGAGGTCCGGGGTCAGCGGCCCCCAGGCGGACACCACCTGGGACAGCGCCGGCCCGGGGATGTATTCGGAGACCAGGTAGGGCCGGCCCCGGTCGGTGCCGTCCTCGACCACGGCGGCGGTGCAGAAAGGGATGACTCGCCGGGAGAATTCCACTTCCTCAGCGAAACGAGCGCGGAGCGTGGCATCGTTGAGATGCACCGGATGCGGGGTCTTCAGGGCTACCACCCCACCTTGCGGGTGTTCGGCAAGGTAGACCACGCCCATGCCGCCGGCGCCGAGACGGCCCAGCAGAAGGTAGCGGCCGATGATGACCGGGTCCCCGACGGTCAGCGGCCGCACACCGGGCGGCATGCCGCTTATGGGACCAGTTCCGCCACGCGCCATCCTGGATGAACCTCTCGTGTACCGGCTACGGCAAGCACACTGTGGCGGTATCCAAGGGAGCTTCGCCTCCGACCTGTCACAAGGGTTATGACAGGTAAGGCGAATGATCCCTCGCGGTAAGCCACCGGTGATGTCCAGGACATGTCGTGATACTGGATGTGCCGGCGTGACCGGAGAGCCATGCCCTGTCACGCCGCCGCGGAGCCGGACCGCGCGGGCGGTTTCCCTGCCGCGACGGCACCGGCGTCGGACCGTTCCGGAACGCTCTCCGCGGAGAGGTCCGGCGCCGCGGGCTCCCGCGCCGGAGCGTTCCCGGCGGAGAGCTCCCGCACGGCGCCGAGAAAGCGGGCGATGTGCCAGAAGACCCGACGGGCCTCGGGGACGAGGTCGGCGAGGATCGCGAAGACGTGGGGCATGCGGCGCCACTCCTCGTAGGTCACCGGGACCCCGCCGGCGCGGGCCCGCTCCGCGACACGACGCCCCTCGTCGCGGAGGACCTCGGTGGAGCCGGTGACGATCATCAGCGGCGGCAGGCCGCTGTAGTCACCGAAGACCGGAGAGACCAGCGGATCACGAGGATCGAGACAGGCGGTCCAGCGGCGGGCGAGCCAGTCGACACGGCCCGCCGGGATCAGCGGGTCGACCAGGCGGTTGGCCCGGCGGGACACATCGGTGAGGTCGGTCCACGGCGACAGGCACACCGCGGCGGCGGGCAACGGCAACCCCCTGCCGCGTAGCGCCAGCAGCGTGACCAGAGTGAGATGGCCGCCGGCGGAGTCGCCGGCGAACAGGATGCGGGCCGGGTCGTAACCGCGTTCCAGCAGGAACAGGTAGGCGGCGATCGCGTCCTCGAGGGACTCGGCCAGCGTGTGGGCCGGGCACTGGCGGTAGTCGACGGCCAGCACCGGGCAGCCGGCGGCGGCCGACAGGCGCCAGGTGATCGGCCGGTGCGTCGCCGGAGAACAGAAGAAGTAACCGCCTCCGTGGAAGTACAGCAGCACCCGGCTCTCGTCGAGTTCCCGATCGGCGCCTCCGTCGAGCCCCCGGCCCGCGCGGACCCACTCACCCGAGCACGTCCCGACCTGTTCCTGCCCCACGCTCACGTGGTCGGGCAGGGGGAGGCGCATCCTCCCCGCCAGCCCGAAGAGGCGGGAGGCCGCCACGACACCGACATCGGCCCTCAGCAGCAGACCGGAGATCGGTTTGAGGGTGCCCCGCATCACCGCGTTGAGGGCAGCAGCCTGCCAGCTCACCGGATAACCCGGGCAAACGTCCACGTCGATCTCGTAACGCATGCGGACCTCCACCAAAGAGGATTCCCGCAGAACATCCTTCCATTCAGCAGGTCCCTGCATTATCACTATTGAGGCCATATGTCGACCAAACCACGCCTGTGGCACGACCCGTCAGAGATAAACCCGTTGCCGCCGCCGGAGACACCCATGATGGCCGCCGGCTCGCTCGCCGTGAACGCGCTGGACGTCCTGGCGATCTGGGTGATCTTCCAGCACACCGGGTCGCCGGCCGGTTTCGACCTGGCCGAGGTGATGTTCCTGTACGGCACCGCGAGCCTGTCGTTCGCGCTGAGCGACATGCTCTTCGGCAACGTCGACCGGCTCAGCCCGCACATCAGGGCCGGCACCTTCGGCACCATGCTGATCCGCCCGGCCGGCGCGTTCGTCCAGGTGGCCACCGACCGCTTCGGCGTGCACCGTCTCGGCAAGACCGTCCAGGCCCTGATCGTGCTCTGCATCGCCCTGTCCCAGCTCGGCGTCCCGCCGGCGTTCGCGAACTGGCAGCCCGGGCTGTTCGTGCTGGACCGGCCCGGCCCCCTCGGCCTGCCGTACGGGCTGCGCTTCGCCGCCCCCCTCGCCGCCCTGGCCCTGGCCGTCCTCGCCGTGCTCGCCTGGCGGGCGGGCATCCGCCGCTACCGTTCGACGGGGAGTTGACCGCATGATCGAAGTCGACCGGGTCTGCCGCTCGTTCACCGTGGGCCGCCGCCGCGCGCGTAAGACCGTGCACGCCGTACGGGATCTGTCCTTCACCGTCGCGGCCGGAGAGTTCGTCGGCCACCTCGGCCCCAACGGCGCGGGCAAGTCCACCACGATCAAGACGCTCACCGGAATCCTCGCGCCCACCTCGGGCAGCGTCCGGGTGGCCGGGCTCGACCCGGCACCTTTACAAAGTAGATCAAAACGACTTCCGTCGCAGGCTGGACGACCTGACCGGCCTGCTCGGCCTCGCCGAGTTCATGAACACCCCGGTCCGTCGGCTCAGCCTCGGCCAGCGCATGCGCGGCGAGATCACCGCCGCCCTCCTCCACTCCCCCGCCGTGCTGGTCCTCGACGAGCCCACGATCGGCCTCGACGTGGTCAGCAAGGCCGCCATGCGCGAGTTCCTGCGCCGTCTCAACGCCGACCACGGCACCCTGGCCTTCGACGGCACCCTGGACGCGCTGCGCGCCACGGTCCCCGGCGAGACCTCCATCGAGGACGTGGTCGCCCGCCTCTATGCCGGCTGAGCGGGCACGCCCGGGAGTGCCGTTCAGGCCCGGCCGGAGCGGGCACTCCCGGGCGTCAGGCGTCCACGCCCACGTGCACGGTGCCGCCCTGGGGGTCGACCCCGGCGAGGATGCCCGTCGGGATGCGGAACACCCGGCCGGGAGCGGCGGGCCACCACAGCCGTCTGCGGCCGACGACCTTGCCGTCCTGCCGTAGGACGATCCGCGGGAACGGGATGTAACGGTCGCTCCACAGCAGCAGGCGGCGCCGGGCCGGAGCGGGATCGCCGGGGCGGAGGATCTCCGGCGACACCCACCGGAAGGGCTCGTCGGCGACGAGGCGCACCTGACCTGCCGGCGGGATCGGCGACCGGAAGGTGTCACGGATCTCGCCGGCGGTCACCCGCTCGCAGAAGCAGACCACGGTGCCGTAGGCGGGGTCGGCGGCGATCCTGGCGGCGTCCCGGTAGGGACGGAGGTACGCCTCCCCGATGTTGGGCATGTGCGGCGGCTCGGGCAGGTCCTCTCGTGGCACGAGCACCAGGCCGGCGTCGCGGGCGAGGTCGGCGACATGCTCGGCCACGGCGATGCCCGAGGTCAGACCGGTCGAGCGGATGCCGCCGGCCAGGACGTAACGTCGCCGCCCGTCGGCTTCCACGAGGTAGTCGGGGTGGTCGCTGGCCGCGCGGAGGCCGGCGTAGGTCGCCGTGACCTCCTCCCGCAGGAGCTCGGGCATCAGTTTCTCCCCCTTGCCCAGGAGGAACGCAAGGCCCCGCTCCGAGGTCCCGGTGTCGGTGCGGTCGGTGAGGTCCTCCGCGGTGGGGCCGAGCATGACGTTGCCGTAGATGGTGGGGCTGATCAGGACGCCCTTGCCGCGGGCGGTGGGCACGGGCAGGACGATCCTGTCGACCAGCGGGCGGGCGAGCTTGTCGTAGACCAGCAGCTCGCCGCGTCGCGGGGTGACGGTGAAACGGTCGTAGCCGAACAGCCGGTCGATGACGTCGGCGCCGAGTCCGGCCGCGTTGACGACCCAGCGGGCGTTCACCTCGCCGGCGGAGGTGCGCAGCACGGTGGAGTCGCCGTGGACCTCGACCGCCTCGACCGAGCGGCCCAGCAGGAGCGTCGCACCGCGTAGGACGGCGTCCGTGGCCAGGGCGAGGTTGGTGGTCCAGGTACAGATGATGGACTCGTCGGGGACGGTCAGACCGCCCAGAGCCCCTTCTCCGAGGTGGGGCACCTGCCGGTACACCTCGTCTACGAAGAAGGGCTCGGCCCGGCGCAGGGTGGTGGCCGGTGAGGCGGGGGAGATCATGCGGCGGGTTCGGTGGCGCCGGGCGGACTTCAACGCCCAGAGCGCGCACCGGCTCACCCGCGACTACGGGCACATCGTCTTGGAGGATCTGGGCGTCCGTGGCATGACCGCCTCGGCGTCCGGCACGATCGAGGAGCCGGGTTCGCGGGTCGCTCAAAAGTCTGGCCTCAATAAGGCGATCTTGGATAAGGGCTGGTATGGGCTGGAAGTCGCGTTGCGGTCCAAGGCGCGCTGTACCGGCAGCGTCATCGGTAAGGTCCCTGCTGCCTACACGTCCCAGACGTGCTCGGCTCCGGCCTGCGGGAAGGTGGACGCGAAGAGTCGCGAGAGCCAAGCCCTCTTCCGTTGCACCAGCTGCGGGTATACCGAGCACGCTGACGTGAACGCCGCAAAATGCATCAAGGCCAGAGGACAGGCGGCCGGGCCGGTCGTCTCAGGGCGTGGAGACTCGGGGTTGCCCGGGTCGGTGAAGCGTCAAGCACCCCGTTCCATAGCTCGCGGCGTGCCGCGAGCTGCCGCGTAGGCGGCACGGGAATCCCCGTCCCTCAGGGCAGGGAGCAGGTCAATTGTCAGATGGTGCAGCAGTGGGTGGTTCGAGCCGGGTGACGTTGCCGCGTCGCCCGGCTCACTGAACCCCTCAGGGGAGGACGACCACCCCGCCCTTACGGGTGATGGCCTGGTAGAGGCTCGGTGGCGGTGGTGCCTCGGTGATGACACCGGTGAGTTCATCCACACCGGCGACCCGGTGACGGGCGATCCGGTCGAACTTGCTGGAGTCGGCGAGCGCGTACGAGCAGGCCGCGTTCCGCAGGATCGTCTTGCGCACGGCCGCCTCCTCCAGGTGGTAGTCGGTCAGTCCGGCCACGGCGTTGATCCCGCCGGAGCCGAGGAAGGCGACATCCGCGTGCAGGTCGGCGAAGAACGCCTGGGCGATCGAGTTCGAGAGGGCGAGGTCTCCGCCGCGGAGCCTGCCTCCGCAGACGAGGACCTCGACGCCGGACCGCTCGGCGAGCTCCGCGGCGACCAGCAGGGAGCAGGTGGCCACGGTGCCGGAGAAGTCCAGTGGCAGGGCACGCGCGACGTTGACGGCGGTGGTCCCCACATCGATCACAACCGTCTGGCCGGGCCGTACCAGTGCCGCAGCTCCCGGACCGCCCCCGGCACCGGCGAACTGGACGTCAGCGCGATCACCGCCCGCCCGGGGACCACGCGACGGCCCTCCCGCCGGCGCCCTCGGCGGGCGGGGCTATTCGTAGTCGTCGTCCTCGTGCCGTGCCCGGCCGGACCAGCGGGAGGGCATGAGGATGGGGACGAACAGCGCGACACCGAGGAGGGCGTAGACGCCGTTGGCGAGCAGCAGGGCCATCCCCTGGCCCGCCGGTCCGAGCCCCTCGTGGAAGGAGACGAGGTCGGAGAGCATGCCGGCGGCCCGCTTGGCGTCGAGGGCGTAGACCACGTTCCAGGAGAGCAGGACCATCGACGGGATGAAGGCGGCCACCGGGGATACCCGGCCGGCGGCCACCAGGCCGAAGAACAGGCCGATCCCGGCCATGACGCCCAGCACGGTCCACGTCGCCGGACCGCTCTCGACCGGGAGCGTGGTCACGCCCACCCCGGCCTTCTGTACCGCCCAGCCCCCGCCGACCAGCAGGACAGCCGTCATGACCAGTCCGACGAGCAGCCCGAAGAAGTGCCGCATCACCACCACCTAGGCCTGGAGCGCTTGTCGCGGTCGCGGCAACCATAGCGACAAATGACATAAAACGGCAGACGTTGCAGGCGCCCGGGAATGGATGGAGCACCGTGCGGTCGATACCTCGAAATGGCAGGCGATGCGGGCACGTGAGAACATATGGCCCACCATGCATGCCAGGCTCCCCCTACGGTTGACGCGCGCGGCCGCCTTCTCGGCTGTCTGCGTGATGCTCGCCGCCCTCGGCCACCTGGCCGCGGGCGGGTCGGGACCCGCGCCGTGGGCGATGGTCGCCGGAACCACGGCGGTCACGGCCCTGGCCGCACTGCTCGCCGGGCGCGAGCGGTCCACCACGACGATCAGCGTGGGCCTGGCCGCCATGCAGCTGTTCCTCCACGAGCTGTTCGCCTACGGCGACCCCTCGGGGACCTCCCTGACCGCGCACCCGCACGGCCAGGGGCTGGGCGAGGGCCTGGGCATGCTGGTCGCGCACCTCACCGCCACGCTGATCACCGGCTGGTGGCTGGCACGCGGCGAGGCGGCCCTGTGGACGCTGCTCCGCGCGGCGGGACGGCGCCTCGGCGCGGTGCTCCTCCTGCTCTTCCTCCCCACGACGCCCGCCGCCCTCCCCCGGGTGGCCTTCCCCGCCGTCGTGCCCGTCCCGACGCGGGGCGTCCTCCGTCACACCGTCAGCCGGCGCGGTCCTCCACTTCCCGCCGCCTGACCCGCTCTCACCCCGTCACCCGCACGTCCCCGACATCCCGACGTGCTCAACGTCGTCACCCGTGCGCCCCGGCGTATGCGGCATTCCGATGTGCCCGGCGTCCCGGCGTGCTCGACGTCCGAAGCCCCGAGGTTTCCAAGTGGAGAATCCCCATGTCGTTTTCCTCTGCCTGCCGCCGTGCCGCGGCCGTGGCCGCCGGTGTCACCGCCCTCACCCTCGGCCTGGCGCTGCCCGCACTCGCCCACGTGAGCATCAATCCCGGCAGCGCCGAACAGGGCGGTTTCACCAAGGCCGCCTTCCGCGTCCCGAACGAGCGTGACACCGCCTCGACCAGCAAGATCGAGGTGACCTTCCCCACCGACCACCCGCTGCCGTTCGTCTCGGTCAAGCCGGTGCCCGGCTGGGAGGTCAAGGTCACCGAGGGCAAACTGCCCAAGCCGGTGACCACCGAGTACGGAGAGATCACCGAGGCCGTCACGAAGGTCACCTGGTCGGGCGGCAAGATCGGTCCCGGCCAGTTCCAGGAGTTCGAGGTGTCGATGGGCGCGCTGCCCAAGGACACCGACCACCTCCTCTTCCCCGTGACCCAGACCTACACCGGCGGCGAGGTCGTCAAATGGGCCGATGAGCCCAACGCCGACGGCTCCGAGCCCAAGCACCCGGCCCCGGTCCTGAAGCTCACGCCCGCTGCCGCCGGCGGCGACGGCCACGGCACGGCCTCCACCGCCCCGGCGGCTCCGGCGGCTCCGGCCACCGCCGCCGCGCCGTCGGTGGCCCCGGTCTCGGCCACCGCCGGCGCGGACTCCTCCGACGGCACGGCCCGCCTGCTCGGCGGCGCCGGCCTGCTGGTCGGCCTCATCGGCATCGTGGTCGGCGTACTGGGCATGCGCCGCGGCAGCCGTACCTCCTGACCGTTCCCCATCCCGCCAGGCGGGCCGGGGACCGACCGGACTCCGGTCCGATCCATCCCCCGGCCCGCCGCCAGGACGCCGACCGTGAAACGCCCGGCGTACGGCCGGCCTGGAATGAACGGTGAGGCGCTCTTCGCACGCCCGTATTCGAGGCCTCTCAGCAGGCTGCGGCGATACGGGTGAGGGCTTCGGTGAGGGTCTTCCGCGTCCCCCGAGCGCGCTTGGAAATCCGTCCGGGAGCTCGTCCTCGACGGCCGGGGCGATGCCCTCGCACTGGCCGCCGAGTTCGCCGAGATCGCCGAGCCGTCCACCGACAAGCTGCTCAAGCTCTGGTGGGAGGCCCCTGACCCGGACGGCTTCGCCGAGCACCTTCTCGCCCCTGCCTTCGCCGATGAAGGGCGTACCGAACTCGAGCTGGACGGCTGCGCGGCCGTCACCGACCTCACACCGCTCGCCGGGCTCACCGCATTGGAGACTCTCAGCCTCCGGCAGGCAGAAAGCCCCCGACGGCGTAACGCCTGTCCGGGGGCTTTCCTCGCTGCGAGCCGGCGAGGGGAGTCAAGCCCCTTGCCGTCTGCTCGCATGTCAGCAGGTGATGTCCTTGCTGGTGAAGCGGGCCCAGGCGATCGAGCCGAAGACGGCGATGTAGGCGGCGAAGACCAGCAGGCCCTGGCCCATCTCGCCGGTGGCCACCGGATCGCGCAGCACCCCGTCGAATCCGTTCCACCAGTGGGTCAGCAGGTACGGCTGGAGCCCGGCGAGCTGCGGGATGACGCCGAGCACCTGGGCGACGATCACGAGCACCACGGCCGAGGCGATGGCGCCGACGGCCACCTCGGTCAGCGTCGACAGTGCCAGGGCGACGGCGGCCAGTGCCGCCATGCCCGCCGAGACGTACAGCACGACGACGCCGATCCGCAGGATGCCGTCGAGCAGGGGGATCGTCGTCCCGGACAGCAGGGTGATCGGACCGGCCGGGAACAGCAGCACGCCGACGAGCAGCGCGGACAGCGCCACCAGGGTCACGGCCGCGAGGGAGAAGACGACGGCGCCCGCGTACTTGACGCCCAGCAGCCGGCCCCGGCCGGCCGGGGCGGCCAGCAGGTAGCGCAGCGTGCCGATGCCGGCCTCTCCGGCGATCCCGTCTCCGGCGACCACCACGACGGCGACCGGCAGCAACAGCTGCACCAGGACCGAGAGAGCGGCGAAGGTGAGGAACAGCCCGTTCCCGGTGACCTGTCCGAAGATCGCGGGCCCCCCGTCGCCCGCGTCTCCTCCGCCGAACGCCCGCAGCGCGACACCGATCAGCAGCGGGACCAGGGCGAGCACGCCGAGCATGGAGATGTTCCTCGGCCGCCGGAAGATCAGTCCCAGCTCCGAGCCCAGCAGCCGCAGCCACGCCCGGGGCGCGCCCATCGCGCGCGGCGGGGAGACCGGCGTCCCGCCCGGAACCGGCCCGGCGACGGCCTGCGCCGTGCCTTCACGGACCGGTGCCGCTTCCGCTCCTTCACGGACTGCCGCTTCCATGCCCTTACGGACCGGCGGCGTCCCCACATCGGCCGGCATGACCTCTTCCCCGCTAACCGTCGACATCGAAACCCTCCCCGGTAAGGCCCACGAACACGTCCTCAAGGCTCGGCCGCTGCACGGCCAGGCCGCGCACGGCCACCCCGCCGTCCACCAGTACCGCGCAGATCCGCTCCGGAGCGTCGGTGCCCAGCTCGGCGCTGACCTCCCCGTCGCCGGCGCGGACCTGCGCCAGTCCGAGCGCGGCGAATACGGCCGCCGCCTCGGCGATGTCCGGGGTCTCCACCCGGATCCGCACCGCCTCACCGGCCCGGAGCCCGGCGATGGGGCCCTGGGCGACCAGCCGCCCGGCGCGCATGACGGCGATGTGGGAGCACATGTGCTCCACCTCGGCCAGCAGGTGGGAGGAGACGAACACGGTCGTCCCCTCCGCGGCGATCTCCTTGACCAGCCCCCGCACCTCACGGGTGCCCTGCGGGTCGAGGCCGTTGGTCGGCTCGTCGAGGACGAGCAGCTCCCTCGGCCCGAGCAGTGCCCCGGCGATGGCCAGCCTCTGGCGCATGCCCAGCGAGTAGGCCCGGTAGCGTTTGCGGGCCGCGGCGGCCAGCCCGACCCGCTCCAGGGCGAGCCCGATCCTCGCCGCGGCGGTGCGCGGGTCGGCCGCCGGATCGGCGGCGTCGTAGCGGCGCAGGTTCGCCTCCCCCGACAGGTAGGGGTAGAACGCCGGCCCCTCGACCAGCGCGCCCACCCGTGGCAGTACGGTGCCCATCCCGCCCGGCATGGGCGTGCCGAGCAGCTCCCAGGTGCCCGAGGTCGGCGCGGCCAGACCGAGGAGCATGCGGATGGTCGTGGTCTTGCCCGAGCCGTTCGGGCCGAGGAAGCCGAAGACCGAGCCCCTCGGCACGGCCAGGTCGAGATCGTTCACGGCCACCTGGCCGCCCCGGAAGCGCTTGGTCAGCCCCCGCGTGACGATCGAGCACTCTCCGGTGGAGGCCGTGGCGGACGGCGAGGGCTCCTGGACGGTCAACATGGCTCTCCTCCTGGTTTCGCGTCCCTGGCGGCGGGCGCCCCCGGGCTCTCGGCGAACCCCGCCCGGTGGGGCCCGCCGCGGCGAGCCCCACCGTCGCCCGCCAGGAGTCGTGTGTCTCCCGGCGTCTTCCTCACCTCTGGCCGGCCACCTCGGTCAGCTTGTCGGGGGTGACCGCCCCGACGAGCAGACGGCCGTCGTCGGTCAGCAGCGCGGAGACCAGCTTGGTCCGGATGACCTTGCCGCTGCCCCACGTCCCGCTGACCGGCTCGGCCGCCTTCAGCAGGGCGTCGGCGATCGCGTTCTGGTCCTGCCCGCCGGGCCGCTCCCCCTTCTCCGGCTGCGCCTGGCCCATGAGGTCCTTCGAGGGGAGCACCATGACCGTGGTCCATCCCTCGCCCACGGTCGTGGCCTCTCCCTTCAGCTCCTCGGCCCTCTCCCGCTGGGCCTCCGGGCCGCCGCTCAGGTCGGAGAGCGACTTCTCCTCCACCTTCGTACCGGCCGGCGGGGTGAAGGCGAAGTTGTCCGGGGCGGGCGGGGTGAACGTCACCGAGGTGAACCCGACCTCGAAGGCCGGTTCGGCCGCGCTCTTGGCGTAGACCTGGACCCGCAACGGGACGAAGGTCTCCCCGTCGAGCGCCACCTTGACCTCCTTGACCAGGGAGGAGGCGTCCTTGGGCGCCAGGACGAGCTGGTAGGCCGGGCGGTCGGCGACCTTCTCGGTGTTGCTCACACTGACCACGGTTCCGGCCTCGGTCCTCTTCAGCAGCTCGCCGGCGAGCTGCTGCGGGGTGGTCGCCGTGGGCATGGCCTTCTGCTGGTCCGGTCCGGCCTGGGCGGCGCCCTTGATACGGGTGGCCTTGTTGGCCTCGCTCTCCCACAGCCAGGCCTGGTCGCCGTTGACGATCAGGTCGGTCTCGCTCATCCGCCCGGGCAGGGCGAAGCGGAACCGGTCCGCGCCGCCGTACCAGACCTTGAGTTCGTGCGAGCCCGCCAGCAGTGCCGCGGGCGACGAACCTCCCATGCCCGTGACATCGGGCAACCCCGGCAGGCCGAGGGACGCGGTCTGCATCACGGTGCCCGACATGGGCTTCAGGCCGGACTGGGTGGCCTGGGCCGCGTCGGCGAGCAGTTGCTCGGCGGTACGCTCGGGCAGCACCGGCTCTCCCTGGACCGCCGCGATGACCGGTCCGGCGCCGATGGCCCCGGCGACCACGGCGATCACCGCGATGGGCACTCCCCATCTCATCGCATGGCCTCGTCTCGTCCGCTCCGACATTTCACTCCCTCACGGTATGCCGTCAATCCCTGACATCTGTAGCTTGCGTGAACGGTCCTGTGCCGGAGCTGAGACAGACTGAGAGTGCTCACAGACTTCTCAGCCGTCTCTCAGGGCGGCTGCCCGAAGATGGTACGGACACCGGAGGAGGTGCAGGATGCGGGTTCTCGTCGTGGAGGACGAGCGGCGGATGGCCGCGGCGCTCCAGCGCGGGCTGCAGGCCGAAGGGTTCGCGGTCGATCTCGCGCATGACGGTGAGGACGGTCTGCACCTGGCCAGACAGGGCGACTACGACGTGGTCGTGCTGGACATCATGTTGCCCAGGATCTCCGGCTACAACGTCTGCAAACAGCTGCGGGCCGAGGAGAACTGGGTGCCGATCCTGATGCTGTCGGCCAAGGACGGCGAGTACGACATGGCCGACGGGCTCGATCTGGGCGCCGACGACTATCTGACCAAGCCGTTCTCCTACGTCGTGCTGGTGGCCAGGCTGCGGGCGTTGCTGCGGCGCGGCGCGGGCCGGCGTCCCGCCGTGCTGCGGGCGGGGGATCTGGCACTGGACCCCGCGCGGCGGCGGGTGTCCCGGGGGGAGACCGCGGTGGAGCTGACGCCCAGGGAGTTCGCGCTCCTGGAGTATCTGATGCGCCGCCACGACGAGGTCGTCTCCAAGTCGGAGATCCTGGAGCACGTCTGGGACACCTTCGACACCGATCCCAACGTGGTCGAGGTCTACGTCGGCTACCTGCGCCGCAAGATCGACGTGCCGTTCTCCCGGAGCGCGCTGCAGACGGTGCGCGGGGCCGGATACCGGCTGGCCGGCGATGGGGGCTGATCCGCGCTCCCGGCAGAGCGCGCGGGAGAGTCCCCCGGAGGGAACCCCTGGGGACACGCGGGAGGCCGGCGGGAAAGGACGGCGCACGGCCGGCTGGTGGCGGCGCAAGAGCCTGCGTTTCCGGCTGACCGCGGTGGCCTCGGCCGTGCTCGGGGTGGCACTGGCTCTCTCGGCCTACGTGATGATCGGCGTGCTCGGAAACTCGCTGCTGGCCACCATCGACGAGTCGACGTACCAGCGTGCCCGCGAGGTGGTGTCGCTGGCCGACGCCGAGCGGCTGCCGGACGAGCTGACCTCGCCGGACGGCATCCTCGTGCAGGTGATCGACGGCACCGGGCGGATCACCCACGCCACCACCGGCACCGACCGGCTGGTGCCCCTGCTGAACCGCGGGGAGCGGACGGCGGCGATCAGGGAGAACCGGGCGCGGTTCCTGAACGGCGCGCCGTACGGCGTCCCGCACACGTTGCGCGCGCGGGTGCTCAGCGCCGACCACGGCCTGACGGTGATCGCCGCGCGCCCCTTCAGCGAGGTGCAGGCCAGCGTCACCACAGCCGGGCACGTGCTGGTCGTCGGCACGCCGCTGCTGCTGATGCTGCTCGCCGGGGCCAGCTGGGTGATCATCGGCGGGACCCTGCGGCCCATCACCGCACTACGGCGGGGCGCCGAGGAGATCACCGACACCGCTCGCTCGCGGCGCCTGCCGGTGCCCGAGGCCCATGACGAGGTGCACAGTCTGGCCGTCACGCTCAACGACATGCTGGCCCGGCTGGAGAAGGCCGACACCCGCCAGCGGTCCCTGGTCTCCGACGCGGCGCACGAGCTGCGCAGCCCGCTGGCCAGCATCCGGCTCCAGCTGGAGGTGGCGCTCGGCCATCCGCACGGACAGGACTGGCGGGAGACGGCCGAGGGTGTGCTGGAGGACACCATGCGCCTGGCCCGGCTGGCCGAGGACCTGCTCGCCCTGGCCCGGCTGGACGAGCGCGGCGGCGCGCCGGGCCGCAGGGAGCCGGTGGAGCTGGACCAGCTGGTCCCCCAGACCGTCGAGCGGTACGGCGAGACCGTCACCGTGAAGATCGGCGACGGTCCGATGGTGATCACCGGGGACGCGCTGGATCTGGGGCGGGTGCTGGTCAACCTGGTGGACAACGCCCTGCGGCACACCAACGGCCCGGTGGCGGTGGAGTTGCGCGCCGAAGGCGCCGACGCGGTGCTCAGCGTCACCGACGACGGGCCCGGCGTCCCCGAACCCGACCGGGAGCGGGTCTTCGACCGGTTCACCCGGCTGGACAGCGCACGCAGCCGGGACGAGGGCGGAGCAGGACTGGGGCTGGCCATCGTCCGGGAGACCGTCAACGCCCACGGCGGCGCGGTCCATCTGGAGGACGCCTCTCCCGGACTGCGGGCCGTCGTCCGGCTTCCGCTATCTTGAGCGAGGTTTGACCGCCAAGTGATTGGCCGGGGATGCTTTCGGACCTAGCGTCGTTTTCATGACTTCCGCTGACGGCGGCCAGCGGGAGCTGATCCTGCAGGTCGCGACCCGGCTGTTCGCCGCGCTGGGCTATGACGCGACCTCCCTCAGCCAGATCGCCGAGGCCACCGGGATGGACGCCTCCGACCTCCTCCGGCAGGTCGGAGGCAAACGAGATCTGTATCTCGCGGTCATGGAACGGTTGCACGAGATCGAGATGGCCGACATGAGAGAGGCGGTCAAGGGCGCCCCCGCGTCGGACCCCGAGCAGGCGGCGAGCCTCGTGCACCGGATCATCGACTGCTATCTCGACCTGTGCGTGGCCAACCCCGAGCTTCCGGCGCTGTGGATGCACCGGTGGCTCTCGGACGCCAGCGACGTCACCGAGCTGGAGCAGCGATACACCGAGCCGCTGATGAGTCTCATCAGCGGCGCGATCGACCCCTCGGTGGCATCCGGCTACACCATCCCCGACCTCGACGTGGAATACCTCATGTGGTCGATGCTCTGGTGCGTGAACGGCTTCGCCCAGGGCGGGGTACTCGACAAGGAAGGCGTGCGCAGGCGCATGGACGACCCCGAGGCCCTGCGCAGGTTCCGCGCCCACCTTCACCGGAGCGTCCACCGTGCCACCGGCCTCCCCGGATCCCCTCCCTGACACCGGAGCGCTCCCCCGGCGGCGCGGGACTCGCGGCCGGCCGGGGGAGCCGCCCGGATGGCCGTCCTGGTCCGTTTCCTGCCGGTGATCTATACCTGATCCCGCGCCGCGCCCTGGCCTCGCAGTCCGGCGACGGTGGCCAGCGCGGTGCGGGCGGAGGCGGCGTCGTGCACCCGGAAGACCCGGGCTCCCTGCCAGGCGGAGACGGCCAGGGTCGCCATGGTGCCGGCGTGACGCTCGTCGACGGCGAGGCCCCCGAGGGTCTCGCCGACGAAGTCCTTGTTGGAGACGGCGACGAGCACCGGCCAGCCGGTGGCCACCATCTCGTGCAGGCGGCGGCTGACCTCCAGGGAGTGCCAGGTGTTCTTGCCGAAGTCGTGCGCCGGGTCGATCAGGATCGACTCCCTGCGGACCCCGGCGGCGACCGCCCGCTCGGCGAGGTCGGTGGTGTAGCCGATGACGTCGGCGACCACGTCGGCGTAGGCGATGCGGTGCGGGCGGGTGCGGGGGGCGACGCGTCCGGCGTGCGCGCAGACCAGCCCGATGCCGTGCTTGGCGGCGACCTCCGCCAGGGCGGGGTCGACTCCGCCCCAGGTGTCGTTGAGCAGGTCGGCGCCCGCCTCGGCGACGACCTCGCCGACCTCGGCGCGCCAGGTGTCGACACTGATGATCAACTGGGGGTGGCGCTCCCGGACCGCCGCGACCAGGTCGGCCACCCTGCGGATCTCCTCGGCGGGGTCCACCTCGTCGCCGGGGCCCGCCTTGACGCCGCCGATGTCCACGATGTCCGCGCCGCCGTCGACGGCCCCGTCCACCGCCTCCAGGGCGGCCGCGAAGCCGTAGGTCCTCCCCCTGTCGAAGAAGGAGTCAGGGGTGCGGTTGACCACCGCCATGATCGCGAACTCGCCGGGCCGGAACTCACGGCCGCGCAGGCGCAAGATAGTCATCGAGACCGAGCCTATCGCCCGGTGTCGGAGAGGCAGGCGCTCCCACCTGCGCCGCCTCTGTGAGTTTTCGGGTGGAACGGACGATGGTCCCTAGGCGGCCGACCCACCTTCGGCCACGGACAGGAACTCCTGGGCGATGGCGGGCAGCCGCCGTCGCGCGTGGACAAGGGCGATGACCCGGCGGACCGAGGGGGCGAGCGGACGGACCACCAGCCCGGCCCGGACCGCCTGCTCGGCCATCCCGCGGTACCACAGCAGGGAGGCCGTCCCCGAGCGGACCGTGTTCAGCCAGTTGCCCCGCTCGTCCAGCTGCACGGTCGGCACCGGGGTGACGCCGTACTTGGCGAACAGCGCGTCGAACTCCCTGCGCCGGGCGCTGCCGGGGATCGGCAGGACCAGCGGCATGCCGTTGAGCCTGTTCATCGGCACCGGGTCGGGCAGGTTCATGCCGGGCGGTGAGATCAGCACGATCTCCTGACGTTCCAGCGGATGGCTGATCAGATCGGTGGGGACGGGCAGGTCCGTCAGGCCGAGATCGGCCCGCTGGTCCCTGATGGCGTTCACCACGCCGTCCCGTCCGTCACAGCGGACGATGTGCACGCGCACTCCGGGATGCTCGGCGCTGTAGGCGGGAAGGAGACGTCCGGCCAGTCCCGGCTCAAGGCTGGGAGTGGAGGCGATGCGGAGCTCCGCCTCCGAATGACCGCTGCTGGACAGAGCCTCGATCTCGCGGACCGCGTCGAGTGCCTCCCGGGCGAGCTTGACCACACGGCGCCCCTGCGCCGTGACGACCACGCCACGCCCGGAACGGGCGAACAACGTCATCCCGAGCTCTCGTTCGAGATCCCTGATAGCGCGCGAAAGAGCAGGTTGCGCGATGTACAGGGATCTGGCCGCGTCTGTCATGGTGCGGTGCTCCGCTGTCGCGACCACATAGCGGAGCTGCTGCAGATTCATGGTTTTGAAGCTAAATCACCGGGCCCTGCCCGGTCCCGGACATCGCGGAGATCACCTCGGATGATTTCGGAATGTAATCGAATGCGGCGACATCCGTGACGGATGAGAAATCAGTATGCTTACGCCCCGAATTTGGCAAAAGTCCGGGCCTTCAGGCTGAATCGGACGCTCGGGTTAACGGGGAGACAGCGTGACAGGCAACGGGCACTACCCCCCACCTCCACCCCGGGGCCCACAGCAACCACCCGGGTGGGCTCCCGCCCCGCCGCGGGGAGCACCGCAGGGCTATCCGCCGCAGCCGCCCCCCGGCCAGGGGTATCCCCCGCCGACCCCGCCCCGGGGGAGGATGCCGTACGGCCAGGCGCCTCCCCCGCCGCCGCCGAACCCCCAGCACCGGCAGCCGTCGTACCCGCCTCCCCAGTGGCAGCCGCAGCGTCCCCGCTCCGGCGGCGGCGCCGGAGCGATCATCGGCGGGATCTTCGGCGTGGTCGCGCTGCTGTTCGTCGGGCTCGCGGTGATCGGGGCACTGATCAGGGGGGGCCGCCACGCGGATCCGGTCTCGCCGGTCGCGATCCCCACCTTCACCCCTTTCGAGCGGCCCACGAGCACGCCCGACTCCTCCGAGACCGCCGAGTCGCGTCCCACCGAGACCCGGACGAGCTCCTCCGACACCACGGTCACCCGCCCGGCCAAGCAGGTCCTGAACACCAGCCTGAAGAACAACACGCTCTACCGGACCGGGTCCCTGCCCCGGGTGAGCTGCCCGGCGGGCTCGGCCAGCATCTACAGCCACAGCCAGCTCAAGGCGCTGATCATCAAGACGTCCAGATGCCTGGACAAGGGCTGGGCACAGATCATGCGCGCCCAGGGCATGACGTGGCAGCGCCCGAACTACGCCATCACGTCCACCCGGGGACGCGGCGCCTGCGGGGACTTCCCCTCGATCGGCAACATCGTGCCCTACTACTGCCCGCGCAACGAGACCATCTACGCCTCGACCACGGCCATGGTCAAGGGATCAGGCAACTCCGGCGGGTACGGCCAGCTCACCGACTGGCACGGCGGGGTCATCAGCATGATGGCCCACGAGTACGGACATCACGTCCAGCAGTTGTCGGGCCTGTCCAACGGGTGGTGGGGGCAGACCCTCCGTTCCAGCAGCCAGAGCGGCAAGCTGGCGTTGAGCCGCCGGTTCGAACTCCAGGCCACCTGTTTCGGCGGGATGTTCATGCGCTCGGTAGCGGCCAGCTACCCGGTCACCCCGGCGCGGCGCAACACCCTCTACTACTTCTACTCGCGGGTCGGCGACTGGTCGGGCAATCCCCGCGACCACGGCTCCCCGGCGAACAACAACCGCTGGTTCCGGCAGGGCTACGAGAAGAACAAGGTGTTCCAGTGCAACACATGGCTGGCCCCGTCTTCATCGACGTCATAGCTTAGATGACCGTTAACTGAGAATTGGTCATCTGTCTGTCATTCCCAGATATGGGGGCTAGAATCCTGGCAATTCTGTGTAATCGGGGAACCTCGGCCGTTTTGCCAGGTGGACCGGGATAGCCATAGTAGGAAGCGGTGTGACGATGCACCTTGGGCAGGACTCGGGGGATCTCACCGGTGACGGCGGGAAACGGCGCACCGGGCGGCGCGGCTCGGGCCGTGAGGCACAGCCCGGTACAGGCGAGGCACAGGGCGCTCCTGACACGCCGGCCGCGGGAGCGCCGGGCGCCGGGCCCGCGGAAGGGCCCGAGCAGGCGGCGGAGGCCACCACGCAGGTGAGGAAGCCCGCGAAGGAGACCGGGCAGGACGGATCCGGCCAGGCCCGGGACACCGGACGCGTCCAGGTCTCCGGCCAGGCCACGGAGCCCGGACGCGCCACCCGCGGATCCGGCAGGGCCACGGGTTCCGGGCGCGGTCCCGGGGCCGAACCCGCACCGCCCGGCACCCCCGCCTCCCCGGACCGGCCGCGGTTCGCCAAGCCGATGACGACCGGCTCGATCATCGGCTGGACCCTCCTGTCAGCGATCCTGCCCGGCGCCGCGCACCTGCGCGCCGGGCGTCGCCGTACCGGCTACATCCTGCTCGGCGCCTTCGGCGTGCTGCTGGTGACCGCGCTGGTCGGCGGTCTCATCCTGGCCGGCAACGCCGGCTTCGCCACCCGGGACGGCTTCCTCCTGGCCGGAGCGATCCTCGCCGGGGCCGGCGCGCTCTGCTGGTTCCTGGTGGTGCTGTCGTCCTACGTCTCCCTGAGGCCCAACCGGCTGACCGGCAGGGGGCAGATCATCTCGGGCGTCGCGGCCGGCGTGCTGTGCGTGTCGGTGATGGCGCCGTTCGCGCTGACCGCGAGCACCGTGCTGACCGCCAAGGAGACGGTCAACGTCCTCTTCCCGAGCGTCCACGACGACCTGACGACGACCACCTACAAGCCCGAGGACCCCTGGAACGGGCGCGACCGGGTGAACTTCCTGCTCATCGGCGGCGACGGGGCCGGCAACCGGGAGGGTGTGCGGACCGACAGCATGACCGTGGCCAGCGTGCATGTCACGACCGGCAACACGGCCATGTTCAGCCTGCCCCGCAACCTGCAGCACGTCCGCTTCAACCCCACCGGACCGCTCGGCAAACACTTCCCCAACGGCTTCATGAGCGAGCTGCCCAACGGCGGGCTGCTCAACGAGGTCTGGCAGTACGGCGAGGAGCACCCCGAGGTCGTGCCGGGCAAGAACGGGACGCGGGGCCCCCGGGCGCTCATGGACGCCATCGGCTACACGCTCAACCTGAAGATCGACTACTACGCCCTGGTGAACATGTTCGGCTTCGCCCACCTGGTGGACGCCATCGGCGGGTTGAAGATCCGGGTGGACAACGACGTCAAGTGGGGCGGCCACTTCGGCACCGCGGGCACGATCAAGGCCGGTTACCAGAACCTGTCCGGCGAGGAGGCGCTCTGGTACGGCCGTTCCCGCGTCGACAGTGACGACTTCTCCCGCATGGCCCGCCAGCGGTGCGTCATCGGCGCCTTCGCCAAGCAGGCCACCCCCCAGGTCGTGCTCACCAACTTCACCAAGATCGCAACCGTCGCCAAGCAGATGGCCAAGACCAACATCCCCCGCGAGATGCTGGAGCACATCACCGACCTCGCCGTCCGGGTGAAGGACGCCAAGATCACCAGCCTGCAGTTCGTGCCGCCGGACTTCTGGCCCGGTTCCCCCGACTGGCAGAAGATCCGCGCCGCGGCCGCCAAAGCGCTGCGCCAGTCCACCCAGCCCAGCCGCCGCGCCCTGGCCGCCGGGGTGACGGCCTCTCCCGGCGCGAGCGGCAGCACCCCCACCCCCGCGCCCACGAGGACCGCGACGGTCCGGCCGAGCCAGACCCCCACCCAGAACGGCAAGGCCGCCAAGTCCCTCGACGAGCTCTGCGGGTTCTGACCCGCCCCGCCTGACAGAAGGCCGTGGCCCGGCTCCCTCGCGGAGCCGGGCCACGGCCTTGTCCGGACCGCCCTCAGCCGGCCTCGGTCATGTTCAGGCGGCCCTGGCGCTCCGGGGAAGCAGCACGAAGGCCCCCAGGTAGAGCAGACCCGCCACGATCAGCAGCGCCTGGTAACCGATGACCAGCGCCAGATACTCCAGGCAGCCGCCGACCATCGCGCCCAGCAGGTTGGCGCCGAAGGCGGTCGTGCCGTCGGCCGAGCCGGCGAAGCGCTTGGCGAACACCACGTTGGCCGCGAAGATCGGCAGGAACGCCACGGACACGGCGACCACCGCCCGCAGCGGCAGCGGCAGGCCCAGCAGCCAGGAGTTGGGCACCAGCCAGGCCAGGACCAGGCCGCCGAGGAGCACGCCGTACATGACGGGCAGGGGCGGGACCCTGAAGCGGCGCGTCACCTCCACCGCGGCGAGCACCGCGACCAGCACCCCGGCGAACACGATCGCGTTCACCACCCAGGTCGTCCCGAACAGCAGCGCGAACCCGGTCACGCTCTTGGTCTCCAGCAGCAGGAACGCCACGCCCAGCAGGAACAGGTCGGCGTAGGGGCGCATCCGGGCGTACGGCCCGGCGACCAGCCGGACCGCGAGCAGGCTCACGATCAGGATGAGGCCGAGGGTGATGACGTAGATCGCCGGGACCGTCCGGTCCTTCAGGTAGAGGAACGGCCGGTCGTCCCCGGTCGGCGGCGGGGTGCCGGCGGTCGCGCCGGCCCACTCGGCGCCGCAGCTCTGGGTCTGGGGGGTGAGACCCGCGGTGATCACGGCCTGCTGGCCGGTCTGGCTGACGATGTCCACGCACGGCTTGTGCCCGAAGGCGGCCTGCACGGTGGCGGCGAGCCGGTCCACCAGCCAGCTCTCCCGGTAGTAGTTGTACATCGAGAAGGTGCCGCCGGGCTTGAGGTGGTCCCTGGCCGCCTCCATGGCCTGCTGGGTGAACAGGTAGCTCTCCAGCCGCAGCGAGCTCGCCCCGGAGACCAGGGTGAGGGAGTCGGGCAGCGCGAAGAGGATGAGGTCGTACTTCCCGGAGGCGCCCTCCAGGAACGCGCGGCCGTCGGTGACCACGGTGGTGACGCGGGGGTCCGCGTAGGGCCGGTCCGGATGGTAGGTCTCGCCGAGCTCGTGGAGCTTGGGGTCGATCTCCACCGCGTCGACGTGCTTGGCGCCCTTGGACAGCGCGATCGCCACATCGGTCCCGCTGCCCGCGCCGACGATCAGGACGTCGTCCAGCTTCTGCGCCGCCGCCCGCTCGTACGGCAGCGCGTACTGCCGCTCCCACTCCAGCCGGTTGGCGGCCGGCATGGCCTGCTGGTGCGGGATGCCGTTGACCTGGATGTCCATCACCGGGACGCCGCCGTAGTCCTGCCGGTTGTAGGTCACCTTGTAGTAGGGCGACCACAGCGCCCCCGCCGTCAGCGTCTCCACCGCGAGCGCCCCGACGACGACCAGCGAGGGAACGGCCAGCGCGATCCGCCCGACGGCCGTGCGCGGCCACAGCAGCACCAGGTAGGCGGCCGCGGCGACCGTCCCCCACACGACGGGGGGCGCGCTGAGGAACGACAGCCCGGTGAACAGCGCGATGCCGGTGAGGCTGCCCAGCAGGTCGTAGCGGTAGGCCTCCAGGCGGTCCAGCTCGGGGAAGCAGCGCCCGACCAGCTCGGCCGGGCCCATCAGCACGATCGCCGCCGCCGCGAAGATCACCGGCAGGATCAGCCACGGCGGCGGGCCGTCGGTGTTCAGGCTGGTCCAGTACAGAACGCCTTCGGTCTGCCGGTCCACGGTGACCGGGAAGAACAGGATGACCAGCACCAGGATGGCCAGCGTGATCGGCGAATAGTACGGAGGTCGCGTCGTGCGCCCCACCCGCAGGAAGCCGAGCCCGATTCCGAGGAACGAACCGAGCAGGACAAAGTTTGTGAAATAGCTCAAATGCACGATGTTCGATCCGGTCCACCGGATCAACGCCAGCTCCAGGAAGAGCATGAAGGCGCTGGCCACGATCAGCCTCGGCCGGGTGCCCAGCCAGTGCGTGGACGGGGCGTCGGGAGGGGGATGTGGCGTCGTCTTGGCCGCTGCGGTCATGCCACTCAACGCTAGTGATCGCCCCGCCGCCGGGGAAGGAAATACCTGTCAGCGATTTGCACGGGTCAAAGAAGGTGAATGCCGATGCGTGATGATTTGAATGGGTGGACGCGATCCGGGTGAATGAAGGAACGTGGTGGAGTCCGTTCCCCCCGAACCTGGTGGTGCACCATGCGGGTCCTGATCCAGCTCCGCCCCTCTCCGGACGTCGTCGCGGCGGTCGCCGATCCCGACGTGACCGCGACGACGGCCGACGTCGCCGACGGCCTGCCCGGGGTCGTCCTGGACGCCTCCTTCACCCCGGTCGCCGTGCCCCGCCCGGTGCCCGCGGCCGGAGGCGACCCCCTCTCCCTGAACCAGGTGCTGACCTTCTCCCTCGCCCCCGACGACGCCTCGGTCATCGTCCGGGGGGAGATCTCCGACGACGAGGTGTCCACCCGGCTCACCCTGCTGCCCGCCCTCCGCAACGACGTCGTGGGCGTGTTCGCCGACCCGGTCATCGAGTCGAACCTCACCTGTGGCGGCGACGCCCCGGTGGGCGACTGGCACGACGTGGAGCGGCTGCTGCACGTCACGGAACTGCACGCGGAGGGACTGGACGGGGCGGGCGTCGCCCTGGCGATCCTGGACACCGGCATCAACGCCGCCCACGTGACCCGCCGTCTCGGGCGGGACCTGGTCCTGGACAAGGAGCGGAGCTGGAACCCCGACGGGGTCACCGGCAGGCCGGGCGAGTTCCCGGTCAACCACGGCACGATGTGCGCGTTCGACACGCTGATCGCCGCCCCGCGGGCGACGCTGATCGACGTTCCCGTGCTGCTCTCCCAGCGCCCCGGCGGCTCGGCCCTGGACGGCCTGCTCTCGGACGCGGTCGCGGCGTTCTCCCACCTGCGCACCGTCCTTGCGGGCCAGCCCGTGGAGTCACGGTCCCTGGTGGTCAGCAACAGCTGGGGCTCCTTCTCGCCCCGCTGGGACTTCCCCGTCGGCCACCCCGGCAACTACTCCGACAACCCGGCCCACCCGTTCAACCTGATCGTCGCCAGCCTGGAGCAGGCGGGCGCCGACGTGCTGTTCGCCGCCGGAAACTGCGGGCGCGAGTGCAAGGACGGCCGGTGCGCGTATCCGGACCGCCCGATCACGGGCGCCAACTCCCACACGGGCGTGCTGTCCATCGGCGGCGTGGACACCCGCGGCGAGCGGGTCGGATACTCCTCCCAGGGCCCCGGCCGCCTCACCCTCCGCAAGCCGGACATCTGCTTCTACACCCACTTCTCCGGGTCCAAGGCATTCGGCGACGGCGAGCCCGACTCGGGGACCTCTGCCGCCTGCCCCGTCGCCGCGGGCCTGGTCGCGGCCATCCGCACCCGCTGGCCCTCCTCCCGTCTCTCCCCCGCCCAACTGCGCGCCCTGCTCCGCCGCACCGCCGACGACCGCAGCGACGTCGGATTCGACTACGACTACGGCTACGGCGTCGCCGACACGGCGGGGGTTCTCGCATCGTTGCGGCGCAGGTCCAAAGCCGACCGGTAGGGCGCGGTTCCGGCTCCCGCTCCCGCTCCCGCCCGGGACCTCCGGGCCGGAGCGGGAGCCGTGCCGGGCGGCCGCGTCGCGGAGGTGTTCCGCGACGCGGCCGCCCGGCACGCGGGGTCAGATCAGCGCGTCCTTGTAGTACACGTTGGCCCGCCGGGCGCCGGCGACCCCCGAGGCGAATCCGAAGCAGAGCCGCACCTCCTTCGGGCCGGCGACCTGGATCGCCATGCCCTCCGGCTCACGGAATTCGACCTCCGCGCCGTCTGTCACGAACTGCCGGTCGACGACCGCTCCCGTCCGCCAGTCGACGCAGGTCAGATACGTGTTCCCGGGCGCCGCACCGGACGTTCCCTCCAGGAGGTACAGGTACGACCCGTAGGTCGCGTATCCCTGGAAGGAGTACGTCAGCTCCGGCTGGGCGACCACGGCGAGCGGGTCGTACCGGTGGCGCCGGACGTCCTTCAGGTCGTACAGCGCGTAGCGGAACGCTCCGTCGACGCGGTGCCGCATGACCAGCCGGCGGTTGACGGGGTCGATGCCACAGGTCGTGCGGTCCGCGCCGGGCACGGGGACGTGCCGTACGAGGCCGGGAGAGTCCGGGGTGAGAACGGAGCCGTCGACGAACGGGAACCGGCACAGCCGGGAGCCCCAGCCGCTGACACCGTCGTCGGAGACCGAGTCGACCTCGGTCCACAGGAACGTGTCCCGCCCCTGGGGCTCCGCGCCGATCTGCACTCCGTGTCCGAAACCGAGCAGATACATGTGGCCGGTCTCGCGGCCGTCGCGGTCGAGCCGGGTGAGGCACAGGTCGCCGTTCTTGGCGCGCACCGCGCCGCTGACGGGCTCGGGCTCGCCGGGCAGCTGCAGGCCACCGGCCATGAGCTGGACGACGTAGAGGTGACCGTTGACGTCGTCGAACGCGAACGACTGCATGACGGTCACGTCGTGCAGGGGCACATCTCCAAGCAGCCGCGCACCTGGTGCGGCACAGTCGAAACGGGCGGCCCGCGGCACGGTGGCCGCGGCGGCGGGGCGAGCCGCGAGGAGCACGGCGCCTGTCACGGCACCGCCGATCAGGAAGGTACGTCGTGTCGGCATGGGGGGATCTCCGTCACTGGAAACGTTTGACGACGCCGTCGGCGAGGGCGTCGGCCGCGGCGGCGAGGTGCGCCCCCGCGGTATCGAGCCGGTTGAGCAGGAGCAGTGAGGTGAGGGACGGTTCCGGTCGGGTGAGCAGGACCGCGACGGCCTGCTGGTACGCGGGACGCACACCTCCTTTCTTCGCGTGCAGCGCCGCGTCGGCGGCGGCCTGTGGCCGGTCGGCGAGAAGCTCGACCGCGGCGGTGAGCCGGCCGACGCCGTCGGCGAGAGCGGCCAGCACCGGTCCGTGCAGAGGGTCGGGCGAGGCCTCGTAGAGATCCACCTCGCGGACGAAGTCACGCAGGGCGTCGAGGATGTCGTCCACGCTGCGGGAGAGCCGGAACAGGTCCTCGCGGTCGACGGGGGAGGTCACGCTACGGCGCAGCCGGGTGATGAGCCGCGCCCGGTCGGCATCGCCCTCGTGCTCGACGAGGGCCATGCGGCGGCGGGCCTCCGCGGGACGCAGATCACCGTCGACGGCGGCGCGGGCGAGCACCACACCGCGGGCGGCGGCGCGTAGCTGGGCGACCACGAGACCCGCGAGCGTCCGGTCGGTACGGCCGGACAGGTCGCGCAGGACACGGCGTACGCGTCCGGGGCTCACAGCCGCGCCCCCGCACGTGCCCGGGTCATCTCAGCACTCCGATCGCGGCGTGGGTGAGCGCGGCGAGCCCGTAGGCGAGCGGTAGCGTCAACAGCCAGGCCCGGCCCAGGGCGAGGACGCCGCGCCATCGCACGCGGCGGGCGCCGCGAGCGAGACCGGTGCCGATGAGCGCCCCGGCGAGAGACTGGGTCATGCTCACCGGGGCGCCGAGCGCGGCGGTGCCGAGAACGACGCCCGCGCCGGTGAACTCCGTGGCGACGAGGGTGTCGGTGCGCGTGGGCGTGAGCGTGCCTCCCAGACCGGCCGCGAGCTTGGGGAGCCCGGCCAGCCCACCGACGAGAAAGCAGCCGCCGAGCAGCACGAGCACCGGTGCGAGGTCCGCCGCACCGTGGAACGCGCCGTCGCGGGTGGCGAAGTACACGGCGAGAACCTTCTGCCCGTCGTTGGCGCCGTAGGCGACGCATCCGGCGGAGAAGGCCGCGGTGTGCAGCCATCGCAGCCGGACACCGGCCGTGCCGACGTGCGGCAGACCGCGCACCAGACGGCAGGCGGCGCCCGCGACGAGCGCCACCAGGGGAGGCAGCCCGCGGGCACGGGTGCCCAGGCCGACCTGGGCACCGGCGTCGTTGAATCCGGTGAACACGGCGAAGACAGCTGTCACCACCATCCCCACCTCCATCGGGTATGCCTTCTTCCCATCCATCTGTGTTGTATCGGCCGCAAGTTAACATTAATTTGCCTGTACTTATCAACATCAAAGCGGAATCAGAGCGCAAATATCGATAGATTCGGTGCCTCGGCTACCTGCTCTGACACGGGGACGCCTGGAGTTCTACCGTAAACAATGTTAAGTTCACATCGCTTAATGACTCTTCCGTCCGAGCGGGGGCCGCGACTTCTCATGCGCACAGACCAACCAGCCCAGGTGTGGGCGGGTGTCGACGTCGGCACTCAGAGCCTGCGGGTCGTCCTCGTCGACGACACCGGCCGTGTTGCCGGACGTGGCGCGGGAAGCCTGACCAGCCACCGCACGGGTGCCGTGCACGAGCAGGACCCGGCGCAGTGGTGGGCGGTGCTCGGCAGCGCGTTCCGCCAGGCCCTGAAAGACGTCGATCCCCGGGCGGTCCTCGGGGTGGCGATCTGCGGCACCTCCGGCACCTTCCTGCTCGCCGACGCCTCGGACGGCGTACCCCGCACCCCCGCGCTGATGTACGACGACGCCCGGGCCTCCGCCGAGGCGCCTGACGTGACGGCCGCCCTCGGCTACGCGACGCAGCCGTCATGGGCCCTGCCGAAGCTCGTGCACCTGCTGCGCACCGGTCCCGCCCCGCTACGCGCCGACCTGGAGTCCGGGCGCGTCCGGTTGGTCCACTGCCCCGATCACCTCGCCGAACGCCTGGTCGGCGGGCCCGTCGCCACCGACTGGAGTCACGCGCTCAAGACGGGATACGACCTCGACGGCCTCGACTGGCCCACCGAGGCGCTCGGCAGGCTCGGCCTGCCCCAGGCGGTCCTGCCCGCGGTGGTGCGGCCCGGCACTCCGCTCGGCACGGTGTCCGCGTCTGGGGCGGACCATACCGGGCTGCCCGCCGGCATCCCGGTGCTCGCGGGCATGAGCGACGGCTGCGCCGCCCAGATCGCCGCCGGGGCGCTCGCCCCCGGTAGCTGGAACTCCGTGCTCGGCACGACCCTCGTCCTCAAGGGGGTCACCGCCACCCGCATCGTCGATCCGGCCAACGTGATCTACTCACACCGCCATCCCGACGGCGGCTGGCTGCCCGGCGGTGCCTCCAGTGTCGGCGCCGGCATCCTCGAACGCCGGTTCCCGAGTGTCGACCGCGACGCCCTCGACCGGGCCGCCGCCCGGTACGAGCCCTCAGGAGGCATCGCCTATCCCCTGCTCGGCCGCGGCGAGCGATTCCCTTTCGTCGCTCCGGACGCGGAGGGCTTCGAGCTCGGCACCCCGGTGGACGAGGCCGACCGGTATGCCGCCGTCCTGCAGGGCGTCGCGTTCGTCGAACGGCTCGCCTACGCCACGCTGCGCCATCTCGGCGCCGACGTGGACGGGCCGCTGTCGGTGACCGGCGGCGCCGTCCGCAGCCGATACTGGACACAGCTGCGCGCGGACATCCTGGGCCGGCCGATACGTCTCCCGGCGAACCCCGAACCGGCGTTCGGCATGGCCGTCCTCGCCGCCGCCGGAGACGGCCGCCTCTACGCGACGTCCCAGCGCTTCGTCCGCATCGCCGAGACCGTCGAGCCCCGGTCCGGAGCCGCCGAGCGGTTCGCCGACGCCTACGGTGGTTTCGTCGACGAGTTGGCCGCCCGCGGCCATCTCGACCCCGGACTCGCCCGCTACGCCAAGGAGCAACCGTGACCACGACCGTCGTCCTCGCCCGCCACGGCCGGACCTCCTGGCACCATCCCAACCGCTACACGGGCCGCAGCGACATCGGGCTCGACGACGTCGGGACGGACCAGGCGCGGGCACTGGCCGCATGGGCGCCGTCCCAGGGATTCACGAGCCTGGCCAGCTCACACCTCTCACGTGCGGTCGCGACCCTCGCACCGGTGGCGGCGGCGCTCGGGCAGCCCCCCGCCGTCGACCCGAGGCTGCGCGAGCTCGACTTCGGCATCGCCGAGGGGCGCACCCTGGCCGACGTCCGCGCGGACCGTCCCGACGTCGCCGACCGGTTCGTGGCCGACCCCTCCGGGGACCACTTCCCGGGCGGGGAGGCTCCCCCCGACGCCGTGACCCGCGCCATGGCGGGGCTCGGCGACCTCGTCACCGCCGATCCCGGCGGGCGGATCCTCGTCGTCGCCCATTCCACCCTGATCCGCCTGCTGGTCTGCGCGGTGCTCGGCGTGCCGCTCGGCGACTACCGGAGGCGGCTGCCGTCCCTCGACCCGGTCTCCACGACGACCTTCCGATTCTCCGGCGGAGACGGTCCGGTGGCGCTGCTGGCGTACAACGTGCCCGTGTCCCGAGGATGGACCGCATGACGACCTCCAAGTCCTCCGAGCGCAACCGTCCCGCCCAACGGCAGGCCGAGATCGCCGAGCTCGTGCTGCAGCGCGGCTCCATATCGGCCAACGATCTTTCCGAGCTGTTCGGCGTCAGCCTCATGACCATTCACCGCGATCTCGACGAGCTGGAGCGTCAGGGCATCGTGCACAAGTTTCGCGGCGGCGTGAGCGCACAGCCGTCCAGCGTCTTCGAAAGCAACGTGACCTACCGGCTGCGCGCCGCCCGCGAGGAGAAGATCGCTCTCGCCCACCGCGCCCGCACGCTCATCGAGCCGGGCATGGCCGTCATGCTCGACGACTCGACGACCACGCTGGAACTGGCCCGCCTCCTTGAGGACGCCGCCCCGCTGACCGTCATCACCAACTTCCTGGAGACCATCAAGCTGGTCGCGGGAATGCGCGGCATCCGGTTGATCGCCCTCGGCGGGGAGTACTACCCGACGCACGACTCGTTCCTCGGCGTGCCGTGCATCGAGGCGATCGAGGCGCTACGCGTCGACATGTTGTTCGCCTCCGTCTCCGCGGTGTCGAACAACTACGCCTACCACCAGGAGCAGGAGATCGTCCTGGTGAAGCGGGCGATGATCCGCGCGGCCCAGAGGTCGGTGCTCGCGGTCGATCACAGCAAGCTCGGCCGCGTCGCCCTGCACCGGCTCGTTCCGCTGTCCGACTTCGACCTCGTCCTCACCGATTCCCGCGCCCCCGAGGACAGCCTGCTGGAGATGAGAGAGAACGGTATCCGCTATGACGTCGTCTGATCCGGTCGTCGTCGGCGTCGACGTCGGCACCACCGTCACCAAGGCCGTCGCCTTCGACAGCGACGGCACGGCGTTGCTGCGCACCGCCCGGCCCACGGTCCTCGACCGGCCCGGCGACGGCCGGTACGAACAGGACATCGACACGGTCGTCGCGTCCGCCGTCGGCGTGCTCGCCGAGCTCGCGCGCGGCCTCGACCGGACGGTGGCGGCCGTCGGCATCACGGGCCAGGGCGACGGGGTGTGGCTCGTCGACGCCGAGGGACGGTCCGTGCACCCCGCGATCTCCTGGCTCGACGCCAGGGCCGCCCCCGTCATCGAGGCGTGGGAGACCGAGGGGCTGCTCGACTCCGCCTACCGCCGCACCGGGACCCTCATGTTCCCCGGCTGCTCGGGCCCCGTCCTCGCCTGGCTCGACGCGCACGAGCCCTCGGTGCTCGACCGCGCGGCGACGGCCGGATACTGCAAGGACATCGTCATGCAGGCTCTCACCGGGCTGCGCGCGACCGACCCGTCCGACGCGTCCGCGCCGTTCCTCGACCCGCTCCGCCGTGACTACGACGAGGAACTGATCGCCGCGTGCGGCCTCGCGCACCGCCGGCATCTGCTCGCCCCGGTGACCACCGCTCCGACCGGCGCGCTGAGCCGGTCGGCCGCGGCGGCGACCGGGCTGCCCGCGGGCACGCCCGTCGTCGCCGCGCCCTACGACCTGCCCGCCTCGGCGCTGGGCGCCGGCGTCACCGAGGTCGGCGACGGGCTGCTCATCGTCGGTACCACCCTCGCCTGCCAGGTTCTCGTCGACACCGTCGACACCGGCGGCGAGGCGTGCGGGCTCACGCTGAGCACGTGGCAGGACCGGCGCTGGCTGCGGGCGCTGCCCGCGATGGTCGGTACCGCCGCGCTCGACTGGGTGCTGCGCCTCGTCGGCGCGACCGTCTCCGACCTGCCGCGGCTGCTCACCGACGGCAGCTCGAACGGGCTGTCGATGCTGCCGTTCCTCGCCGAGGCGGGAGAGCGCGCCCCGTTCGTCGCGCCCCGCGCCCGTGGCCGGATCGACGGGCTGCACCTCGGCGTCGGTCCCGCCGACCTCGTCCGCACCACCTGCGAGGCGATCGCCTACAGCGCCCGGCACTGTCTGACGACGGCCGGGCTCGCCGGGTCGCTGACCGCGTGCGGCGGCGGCGTCGCGTCCGCGGCGTGGGCGCAGATATTCGCCGACGTCCTCGACCGCCCGCTCCACGTCCTCTCCGGTGACGAGACCGGTGCCCGCGGAGCGGCCCGCGCCGCGGCCGAGACTCTCGGCAGGCCCGCCACGGCGCCACCCCCCGGACGGACACACCATCCCGACCCCGCCGCGTCCGCCCGTTACGCCGCGGGTTACGAGCGCTACCTCACCCAGATCACGGCTGCCCGCCCCGCGTGGGTCGCCTCCGGATAGCAGAACAGAAGGGACTCCCCCTGTGAAAGTCCTCGTCGCCGGTGACCACTTCGTCACCAATGACCTACTCCTTGGCGCGTTGAACGCCCAACTCGACGTGGGGTTCGACGTCACGACGCTGACGCTGCCGTGGCCGCACACGCCCTTCGGCCCGGTCGCCGAGGTCGACGAGGCGTCCGGTGACGAGGACGCCCTCATCGAGGCGCTCGACGGAGTCGAGATCGCCATCACCCAGATGGCCCCGTTCACCGCCCGGGTCATCAACGCCTCCGACACGCTGCGGCTCATCGTCGTCGCGCGGGGCGGGCCCGTCAACGTCAACCTCGACGCGGCCTCGGCGCGCGGTGTCGACGTCCGCTCCACGCCCGGCCGCAACGCCGTGGCCGCCGCCGAGCACACCGTCGCCCTGCTGCTCGCCGCGCTGCGCCGCATCCCCGCCACCCATGCCTCGACGGTCGCGGGAGAGTGGCGCAGCGACCTGTACGCCCTCGACGCCGTCGGCTCCGAGCTCGCCGGGACCACCGTGGGCCTCATCGGGTACGGCGCGATCGGACGGCGCGTCGGCCGCATACTCGCCGCCTTCGACGCCGAGGTGCTCGTCTACGATCCGTACGCCGACCCCGCGACCCTCGACGGCGCCACGCCGGTCGGCCTGGACGAGCTGCTCGAGCGCTCCCGCGTCGTGAGCGTGCACGCCCGCCTCACGCCCGAGACCCGCCGCCTCGTCGACGCCGCCGCGCTCGCCCGCCTGCCCAGGGGCGCGGTGCTCGTCAACACCGCCCGCGGTGGGCTGCTGGACTACGACGCCGTCGCCGACGCGCTGCACGACGGAAGGCTCGGCGCCGCGGCGTTCGACGTGTACGACGTCGAGCCGCCGCCTGCCGGCTCACGGCTGTTCTCGGCTCCGAACGTGGTGTGCACCCCCCACCTCGCCGGGGCGACGGTGCAGACGGCGCAGCGCGCCGCACGCCAGTGCGCCGACGCCGTGGCCGCGTTTCTCGCGGAGACGCGGTGAGTGCCTTCACGCCGCTCCTGCCCGTGGCGGAGAAGGCGGTGGAGCTCGCCGCGGGTCTCGTCCGTGAGGGGCGGCCGGGCGTCCTCACCGCCAAGGGCGAGCGGGACATGGCCACCGAGGTCGACTTCGCCGTCGAACGCGCGGTCCGCGACTATCTGCGGCAGGAGACCCCCGCGATCGGGTTCCTCGGCGAGGAGGAGGGCACCCGGGGGGAGGGTGAGCTGACCTGGGTGCTCGACCCGATCGACGGCACCGTCAACTTCGTGCACGGGCTGCCGCTCGTCGCGGTCTCCCTCGGGCTCGTGTACCGGCGACGGCCGGTGCTCGGAGTGGTCGACCTGCCGCTGCTCGGCAACCGTTACACGGCGGTCCAGGGCGCCGGCGCCCACGCCGACGGCAGCCCCATGCGGGTGAGCGCACCGCGGCGGCTCGCCGACGCGGTGATCGCCGTGGGCGACTACGCGGTGGGCGCCGACGCCGCCGCGCTCAACGCCGAACGTCTCGCGGCGACCGCGGAGCTCGCCGCGCGTGCCCAGCGGGTAAGGATGCTGGGCACCGCGGCGGTGGATCTCGCCTGGGTGGCGCAGGGCCGCCTGGACGGCCTGATCATGTTCTCCAACAATCCGTGGGACACCGCCGCGGGCATCGCACTCGTACGCGAGGCGGGCGGAGACGTCGTCGACCGCGGCGGCGCGGAGCACTCCATGGACTCGGAGGTGACCGTGGCGGGATCCGGCCCCGTCCTCGACGACCTCGTCGCGCTCACAGGCCCACGCCCCTGACGCGTTGTAACGATATTCTTAACGTCTGAAATAACAGAGCGGTTGCAATATGGGGTGGCACAACGGCCACCCCTGCCCGCCAGCACCACCCTAAATGCGGAAATTTGTCCGATTAATTCCATTTTGCCGTGAGCAAATAGAGCATTCCCCCTCTTGCTTGGCATGTAACCATCGTGTTAACTAATTTCGTGAACAGAACGCCAAATAGTGTTAAGAGCGTTAGGTTCCGGCCCCGCCTCCCGCCGCAAGGAGAATCCGTGTTCCTCACGATCGCGCACCGTGGCGACCCCCTCGTCCACCGCGAAAACACCCTCCCGTCGTTGCGCTCCGCGGTCGGCAAAGGTGCCAACACCCTTGAGTTCGACCTGCGCCTCACCAGGGACGCCCACATCGTGCTCCTCCACGACGCGGGCCTCGGACGGCTCTGGGGCCACGACGCCGACATCTCCGACCTCACTCTCGCCGAGGTGCGCGAGACCGGCGGCGAGTATCAGGTGCCGACCTTCGGCGAGGTGCTCGACGCGTTCGACGACACCACGTTCCTCGTCGACCTCAAGACCGACGACGTGATCGCCCCCGCGGTCGCCGCGCTACGCCGGCACGGCGACGCCTTCGACCGGTCCATCTTCGTCGCCGCCCGTCGCGGTGGCCGTGAGGCCCTGATCAGGCTGCGCGCGGACGCGCCCGACGCCACGATCGGCCTTGACTGGACCGAGGAGCAACCGCCGCCCGAGGAACTGCTCGAGGCCATGCGCCCGCAGTACTTCGGCCCGCGCTGGAAGGTCGCCGACGCGGCCGGGGTGCCCGCGATGCGTGAGCGCGGCTACCGCGTGTGGGTCGGCCCTCTCGGCGACGAGGCCGAGGTCGTCGCCGCGATGGAGTACGGGGTCGACGGGGTCGTCGCCGACGACATCTCCTCGTTGCTGCGCCTGCGTACGGACGCCGGGACGTCCTGATGCCGGCCGCGACGACCACCACCGCCGGGACGGCGCCTCCCACGACGGCGCACAGGATCCCGTCCGGCGCCGGCGGGGCACGGCGGCGCCGACGCCGCGAGTACCTGATGTTCCTTGCGTTCGTCGCACCGAACTTCCTGTTCATCGTGGTGTTCTCGTACTGGCCGGTGCTCTACAACGCCTACCTCAGTCTCACCGACTGGGACATGATCTCGCCGATCAAGAACTTCGTCGGTCTCGACAACTACGTCGACATGTTCACCAGCCTCGGGTTCGCCGACGTACTGCTGACCACCGTGTACTTCACCGTCGGCGTCGTGGGCGGCAGCATGCTCCTCGGCCTCGGCATCGCGCTGCTGCTCAACCTGAAGCTCAGAGGTCGCACGTTCGTCCGGACGATGGTGTTCGCCCCGCACGTGCTCTCGGGCGCGGCGGTGGGCCTCGTGTGGGCGTTCATCTTCGACCCGAACTACGGCCTGTCACGGGTGTTCTTCTCCGCGCTCGGCGCTGAGTCACCCTCGTGGCTCACCGACTCCGACTGGGCGCTGCCCGCGGTCATCATCGTCTACCTCTGGAAGAACACCGGCTTCGCCGCGATCGTCTACCTCGCCGGACTGCAGGGCCTGCCCAAGGACGTGTACGAATCGGCGGCCCTGGACGGGTCCGGCCCCTGGACGACGTTCCGGAGGTTCACCCTGCCGCTGCTGTCGCCGGTGACGTTCTTCCTCGTCGTCACCTCCACGATCGGCTCGTTCCAGGCGTTCGACGTCATCGCGCTGACCACCGGCGGCGGTCCCGGCGACGCCACCACCATCCTGTCGTGGTTCGTCTACGACTCCGGGTTCCGGAGCTTCCAGGCCGGCCCCGCCGGAGCGAGTTCGATCGTGATGTTCGTCATCCTCCTGGCGATCACGCTCGTGCAGACGCGGTACCTCGAGCGGAAGGTGCACTACAAGTGAGAATCGCCCGCACCGTTCAGTACGCCCTGCTCGTCGTCATCGGCGTCATCATGGTCGGCCCGCTGTACTGGCTGCTGTCCTCCTCCCTGAAGGACCCGTCGCAGATCTACACCTGGCCGCCGGTCTGGTTGCCCACCAATATCCGTCCCGGCAACTACAGCGACGCCTGGAACGCCGCCCCCTTCGCCGACTTCTACCTCAACTCCGTCATCACGACGTTCGCCGGCAGCATCCTTGAGGTCGCCAACGCCGTGCTCACGGCGTACGCGTTCGCGTTCCTGCGGTTCCCCGGCAAGCGGGTGCTGTTCGTCGTGCTGCTCGGCGCGATGATGGTGCCCGGCCACGTGACGCTGCTGCCCAACTACCTGACCGTCTCCGAGCTCGGCTGGATCAACACCTACCAGGGGATCGTCATCCCCGGTGTCGCCTCGGCCTTCGGGGCGTTCCTGCTCCGCCAGCACATGCTCACTCTGCCCGGCGCGCTCATCGAGGCCGCCCGCATAGACGGCGCGGGCCATCTGCGTGCCCTGTGGAGCGTGGTGCTGCCCATGTCTCGGCCGATGCTCGTCACCGTCGGCATCGTGTCGCTGGTCAGCAAGTGGAACGACTTCATCTGGCCGCTCATCGTCACCAACACGGCGTCGATGCGCACTCTGCCCGTCGGACTGCTCCTGCTCAAGAACCAGGAGGGATACACGAACTGGGGTGCCGTCATGGCCGCCGCCATGTTCGTCGTCGCCCCCGTGCTCATCGTCTTCTTCCTCGCTCAGCGCCACATCGTCACCGGCCTCACCCAGGGTGCGGTCAAGGGCTGACCCTCGTCGCCTCCTCGAAAAGGATCCCCCCATGAACACGTCCTTCTCCTCGTTCAACAGGCGGCAGTTTCTCGGCACCGCCGGCGCCGGCCTGCTCGCCTTCACCTCCGTCGGTTGCGGCGGCGGTTCCGGCGCGGGCATGGCACAGCCCGAAGGCAAGGTGCCCGGGCAGTACGCCAAGCGGCAGCGCATCGTGATCTGGTTCCCCTGGACCGGTGGTCCCGGCGAGGCGTTCCAGCGGCTCGTGGCCAAGTTCAACGGCTCCCAGAACGACATCTACGTCGAAGCGCAGTTCCAGGGCACCTACGATGAGACCACCCAGAAGCTGGCCACCGCCCTGCAGGCCCGCCAGATCCCCGACCTGTGCGTCTTCAGCGACGTGACCTGGAACAAGTTCTACCTCAATGACACCCTCGAACCGCTGAACGGATACTTCGGCAAGGGGCTCAAGGCCGCCGACTACACCGACCAGCTCATCGCCGAGGGCACCGTCAAGAACGAGGTCTGGTGGGTGCCCTTCGCCCGGAGCACCCCGATCTTCTACTACAACAAGGACCTGTTCGACGCCGCCGGGCTGCCCGACCGGGGCCCGAAGACCTGGAGCGAGCTACGCGAGTGGGCCCCCGCCCTCACCGCGCAGAAGGTCGCCGGCCAGTCGCCCAAGCTCACCGCCTACGCCCAGATCGACGGCGACTGGCAGTTCCAGGGCACCGTCTGGCAGTGGGGTGGCAACTACTCCAAAGGGCTGGAGGTCACCGTCGACACCGGCGGCGCGGTCGAGGCCGGCGAGTGGCAGCGCAAGCTCATCCACGACGACAAGCTCGCCTACATGGCGCAGAGCCCGAAGCTCGACTTCACCAACGGGCTCATCGCGACCCTCACCGAGTCCACCGGCGCGCTCACCGGCATCACCAAGGACGCCCCGTTCAAAGTCGGCACCGCGTTCCTTCCCGAGGAGACCGCGTTCGGCTGCCCCACGGGCGGCGGCGGCATCTCCGTCATGGCCGGCGCGCCCAAGGAGCGCAAGCAGGCGGCCTTCGAGTTTCTGACGTTCCTCGCGAAGCCCGAGAACGCCGCCCAGTGGACGATCGACACCGGGTATCTTCCCGCCACCAAGGCCGCGGCGGCCACTCCCCAGATGCAGAAGCTGTTCACCGACAACCCGAACTTCAAGAAGGCGGTCGACCAGCTGCCGAAGACCCACGAGCAGGACCAGGTGCGGCTGCAGGTCCCCAACGCCAACCGGGTGCTCTACGGCGGCCTCCAGAAGATCTACGCCGACAACCAGCCCGCGGCGGCGGTGTTCAAGACCGTGGCGGAGGAGCTGAGGAAGAGCACGGAGTCGGTCCGCAAGACGATCGAGAGGCGCATGTAGGCCGGTCCGGCCCGCAGGGACCGGGCATCCGCGTCCGGATGCCCGGTGCGACGGAACACCCCGGAGCGCTCCCCTCTCCACAGCGCGGGCGCGAAGCGTAGCGTTGGTCCCATGCTCCTTGTCACCGTACGGCTCCCGCCCCAGGCGACCCTCTCGCAGGCCATCCGCCACCTGGGGCTGTCGGAGAAGGAGGTCGACACCGGCTACGGCCTGGTGCTCATCGATCCCGACCAGGGCCTGTACGGCCTGCGCGTGAGTGAGGAGGCCGCCCGCGCCCTCGACCCGGAGGCGGGCGGCGGCCCCTACTCCGACCCGAGGATCGAGCCCTACGGCCCGCCGGAGTGAAGCGGGGCGACACCCGGGCCATGGGACGCGGCCGGCCCTCCGGTCCGGGCACGCGGAGCCGCACGCTGACCGCGCGGCTCCGCCCGGCGCCGCCGGTCAAGCGTTCTCGCGGTTGAAGACGCGGGTGCCGACCGTCACGCAGACCACGGAGAGAATCAGGGTGACCGCGACTCCGGCCGCCACGGCCGGAGTCGCGTAGTGTCCGGCGAACAGCTCGCGGACGGCTTCGAGGACATAGCGGAACGGGGTCGCCAGCGACAGCGCGTTCAACCAGCCGGGCGCCATCGACATCGGCAGGAAAGCACCCGACAGCAGGACCAGCGGGACGATCCCGGTGCTCATGATCGGCGGGAACAGGTCGGGGTTCATGGTGAGCGCGAGCGCGTTCGACAGGGCGGCCAGGCTCACCCCCAGCAGTGCCATGAGGACGAGCCCGGCCAGCACGCCGGGGACCGCCGCGCGCATGCCGAAGGCGTAGCCCACCACGATCAACATGATCGACTGGATCAGCAGGGTGACCGAACTGCCCAGAACCCGGCCGAGCAGCAGGGACACCCGGTGTGCCGGGGTGACCCGCAGCCGCTCCAGCACACCCGACCTGGCGTCGAAGACGACGCCGAACCCGGCCATGCCCGCGCTCAGCAGTCCCACCTGGACCAGCAGGCCGGGGATCAGCGTCTCCCATGTTCCGATGGTGGCGAACAGCGGACCGAACAGCACCAGGTAGAGCAGGGGCTGCAGGACGCCGAAGATGATCCCGGCCTTCTGCCGCAGGGAGAGGCGGACGTTGTGCCGGAAGATCAGCCAGGTGTCACGGACGATGCTCATCAGGTCGCTCACCGCTCCTCATCCGTCATGGAGGCGACTCTCGCCTCGCCGGCCGTCGCGCCGGGCTCGCTCCCCGGCGTCTCCTCCCTCAGGGATCGGCCGGTGATGGACAGGAAGACGTCGTCGAGGGTGCCGACGCCGTCCTTGAGCTCGGCCGGGGTGCCCTCGGCGACGATCACGCCGTGGTCGATGATGAACAGGCGGTCGGCCAGCGCGTCCGCCTCGTCGAGGTAGTGCGTGGTGAGGAAGACCGTGAGCCCCTCCTCCTTGCGCAGGCGCCTGATGTGGTCCCAGAGGTCGGCCCGGCTCTGCGGGTCGAGACCGGTGGTGGGCTCGTCGAGGAAGAGCAGCGACGGGCCGTGGACCAGGCCGAACGCGAGGTCGAACCGGCGGCGCTGGCCACCGGACAGCGCGCCACCCGGCCGCGCCTCCAGTCCGGTGAGGCGCAGTCGGCCGAGCATCTCGGCGACCCGCCCGCGCGCCTCGGCGGGCCGCATGCCGTACAGCATGGCGTGGAGTTCGAGTTCCTCGCCCACCGGGTTCGCCGGGCCGACGCCCCCGCCCTGGGACACGTAGCCGATGCGCCGCCGTACGCCCCGGGGGTCGGCGAGCAGGTCGTGCCCGGCCACCGTGGCAGTGCCTCCGGTGGGGCGGAGCAGCGTGGTCAGCATGCGCATGGTGGTCGTCTTCCCCGCGCCGTTGGGACCGAGGAAGCCCACGATCTCCCCGGCCTCCACGGCCAGGTCCACACCCCGGACGGCGTCGACGCCACCCGGGAAGGTCTTGCTCAGACTCGATGTCTTGATCATTTGATCGCCTCCGGAATTAAAGTAACACCAAATTTGGTGTCACTGCAAAATTTGCCCGGCCCCATAGAATGGAGGTATGAGCGAGGGCCTGCGCGAGCGCAAGAAGAGAGAGACCCGGCTACGCATCTCCGACATCGCGACGGGGCTGTTCCTGGCCCGGGGGTTCGACAACGTGACCGTGGCGGAGGTCGCCAGGACTGCGGACGTCTCGGTCAACACGGTCTTCAACTACTTCGCGACCAAGGAGGATCTGCTCTTCGACCGGCAGGACGAGGTGGAGGAGCTGCCCAGCAAGGTCGTGCGCGAGCGGGGACCGGGAGAGAGCGCGGCGGAGGCGCTGCGCCGTGACTTCCTGGACGCCCTGGACACCCGACACTGGCGGTACGGCTTCCACGAAGGGAGCGACGACTTCGCCCGGATGCTCGGCGCGAGCCCGTCGCTCGCCGCCCGGGTACGGGAGATGAACGAGCGGCGGGAACAGGCCCTGGCCAGAACCCTGGCGGACGAGGTCGACGCCGACTCCGACGACCTCACCCCCAGGCTCGTCGCCGCCCAGATCTGCGCGACGCTCCACACGTTGATGACGTACACCGTCCAGCGCATGCTCGCCGGCGAGAGCACGGACACCATAGCCCCGGATCTACGCGAACAGGCCGGCCACGCCTTCCGCCTCCTGGAGTCGGGGATCGGCGACTACTGCATCCGCTGGGAGGACATCCCGCGGGCCGGCGGGGCCGATACCTCCAGGGCTATTCCGTAGGCGGGACGGCCCGCGCCGAGGGCGATCTTTTCCGGTACCGGTTCCCGTAGCCGCCTCCCGCCCACCCCGACGGGCACACGGACTCTCCCTCCGGGCCGGCGGGGGCGGGATGCCCGCCGTACGGAAAAGACGATCTTCGGCG
This sequence comes from Streptosporangium album, assembly GCF_014203795.1. Classification (NCBI taxonomy): domain Bacteria; kingdom Bacillati; phylum Actinomycetota; class Actinomycetes; order Streptosporangiales; family Streptosporangiaceae; genus Streptosporangium; species Streptosporangium album. Next base: position 174,836 of record NZ_JACHJU010000006.1, on the reverse strand, counting down.
ATATGATCTCCCGGCAGTCCACTCGGCCCTACGACCCCCGGGGAGTCATCCGTGCCGACGCGCGAGCGTGTCCGCGCCGTACTGGAGACCCCGCGTTTCCAGCGGTTCATCATCGCGGTCATCGTGACCAACGCGGCCACCCTGGGACTGGAGACCTCGGCTGTCGCCGTCGGGCGGTACGGCACGGCGCTGACCGTCGTCGACCATCTGGCGCTCTACATCTTCGTGGCGGAGCTGACCGCCAAACTCTACGTCGACCGGCTGCGATTCTTCCGCGACCCGTGGAACCTCTTCGACACCCTGATCGTCACGGTCTCCCTGCTGCCCACGGCCGGAGGGTTGTCGGTACTACGGGCGCTGCGGATCCTGCGGGCACTGCGGTTGATCTCCGTGGTGCCCAGCCTGCGCAGGGTGGTGACGGCCCTGCTCACCGCGGTGCCGGGGATGACGTCGATCGTCCTGCTGCTCGGCCTGGTGCTCTATGTCGCGGCCGTGATGGGCACCAAGCTCTATCACGCCACCGCGCCGGAGTATTTCGGCGACCTGCCCACCTCGCTGTTCACCCTGTTCCAGATGATGACCGGAGACGCGTGGTCCGACATCACCCGGGAGGTGATGGACGAGCACCCGTCGGCGTGGGTGTTCTTCGTGCTTTTCATGCTGGTCTGCACCTTCGTCGTGCTGAACCTCTTCATCGCGGTGGTGGTCAGCGCGATGGAGGACGAGCACACCGAGGAGTCGGTCCAGGCGACGCGCGACCTCGGCGTGACCGTGCTCGCGGAGCTGGCCGCCCTCCGGGCGGAGGTGCGGGAGCTGCGAGAAGGGGCGCCCGTGACGCCGGGGGCGGGCGACCGGCGGGTGAGCGCCCCGGCACCCCGGCGACGAGGGTCGGCGCGCGGGCGATCCGGCAGCAGATGACCGGCGTCCGGACGCTCCGGCGCCCGGACGGCCCGACGCTCCTGTGACGCGACGGTGACCGACCGCCGGACGCCCCCGGTGGGTCAGCGGGAGTAGAACTCCACCACGAGCTGCTCGTCCACCGGGACGGCGATCTGCTCGCGCAGCGGGCGGTCGACCACGGTGAAGCGGAGCTCGGCGTGGTCGACGTTCAGGTAGGGGGCGATCCGGTCGTCGGCGTAGACGCCCTCGGCCGCGGCGACGAACGGCTGCATCCCGCGTGACCGCTGCCGCACCGCGATGACCTGGCCCGGCTTCACCAGGTAACCGGGGATGTCCACCTTGCGGCCGTCCACGGTGAGGTGACCGTGGGTGACGTACTGGCGGGCCGCGTAGATGGACGGGGCCAGGCCGGCGCGCAGGACGAGCGAGGCGAGGCGGCTCTCCAGAAGCACCACCAGCTCGGCTCCGGAACGCCCGGTGCCGCGTAGCGCCATGTCCCAGTAGCGGCGCATCTGCCGCTCGGACACGTCGTAGTACCAGCGCAGCTTCTGCTTCTCCATCAGCCGGAGGCCGTAGTCGCCGGTCTGCCGCCGGCTGGTCTTGCGTCCGTGCTCGCCCGGCGGGTACGGACGCTCCTCGAAGTAGCGGACGGCCTTGCGGGTCAGCGGGACGCCCGCCCGGCGGGACAGGCGCACCTTGGGTCCGGTGTAGCGCACACTCACTCCTCTGTGATTAGGTTTACCTAAGTGAGGTAAGCCTAACCTTAACTACAAGTGTCCTCCGACCTCAAGGAGAACAGGTCCATGCAGCAGCCCGTCACCGCTCCGCCCATCCCCGAGCGTGTCCGCACACTGGCGGCGACCGCCGCTCCCACCCATGTGTCCCTCTCCGGTACGGCCCGGCCCGCGATGCCCGCCAGGGGCGGGGTGGACGGCGCCGGGCGGCCGGTGCTGCTGGTCGCGCCGGGAGACCCGCTCCACGGAGTGCGCGACGAGCCGGTGGTCACCGTCGATCTGTCCGCGGACCGTTCCCTGGACGGCCTGGAGCTCTCCCGCGGCCTGCTCAAGGTGCAGGGCTGGGTGCAGGCCGTACCGGCCGACGAGGCGCGGGAGACCGCGGTGGCGATCGCCGAGCACTGCCCGGACGAGGCGCTGTTCGAGGCCGTGGAGAGCACCGGCGGCCCCCGGCTGCTCCGTGTCGACGTCGGTCAGGTGATCTACCTCACCGGCCCCGAGTCGGGCGTCCTGGACGCCGAGGAGTATCTCGGCGCCGAGCCCGACCCCCTGATGAACGACGCCGAGCGCATGCTCCGCCATGTGAACGCCGCCCACCGGGGACAGGTGGAGAACACGCTGCGCTCGCTCCTGGCCGCTCCCGTCTCCAGGGCCTGGCTCTGGGAGCTCGACCGCTTCGGTGCGACCATCCGTTCCGGCATCGAGGACCCCACCCTGGTCCGCCTGCCCTGGCCCGTTCCCGTGACCGACGCCGGATCCCTGGAGCAGGCCCTGCGCTGCCTGCTCTGCCATCACTGACGACGGGTACGGGCGGGTCGCGACGGCGGCGATCCCCCGGCCCTCGATCGCTCCCGGCCCTGTGGACAGTATTGCCCCGCCACCCAGACAGCTGAGGCTCTGCCACAATGCGTGGGCATGAAGATCACGCGTAGCCGAACGGTAGTGATCGCTTGCGTGCTCGCGCTGACGGCGTGCACGGCCGAACCATCGCCGGTGGCCGGCCCGCCGGCTTCAGCAGGCCAGCCGGAGACGTCCGCGTCGAGCGCGGCACCGCAGTCGTCCCCGACGGCCTCTCCGGTTTCGACGCCTGTATGGCAGTCGGTGGAGCCGGACGGTGAGCAGTACGCCACCGCTCTGAACGATGTGGCGGCGACGGGTCCTGACACGGCCTGGGCGGTCGGTCATCACGCCGACGCGGAGGACGAGTCTCCCTGGGGAGTTCTGCTGCGCATGGACGGCCTGCGATGGCGGGTCGGGCAGAACATCTGGGGTCGCATCTCCGGCGCGCTCAGCTCGGAGTTGAGAGCAGTGGACGCCGACGACTCCGGCAACGCCTGGGTCGTCGGCAGCGTCGATGCCATGGGTGAAGACGGCCCGGATCTCAAACGGTTCCCCTTGGCCTTGCGCTGGGACGGCCGAAACTGGGACATACACACACCCTTCGAAGACGCCTGGGACCTGCACACGTCCTTCAAAGACCGCAAGGATCATTGGCTGACCGACCGGCTGACCGACGTCGCCGTGGACGGCCGGCGAGCCGCTCTGATCGGGCTGCGCGGCCGGGAGTCCGCCGGTGAGATCAGCTCGCCCATCCTCTTGACCTGGAACGGCAGGCGTTTCAGCAGGCGGGAGTATCGGCGTGGAGGCAGGTTCAACGCCGTGGACGCCGGAGCGGGGCACATCTGGATCGCGGGCATGTCGTCCAGCGGCCGATGCACGGACTCGCACCCGGCGATCTGGCACAGCGCGTCCCCCGGTAGCGCGCCGACGCAGATGAGGCTGCCCTGGCTGGGACGCGGCTCGTTGCGGCATATCTGGCAGAACGGCCCGTCCGACGTGTGGGCGGTGGGCGAGACCGGCACCCGGTGGGCCTGCGACCAGGACGGGCCGGGCGGACCGCTGGTCCTGCACTGGAACGGAACCTCCTGGAAGAAGATCAAGCTGCCCCGGTGGAAGGTGACGCTGCAGAGCGTCACCGCCTTCGCCGCTGACGACGTGTGGGTGGCCGGGGTCGAATACGGCGGCGACGATGTACCCACGCGGGTCACGTTGCTGCGCTACAACGGACGACGATGGACCCGCGACTACCGCGGCGTCGCCGGCGAGGTCTGCGGTGACGGCTTCACGATCACTCGTGTCCCCGCCACCTCCCGTCTCCTGCTGGCCGGGAGGGCGGGCTGCGGCGACGACGAGAAACCCTCCCTCCACGTCCGCCGTTAGGCCGTGTCCGGAGTTTGGATCTCAGGTGGGTCGGAGGCTTCGAATCCATAGGATGGCGCCTCGCAGGTGGAGCCCGGCGAGGTAGCCGTCCGGCTTCTCCGGAATGACCGCCCGGATGCCGCGTCTGCGCAGGTAGGCGCGGTTGGCGCGTCTGCGCAGGTAGGCGCGGTTGGCGCGGGAGGAGTACGCCTTGGTGGCGTGCCGCTCCCGGAGGAGACGGCCCGCCACGCCCTCGTCCGGGCCCACCGGCAACCGCACGGCGAGCCCTTCTACGATTCCGGAGAAAAATTCGCCGCCATTCTCGACCTACGCCGGAATTAGGAGAGAAAATCACTCCGAGAACGGGCGGCTAATTCTCCGCCCCCACCTCGCGGGTGCTGCGGATAACTTCGTCGACGAACCCGTAGTCCTTGGCCTCGGTGGCGGTGAACCAGCGGTCGCGGTCCCAGTCGGCCTCGATCTGCTCCAGCGTCTGGCCGGTGTGGAAGGCGATCCGCTCGCGCATCATCTGCTTGGTGTAGAGCATCTGCTCGGCCTGGATGGCGATGTCGGTCGCCGTCCCGCCGATGCCGCCGGACGGCTGGTGCATGATGACCCTGGCGTGCGGCAGCGCGTACCGCTTGCCGGGGGCGCCCGAACAGAGCAGGAACTGCCCCATCGAGCCCGCTATGCCCATGCCGACGGTGGCGACGTCGTTGGGGATGTACTGCATCACGTCGTAGATCGCCATGCCCGCCGGCACCGAGCCGCCGGGCGAGTTGATGTAGAGCCAGATGTCACTGCGGTCGTTGTCGGCGGAGAGCAGCAGCAGCTCGCCGCAGATCCGGTTGGCCACCTCGTCGTTCACCTCGCTGCCGAGCACGACGATCCGCTTGCGGAGCAACCGCTGGTACAACGGGTCCTCGAACACGGGCTGTGGACTGGTCATCTCTTTCACCTGCCCCGAATCCAGAATTTATGAACGATGAATCCATGTGACGATAACGCCACCCACCCCCGCGATTTCGTCCCGTTCGCTGTGAGCGCTTTTCGCTGAGAGCGCAGCCCGGTGAATTCGTTTCATCGGCACCAGTTCAACTGTCCCGGTTTCGGCACACGTCCCGTCCCGGCCCACCCACCCCGGGCACGGTTCACGCCTCCCATCCGGTTCATGTGGCCTCACCCGGTTCGCGGCCCCTCTCGGAACCGTCCACGCCAACGAGAATCACTCTCCGTCACCAGGCGATCTCGCTGTGTGTGATGATTGCCACACCATGCCAGTGCCCGCGCCCCTGCGTCTCGCCCGCTCCTCGGCCTCCGCCGTGGTGCTTCTCAGGCTGGGCGTGGTCGCGCGCACGTGCACCGGGATCACGGCCACGGCGTGGGGCGCGGCGGGCGGGCTGGTTCCGGGGCTCGCGGCCGCCCTCCGCCCGTCCCCGCTCCGTCACGTGGTGATCCGGCGAGGCCCCCCCGGGCCCTGCCCCGTCACGCCCTTCCGACGGGGCCTCGCGACCTGACGACCCCGGGCCGGGCATGCCGGCGCCGGGTGTTCCACCCGACCTCCCGGCGTCTTCCCGCGGCATGTCGAGCACAGCTCCAGCCGCGGCGCCGTACACCCTGAAAGGTTTTCCATGATTGTCAGTCGTGTTCTCTCCGCCGCCCTTCTGGCCGCCCTCGCCACCGCGTCGGTGAGCGCATGCGGCGGCGAGTCCCCCAAGCAGGAGGCCGTACCGGCCGCGAACGCGCCCGCCGTGGCGAACACGGCCAACAAGGTCGTGCCCCTCTCGATCACCGATCCGTGGGTGAAGACCACCAAGAAGGGGATGAGCGCCGCCTTCGGCACCCTGGTCAACAACACCGACGGCGACGTGACCGTCGTCTCGGGCGCCTCACCGCTGTCGCCCAAGGTCGAGCTGCACGAGGTGGTCGACACCAAGGGCAAGATGGTCATGCGGCCCAAACAGGGCGGCTTCATGATTCCCGCGCGCGGCACCCACCAGCTCATGCCGGGCGGCGACCACCTCATGCTGATGGGCGTCACCAAGGAAGTGAAGCCGGGCGCACAGATCCCCTTCACCCTCACCCTCTCCGACGGCGAGACCCTGAAGTTCACCGCCGTCGGCAAGGACTTCGCCGGCGGCAAGGAGGACTACCGGCCCGGCGCGGACATGGGCAGGAAGCACGGCTGACCCAGGGACCGGAAGCATGCGAGACCCCCGAATCACTCGCAGGGGGCTGCTCGCGGGGGGCGCCGCCGCGGCGGCCGGCGCCCTCGCCGCGTGCGCTCCCGAGCAGACCCCCTCCACCGACCGTGCCGCCTCCGGGACCGCGCAGGTGGCGCTCTCCGCGCCGGCCGACACCGAGAACGAGTGGACGCCCCCCATCGGCTCGGCCGTGTTCGCCATCCCTCCGGGATGCTCGCCCGACGGCTGGATCGGAGAGACCCTCCTGTCCTGATCTACCATTTTCGCAGGTGAGAGCCGTTTAGCAGTGGGACACATCACCTACACTGGACTTGACAGTCCACTGCTGCCACCGCAAACTATGGACTAAACAGTCCATAGTTTGTCGGGGGATGAGACATGGGCGAGTATCCGTCTGAGCGTGCGATCTTTCTCGATCCGGTACGGCGAGCACCTATGGACGCACGATGATCGCAGCAGAACGGATCGCCGCCGTGCGGAGAAAGAAGCGCCTGGCGATCGCCAGGGCGTTGCGCGACCGGCAGAGTGCGGCCCCTCTGGAAGAGGGGATATCGGCCAGAGACACACCGGTCGAGGTGCCCTGACGTGCCCGTGGAATTCCGGTGCCGCCCGTGTGGCACCTCGCGGGACCGGTGCCGCCCGTCCTGAGGCCGTGGCTCCCGGCTCAGGCTGCCGAGAACGCGCCGCTCCCCTCCCGGGCGGTCGGCCCGGTGTGGAGGGCCTGGTGCTCCCACTGGTGCCGCGGCTGGGTGTGCAACCGCCAGTAGTGCTCGGCGATGTCGTCCGGATCGAACGCGGTGCCCGGGGCGTCCTGATCACATCGTGAAGCGGCTCAGCAGCCTCTTCGCGCCGGCGAAATCGGCGACCACGTCGGCGGCGGTCCGTTGCCGCCGCACCATCCCCACGGCCTGGCCCGCATAGATGCAGGCGGTGTCGAAATCGCCCTCGCGGCGGGCGTCGTCGAGCGTGGCACACGCATCGTCATCGGATGCCAGCTCCTCCTCCCGGCCCGCCCACCGGTCGAAGAACGCGTTGCGCAACGCGCGTCCGCCGTACTCCGGCGGCCAGGCAAGCCGCTGGGCGATGTCGAAAACCCGCCCGTAGGACGTGTCGGTCTCCCCCGCAGCCAGAAGACGCCGCCTGGCCTCCGAGGAGATCGTCGTCTCGACGCAGCCCATGAAGGCCGTACCGACCCAGGCGCCGTCCGCCCCTGCGGCGAGTACGGCGGCCAGCCCGCGAGCGGTCGCGATGCCCCCCGCTGCGAGCACCGGGATCCGCACCGCCTCCAGAACGCTCTGCAGAAGAGGCAGCGTCGCCACATCGTTGCGCCCGTGGCCGCCGGCTTCGGAGCCGCGCGCCACCACGACATCCACCCCGGCCTGCTCGGCAGCGCGCGCCTCGTCCGTCGTGCCCACCTGGGTGACCACGGTGCTGCCCGCCTGCCGCAGAGACTCGACGTATCCCGCGTAGGGCCCATAACTCACCGACACCAGATCGGGCCGGGCGGCCAGGACCGCCTCGAACGGGGCGGCATTGTCGCGCAGCGCCCAGGCCATGAGCCCGACCCCGTACGGCCGGCCGCCGGCCCCTGCGACCACGGCCTGTTCCGTGACCCACTGGGCCGACGCCGCAGCGGGAACGCCGACCATGCCAAGTCCCCCCGCCTCCGAAACAGCCGCAGCCAGGTGACCTGCGCCCACCCCCGCCATGGGTGCGCCCACCAAGGGCACCTCAAGGCCGAACCGGTCAGTAAGCCAGGTGCGCATCATCGTCCCTTTCTCCGTCAACCGCGCATCCGCGTCTTTTCACGGTGCCGAGTGTGCCTGCCGACCCGGTGGCCACTCGCACTCCATATTGCCTGCTTGCCGGATGCCGGCTGCGGGAGGTCCCCCGAGCCGGTGGCGGTCGCGGCGCGGGACGGGACGGGGCGGGGCCGGCCGGATGGTCCGGGAGGCGACGCGGCCGATGCGGCTGCTGCACGGTTGACGGCGCCGCAGGGCCGTTCCTCCGCAGACCGGGAGACAGCGGCAGGTGGCCGTCGACCAGACGGATCGACGGCCACCTTCTGGTATCCGGCGGGTCACCGGGCCTTTCGGACCTCGACTCTTTCCTTCCGGTAGTTGCCGCCGTTGCCGTCCGGCCGGTAGTTCTTCTCGACGTTGCCCGCGATGTCGACCGCGAACCAGTGAGTCATTGTCAGCAACCGGCGTTCACGCTGGGTGACAGCTGCTTGTGAGCTTGCTCCCGGTGGAAGAGGACGAGCGCCGCGGCGACGATACCGCCGATCTTCCAAGGGCACTTGCTGACGTTCCGCAGTGCCTTGAACCGCATCTTGAGCTGGGCGTTCGCTCGTTCGGCGAGGGCTCGGAGCGCACCGTGGACCTTGTTGTACTGGATCTGATCGTCGGTGAGTGTGCCACCCCGAGACCTCTTGTACGGCAGGCGAAACCCCATACCCGCATCGACGTAGCCGAGGTCGGCCAACGTGATCAGCCCGTCCTCGGCGGCCTTGGCCAGCAGGTCGAGGAGGCCGTGCAGGCGGGCACAGGTGAGATCGTGTTCACGGCCGGGCCGTACCTCAGAAGTCCACAGCGGGTCGCCGCCGGGGCTGGACAGGACCTGAATGTTGCCGCCGTGCTGCTTGTGTTTTCCACTCCACCACAGGTCGGCGCCGTTCGGGCCCAGGGCGCGGCAGCGGTCGGTTTCGATCAGCGTGCCATCCAGATGCAGGTGGGTGTAGCCGGCGGCCTTCGCCGCCGTGAGCGCCTCCTGTAGCGTCGGCGCCTGGGCCTTCAATACGGTGACCCCTTCTTCGACGTACCGATCACAGGTCGCGTGCGAGATGGCGTTATCGGCGGCCGGCCGGGCGATCCGAGCGCCGTCCACCAGCCAGCGGATGATCAGAACGGCCTGCTTGAACTCGCCCAGCGCCCGAGTGCCCGCGCGGGTGCGGCGCCGTACCCGCTCGGCGCGCAACAGCCCGGCCAGAAACAGCACAACCTCGCGCGGCATGTCCAACTCGGCTGTGTAGGTGATACTGGAGGTCACGTGAAGCCCTTGTGTGCGGTGCGGTGGATCCTTCGACAAGACCCACCCCTACCAGGGGCTTCACGCTTTTCTCTACTTGATCACTCCCACGCCCGCCGTGATCGGCTACACACGGTCATCGACCGTTGCTGACAACGTCTCAGTCTGCTGACCGCCGCCCTGTCCGGTTGCAGCAATCCATTGGACCCCAAGGGGCAGGCGACCGGCGAATCTACAGAAGTCGTCAAACAGCAGGCTACCGAGGCGAAGTCGCAGTTCGCCGCCGCGTTGCGCGGAGCCTCCAACGAAGGCGCCGCCGCAGAGATGGTCATCGCTCAGGCGATCAACGCTGTTCTGGGCGCCGGGGCTGTCAAGACCTTCGATACCTCAGATGATCCGCATGGCCTGATCAAGGTCGGGGCCGGGTTCACCGAGACGACCGAGAAGGGCGGAGGCTTGTGGTACAGCTCCATCACCGTCCTGTTATGCGTAGAATTCAGCGGCTCCATCCGTGCCCCTGGCGCGGTCACCATGACCGATACCACCTGCCCACCGCCTATCAGCGGCGCAGATCCGCTCTACCCGGAGGGCACACCGGATGTGGTGGCGCACCTGTAAGCGCGGATGCACGGCAACGGAATGAGGCGTTGCTGCCGGTAAGGCGCGGCGCTATACGATGGGTGCAGAGTTGAGGCGCCCCACCGTGGGCACGCGTCCTCACTCAGCGACGGCGACTGGCCTCCGGTTCGACTCCTGTCGGCAGGTGTTCTCCCCGGCGACGGTCAATCAGGCGCTGGCGGTGGTGACGTTGCTGTATGAGCACGGCCCCGGCCTGCGCCTGGCCGTCAAACGCGCCCGCATCCCCAAACCCGGCGCCCCGAAGCGCTGACCCGGGCGCAGGGGAACGCGGTGCGCCGGGCCGCCGACCGGCGCGGCCCCCTGCGACGCCTCCCTTTTCGGCGCCGGCGCCCGCGCCGAGGAATGCCAGCGCCTGACCATCGCCGACGTCCCCATCACCGCCCGGCCTGCACGGCAAGGGCGACGAAGTCCGCACTGTTCCGCTCCCGGTCCCGGCCCGCGAACGCCTGGCCGCCTGGCTACTGGCCCGCGCCGAACTGCTGACCACACCCGGCCTGCCCTCGCCGAGGGTGTCGGCGACGGGCTATGGACCGGGCAGCGCGGGCGGCTGACGGTCGACGGCGTCACCGACGTCGTACGCGCCGTCGGCAACGCCGCTGGTCTGCCTGGGCTGCGCCCACACCGGCTGCGCCACTGCCCGAAATGAGTTCAACCGGCGAGCCCAGTCAGCCGGGGACAAGCATGAGCACGACCAGAACGACGAGTACAACGACGACGATCGCCGATCGGGCTGATTACCGAATTGTCCTTACAGGGAATCAAAGCGCGGCCCGCCGGCGGGCCGCTGACGCGCCGCCGGGCGGCCGCGGGCTGGGCCCGCGGCTCTCCGGCCGGCCCACACCGCCCTACGGCGCGTCAGTCGATCTGCCCGCGGTAATGCCAGACGTACGGATCCGCTCCAGGCTCAGGCTCGTACACCGCCCGGGACGCCTCTCCCGGGACGATCATGTACGCCCCTGTCTCCAGGGTTCCGTCCGCTATCACCATCGGCCCCGGGACCGCCGTCCCGTCCAGCGGGCCGCCCATCAAAGTCACCGCTCGCTCGGTCATGGCCTGAGCCTGGCCCGCGAGCCTCGCCCGTGTCCCCGGCTCTCGGCGGATCGTGACGGGGCCGTGACGGGCCGCGTGCGCAGGCCTGCTTACCTCCATCGGAAGGTGTGGTCGTTGAGCGGCGGAAGGAGAACCTCCGTGATGACCGCTTCAGGCGAGGCCAAAGCTGCGACCTTGGCACCAAGGCCGGGGTAGAGGTGGATGCTGGAGAGCTCGTGGTAGTCGACGGCCCGAACCAATCCGCGCTGACCGGCATACACTGGGCGCAGCCAGGACCCACCTCGATGCACCCCGAGGAGACGACCGTGACAGCTCAGCCGGTGGATCACCACGGCGCCGGGCACGACCCCGACGACATCCTGAGTCGGCTGCCTGCCGAGCATCGAAGCCAGTTCCTGGCCGACTACCGTGCCGCGCTGGAGGCCGCCGCCGAACCCTGGCGCTACCGGCAGCTGCAGAAGGTTCTCCACCTCTGGGATCTGCGCGCCCTCATGTACGCCGACCCCGGACACGAGCAGGCCCGCGCCGAGGCCGCGGCCGGCATCAACACCGTCCCCGCCGAAAACATCATCCCCGGATGGGCCGACCTCGTGGCCGCCCGCGCCGCCGGCCGCCCCGCGTGAACTACCGCATCACCTACCACGCATCCGCCTCCAGCAAGATCCCCGGGCTGCCGCCCGAGGCCTTCACCGCGCTCGTAGAGCGACTGCTGGAGATCGGAGACGACCCGCTGGACAGCAGTCCGATCCGCAGCGAAGAGCCCAACTTCCGGCACGCCACCTTCGGCGAGCACGGCATCGTGGCGTTCTTCCTGGACCGGCCCGCCCGCACCGTCACCGTGTACGACATCCTCTGGGCAGGCTGACCCCCGCCAACTTTCGGGTCTCGAACGTGACGAGGACGCCGTACAGGCCCGGTACGGATCGCTCTACGGTGTCGGGCCACGGGCGAAGTGTGGCAAGACCTGGGCGCGGTGGCCGACCCGAGCGAACTGGTCAAGGCGCTGCATGTCATCGGCCTGCTGCAGCGCGGGTTCACCCCGGCCGAACATCTGTGCCGATTCAACGGGTGAGGGCTGTGACGTTTCCTTGTCGCACGCTTCTCGTGGTTGTCTCTTCGTAGATGGCGGTGTAGCGGTCGGCCACGGTTTGCCAGCTGTAGGTGTTGTAGGCGTGAGCGGAGCCGTTATGGGCCCGTCGTGCTCGCTCGCCGGGGTGGGTGAGGGCGTGGATGAGAGTGGCTGCCAGATCGGGCGCGTTGTTGGGCCGCACAGTCCATCCGTTGGCATGCGGGCCAGCGGGGGTAATGGTGCGGGCGGGTCCACCGGTGGCGGTGGCGACGGGCGGGGTACCGCAGGACATGGCTTCGATGTAGACCATGCCGAAGGGTTCATCAACGGCGGGGGCGACCATCAGGTCGGCGCAGTTGAGCCCGATGGGGAGTTCGTCGTGACCGCGCCAGCCCAGGAAGAACACGTCATCGTCGATTCCGAGGTCCTGGGCGAGGTCGGCCGGGTGAGGGCCTTCGTACTCGCCGGGGTAACCTCCCCACATCAGGAGCGCCGGGGCGGGGTCGAGTTCCTTTCGGACCTGGGCGAAGGCTTCCAGCAGGACGGGAACGCGTTTGAAGTGCAGGAACCGTCCGACCCACAGCAGCAGCGGGCGCAGGCGTCCGTTGGCGTCATACAGGCGGCGCAGGTCGGCGTCGGTGTAGCGGATGCTTGCGGCTTTGCCGCCTGGCCGCCATCCGCGCGGGTCGGTGACGAGCCAGTGGCGCAGGTGGGCGCTGCGTTCGTTATCGGTCAGAGGGCGGGGGCGGAACTGGTTGACGTCCACGCCGTTGGTGATGACGGGCAGGTCCTGGCCCTGGAGTGGCAGGAGCCGGTAGGCGAGGTCACGGTCGTGTTCGGAGACGGTGACGATCGTGCTGGCCTGCTCGGAGGCCGCACGTAGCGCAGACAGCCAGTAGGGGCTGTGGCTCCACTTCTCCCAATGGGTGTCTGCGAGCAGGGCCGCGTCTGGTTCGCTGAGTGCGGCGCGTGCGGCGAGCTGGTCGGCATTCTGCCGTTGCGCGGGATTCGGGTCCAGCCGAGATACCGGCAATTCCGGCCAAGATCAGATCATGGAGGGCTCTGAGCTGGGTGGATGCCGACTCGGCAGTCCGACCGAGCTCCGCCTCCACTTCCGGGATGTATCGATCTCGGAAATGGTCTCCAGGGCGGACTGCCGAGATCGCGCTGTTCGCGCCCGTTGGGAGGCCGGATTCCACTTCCGAGATTACGAAGCAGCTTGATCAATGGCCGCTTCTGGTCGCACCTCGGCCGGACCCGCTCGTGGGCGTCGTCGTGGCGCTGGCCCTGCCGATCGTGGGGGTGATCCTGCTCAACACGGCACCCCAAGCTCCGCCGCTATCTGGCAATTACGGACTGCGACACTCGACAATACTATTAGTAATGCTATAGTAACGCTTCGCTATGGAAATTATCAGCGGATTGCCGCGTCACGTGGCTTGTGTGATGGATGGGAACGGGCGGTGGGCCGCGCAGCGATCGCTGCCGCGCACCGCAGGCCACGAGGCGGCAGAGGCCGCCGTAATCGACGCCATCGAGGCGGCACGCTCGGCTGGCATCAAGTGGCTAAGCCTGTACGCCTTCTCCACCGAGAACTGGCGGAGGCCGGCGGGCGAGGTCGACATCCTGATGAGGCTCGTGCGCCGGACCATCCGCAAGCATGCACCGGCGTTGCACGCGCGAGGTGTCCGGTGCAGGTTCCTGGGCATGGCCGATCCGCGGATCCCACCACTGCTGGCTCAGGACATCACCGATCTGATGACACTTACCAGTGACAACAGGCAAATGACGCTGACGATCGCCTTCGATCACGGGGGACGTCGCGACATCGTGGAAGCTGCCCGTTCACTGATCCGCGCCGCCGTACCCGCCGAGCAGGTCACCGAGGCCACCTTCGCCCGGCATCTCCCATACTCCGACACGCCGGATGTGGACCTGGTCATTCGTACCTCCGGAGAGCAACGGATCTCCAACTTCATGCTCTGGCAAGTGGCCTACGCCGAATGGGTCTTCCCGCAGGTGCTATGGCCTGACTTTCGCGCGACCCACCTCTGGGAATGCCTTGACGCCTACCGGCGGCGCCAGCGCCGATTCGGCGATGTCCGCCAGCCGGCCGCCACGACGGGAGAGAAACTTCGATGAATCAGACCACCGCAGAGGAGACCGTCGACGTCTTCGGGCCGAACTCGATGCTGCGCCGCCTCGTCAACGAGGCACGCTGGGGCCTTGCGGTGACCCGCGCCACGGTTCTGGAAGCCGCGCACCCGCAGATCGGCACGGCGTTGATCGGAAACTCGACGTTCGTGACGCATCCGTGGCGGCGTCTGCGCAACACCGTGGTAAGCGCGCAGCGGATGCTCGACCCGGACCGGCACGTTCGCAGCCGGGAGGCAGCTCGCCTCAACCGCCTGCACGCACGCATCTCGGGCACCGACCCGCAAGGCCGCCGCTACGACGCGATGGACGCCGAAGCACGCGCCTGGGTGGTGGCGACCTTGTTCGAGTCGGCGGTGACGATGTATCGGCTGGGCGGTGAGTCGCTGGACGGGCCCGCGGTGGAACAGCTCTACACCGAGTTCCGGACGTTGCTGGCCCTGCTCGAGGGCAACAGCGACCAGCTCCCTGCGACGTTGCAGGAGTTCTGGCCCTACTACGACGACATGATCGACCATCGTCTGGAGAGCACCGAAGCGGTGCGCGTCATCCTCTACCGGCTCTTCGCCAATGTGCCCGCGCCGCCCCTGCTGCGCAGCCATCCCGCGGTGTGGGCCGCAGGCCGGGCCGTGGCAGGCCCTGTGGCCGCCGCGGTCACCATCGCGTCGCTGCCGGAATCCTTCTGCCGACGTGTCGCCCTGCCTGACCTCCCAGGGGCGCGGGCACTTATGCACGGGGCCTACCTGACCGCCGGATTCGCCACCCGCCTGCTTCCAAACGGCTGGGTGCAGGTCGGCTCGTTCATGAGCCTGCTGGATCCCGACCACGCCGGTGGTTCTGGACCGTGGGAGAACGTACGCCGCAAGGCCGGCCAGGCCGCGGCCATGCTCAGACTCATCACCCCGGCTCCCGACGAGGTCAATCAAGCCACACGCTCGGCTGACCAGTTCTTCGCCGAGGTCCTGGACCAGACCGGCGACGGCTACCTCGCCTGGCCCGACCTGGCCGCCATGGCCAGAGAGATCGCCACTCGGCTCGACCTGGATGAACAGGACGAGGAGCGGCTTTACAACGCCTACGCCGCCTGGTGGCGGGAGTTGCAAACCAATCTCGACGCCGACGGCGACGGACGCGTCACGCGCCAGGAATACGCCGCCTCAGCTCCCTCTCTGCCCAGCTCCGGACTGGTCAAGATCGCCGATGTGCTGTTCGATGTCACCGACGTCGACGACGACCAGACGATCGACGCCCAGGAGTATCAGACGTTGTTCCGCACGGCCTTCCACCGCGATCTGACCGGCAGAGGCGACAGCTACTCGCGCAGCGCTTTCGTCAGGCAGTTCCTGTCCTTTATGTCTGGGCAGCAGCACTCGGTCGCCTACAACTCCCTCCTGTCCTAGCTAGTACGGCAGCCGCCATTCGCCTTGTGAGCTGGCCAGATACTCGCCTGGGTCGATGTGATCTTGTGATGGGAATCCGGTCCAACGAGAGCAGCCGCTCGTGATCATGTCTGTGTGAGAAGAACAAGATCGGGAGCGGCTGCTGCGCTCATCGTGGAGGCAGAGCGTGTCCAGCGGAACTGAACGAACTGATGACCGCGCCGGCACCCGTGTTCGCACGGATGGAGCCGCGCCTGCAGGCCGTCAAGTACGTCCGCGCGGTCATGTCCGACCTGTACAAACGCAATGGCTGGAGCATCGCTGCGCGGGTGGCATCGACAACGGCATCAACACCGTCCACCTGGCCTACATCCGCGCCGGGGACGAGGTGTACGGCGCCTGCCCCCAACTGCGCACCTTCCTGGAGGAACACCGGCAGGCGTACGTGCTGCGGGTCCGCTCCTCCTTCACCCTCACCCTCGGCGGCGGCACCCGCCTGACCTGCGAGCAGGTGGTCGCCAAGCACCTGAAGCAGAAACGCAGGTGGACCATCCGCTCGGCCGGCGACGGCTCCAAGGGCGAACGCACCTACGCCTGGGTCTGGATCGCCACCGCCGGTCCCGACCAGCAGCCGCCCGAGGACCCGGGCATGATCCCGCTGACCATCGCCGAGCTCAAGCACCTGTCCAACGCCGCCACGACAACGTCGCGTTCGTTGTTCCGCACGGCCTACTGGTCAGCATGGCGCCGCCGACACCAAGCCCGCGCCCGATGGGTTCACCGACGCGCCCGCCTGACCACCGCATACTCCCAGCTCAACTAGCGAATGGCGGCTGCCGTACTACCCAAGCATTGGCACTGGCAGTACGCGTGGCTGAACGCCTTCGACCCCGTCCACGACCCGCCGCCCGCCCGAGCGGCCTGACCCGCCCGAACTCCCCGGTCACCGCCCCGCCACGACCCCAGAAGTCACCCGCGCACCCGCACCAGCCCCCATCGCCGAGCCCCTGCACACCTGGACAAGCCGCGACCCGCGCACGGCGGCTCTCCCACACCCGAAAACAGCGCTTCGTCAGGAGAAACGGCCCTCGCGGAGAAAATGGACCAGACAATGATCAGCAGGAATCACGCGGTGGATCCAGGCTGAGGAAGACACGTTGACACCCACTTCGCACCGGTCAGCCCGCCAAGACGATACTCATCCTTCAGGCCGACAGCGCAGGATGAAGAAAGGATCTGAAACTGGCGTGATCGAAGATCTCGATAATTCACTCTGCACGTTTTCACTTATCTCTCCGAGACGACAAATCGGTCATTGCGCGATCGGGATGCCGGAGTGTTCGTTCCGGGTGTAGAAAGTGCCTCACAGCGAGAAGGCGGCGACCGCCGTCGTGAGCAGCGGCTGTGGCCCGACCGCGGAAGCCCATAAGGGTGAGGTCGGCGACGCAGTCGCCCGGACAAATAAAGACGGCCCTGAGCCGGTGTTAGCGCACCGACCCAAGGCCTTGATCAATCACCCTGCACCACCAGGAGAAAGATCCATGCCCGACTGTACCGGCGCGCCCGCGTCCGTTTCAAACACCCCCTCCGGCCAGGCGGCCGGAACGCGCCTCCGGTCCGTCCCCCCGGCTCCGGGGAGCGGACGGCATGCCCGGCGCGCGACGCCCCCCACCAGCCGGTTCACCCGGATCTCCAACCAGTGGCTCCGCGACGGGCGGCTGTCATGGAAGGCACGCGGCCTCCTGGGCTGGCTGTCCTCCCACGCGGCCGGTTTCCGGGTCTCGGAGAAGACCATCGTCTGCGCCGCCCCCGACGGCCGCGACGCGGCCCGGACCGCCATCAGGGAGCTGGAGGGCTACGGCTACCTCGTGCGCGAGCGCGACCGAGGCCGCGACGGCAGGCTCGGCGTCGTCGACTACATCCTGTGCGACCCCTGGGCACCCCGGCCCCACCCTGAGGAGACCACCACCCCCACCAAAGACACCGTCCCTGTCCCTGGGACCGTCCCGCCCTCACCCGCGCCGGAAAACCCGCCGCTGGCCCCGACCAGCACGAACACCGAAAACCCGCAGGTAACGACCTACGACGGGAAAACCACCAGTGGGAAACCCACCCCCATAAGAAGAACAGACAGGCAAGAAGACCAGCACCCCGAGGAGACCAGAAAAGCCCTTCCTCTTCTCGCCGCAGGCGAGCGTGCGGACCGTAACGCGCGAGGCGCCGCCACGACGCCTGCGGCGAGGCCCGAAGAACTCACCCGGATGGCCGCCACCGTGCTCGGCCTGCTGCCCGGCCACTACCGCTGTGCTCCGGCCTGGCTGCGCTCCCGGCTGCTGAAAAGGATCTCAGAGGCCCTGGTCCACCACGCTCCGGCGGCCATCGCCGACTACTGCGCCAAATTCGTCACCGACCCGGCATTCGGGCACTACGAGCACCTTCTCCGCTTCGACGACACACTCCGGAAACTGGCCGCCGACATCACCGACGGCACCGCCTGCCCCGCCTGCCCCGGCTGCGGGCGCGACCCCCGCCACCCCTTCTGCACCGCCGCCACCGAAGGAAGGAGACGTCCCGCACCGCCGGCGGTCAACGGCTCACCGGTAGTCCTCCGGGTCCCCCGCCGCGCCGCGCTGGGCGTCGGCGAATTGACATCCACTCCGCCCTGAAGGACTCTGTTGGCCGATTGACATCAGGCTGCCAGGCCGAGATCGCAGGCGAGTCGGGTCAGGTGCGAGATGCGGGTACGGCCGCGTGTGGTGCCGGTCCACCAGGCATCCAGGCGGATGAGGTTGATCGCGGTGGCGGTGAAGACGTGCCCAAGCGCGGTCTTGGGCAGGCCGTGGTAACGAGTCCGACGGATCTGGGTGGCCCGGACAGCTTGGGAGATCGTTCCTTCCACCCCTGCCCGGACGGCATAGCGGTCCTTCCATTCCTGGGTCTGCTGGTCGTATCGGCGCTGCTCCAGCACCTGTTGCAGAGGCTGGGGTAACAGGGTCAGGGTGCGGCCGTACTTGCCGTGGGCAGCGCGTGTGCATGCCTGGCGTACCGGGCATGGACCGCAGTCGTCGTTGGAAAAACGGATCTGGGTGATCGGGGTTCCGTTGGATTTGCGCTGATCAGACCAGGAGACACTGACCGCGCCACGCGGGCAGGTGACCCGATGACGGTCCCAATCGATGGCGAAGTCCCCCTGCGTCAGCCCGGCCTGGGCCTGCCCCGGTTCGGTGGTGTCGATGCCGACCGGCCCGAGCAGGTCGATCCCGTAGGCGCTGTGGGCCGAAACGATGAGCGCGGCACTGGTGTATCCGGCATCGACCGCGTGTTCGCCGGGTCGTGGCCCGCGTCGCTCCAGTGCGGCATAGACCGGTGCGGTCAGCTCGATATCGCCGGTGCAGGCGTTGGTCGTGGCCACGTTGGTGATCAGATGTGGGGCGTCCTCGTCACAGGTCTCGCTCAGGTGGACCTTGTAGCCGCACCAGCCCGAGCCGCGTTTGACGCCGTAATGCGCCTGTGGATCGTAGGGCGAGGCCAGGCGGGTTCTGCCCGGCGGGAGATCTTTCGCCTCCCGCCGGCGCACCCCCTTCTCGTCGCGGTGATACTGCTGCACCCAGGCCACGCGCAGCACTTGAACCGCCGGGATCTGCCGCAACCAGGCCGGGGCGCCGGGCGCATAGACCGCCTCCAGCAGGGCGAACCCATCGGTTTCGACCCTTAGAGCCCACCGGGTCCGGGCATCTTCCCCCTTGGGGAACCGATAGGCGTCCACCCGCGCCCCATGCCGTTCGATCCACTCGGCCGAGACCACCTCGGCCAGCCAGCCAGCCGGGCGCCGCGGCGGCCAACGCCTCCAGCGCACAACGCAGCGTCTCGCCGACGAACTCCATCCGGTTCAGCGTCCGCACGGCCGCCAGCACATGGGTGGAATCGGTGCGCTGACGGCCACCGGCGCGCAACAACCCCAGTTGCGAACACCGCTCCAGCAGCGTATCCAGCACCTTCTGCTCGATCCCGCGCGCGATGATGCGGTCGCGAAACTCACTCAGCACCGAGAAGTCGAATCCCGGATCTGTCAGCTCCAGGGCCAAGCCGTACTTCCAGTCGATCCGCCCGCGCACCGCGTCGGCGGCTTGCCGATCGCTCAGCCCTTCGGCGAACTGCAGTACCGACACCGGCGCCGGTATCCCGGGAGACAGCCCAGGTCCGCCCCGCGCAGGGAACGCCTCGGCGAACTGCTCGTCTTCGAAGAACGGACCGAGTTCATCACGGACCCGCATCGCCAGACATCCCTTGGGGAAAGCCGCCCATGCTACCCGGACGGTCGATTCCGGCACCTCACCAGCGGGACGGGGACGCAGAGACATGGCAGAACCTCCTCCACACACTGTCTGCAAGAGGGTTCCTCCACCGTGCCACGTCAAACGATGATCACCACTCGAATCGGCCAACAGAGTCCTAAAGAACGGAGATTCCGGTCTGCCGCGCGTGCGGCTCCCGGTGGGTTACTGCTTCTTCGCGCGGCGCCGGAACATGTTCCGGTCTTACCCGCACTCCACAGTCGTTTAGTCTCTCCGCCTGCCCGGCGGCGAGAATGTTGATCGCGGCGGAGCGCGTCGGCGAGCGAGCCCGACCGGGTCATCGCCCAGGTGAGCTGGGTGCCGTTGCGGATCGAGTCGGCGGCCGAGGCCAGCGCGGCAAGGTCGGCGGTGCTCACCAGGTGACCGCCCGCCACGGCGGCCTCCAGGTAGCCGAGCAGCTCGGCCCGGACGCCGCGGATGTGGTCGCCCAGGAGCGCGCGGAACTCGTCGTCGGCCAGCTCCAGGTGGAGGAAGGCGAGGAGCAGGCCGCGCTTGCTGCCGTAGCGCTGGACGAGCGCGCCCGTCGACACCCCGGCCGCCGCGGCCACGTCGGCCGGCGTCAGCAGGGAGGACCCCACCGCTTCTCTCAGGAGGGGGAGACCGCCCGGGCGCCGAGTGCCGCGACGACCCGGCCGAGCACGTCGTCCCAGGGGCGTGCGGTCACCACCGGGACACCCACCTCGGCGGCCTGCGCGGCCAGGCGTCCGCCGTACAGGGCGCTCACCCGGGCGCGGTGGAGCTGCTCGCCGTGGTCCGGTTCGCGGCGCCGGTAGTTCTCCACCAGCTGGGCCTCGTCCGGCTCGTGGAGGACCACGGCGGCGACCCGGCCGTCGGCGGGGACGCCCGCGAAACTGTCCCGTACGGCGAGGGCGGGCAGCAGGTAGTCCCCCTCGATGACCACCGGGGTGTCGGTCTCCAGATGGTTGCCCACGATCGCGTCCACGGCGGGGACGAGTGCCTCGGCGATGGCGATCTGCAGGTCGGCGATGTCGTCCGGGGGCAGCCGTGCGGCTTCGGGGTGGGTGCGCCAGTGGTGCAGGAGTGGCTGCTGCTCGGGTGTGGTCATGGCCTGCAGCGCCTCGACGAGATCGTCCACCTCGACGATCGGGATCCCGTGGTGCCGCGCCAGCGGATAGCTGACCTGGCTCTTGCCCGTCCCGGAGGCTCCGCACAGGAGGAGCACTTTCCAAGGAGGTCTCCCGCCCCATACGGGCATGTCGTCCGCCGTCACCGTCGGAGCCGCGAGGCCCATGTTTACCCCTCTCCGCTGAGGACACCAAGTATCACTGCACGAAGAGCACAAGGAGCACATATGTCGCCGACCGGGCATGGAGCCCGGCAGCCGGTACGGAACCTCCTGGACCACCTCGGCTCCCAGGGAGAACGACCATGACGGTGACACGATTTCAGGACCTCCCCCTCGCCGACCGGGACCGGCAGTGGGACGCAGACGCGGCGGAGAAGCGGGTCCGCGCATG
Organism: Streptosporangium album; assembly: GCF_014203795.1. NCBI lineage: Bacteria > Bacillati > Actinomycetota > Actinomycetes > Streptosporangiales > Streptosporangiaceae > Streptosporangium > Streptosporangium album. The sequence continues at coordinate 153,648 of NZ_JACHJU010000006.1, read as the reverse complement.
GGCCGGGGCCGCCTCGTGTCGTTCGCACTGGTGGCGATCGCCGGCATCGGCGTGCTCGGTTTCGTGGCCGGCCTCACCTGGCTCACCGTGGTCATGGCCGTGCCGGCCGTGGTCGCGGTCGCGGTCGCGGACATCGTGCTCGCCGTGCGCCGCCAGTCACGGGCGCCCGGTGGCACCACGACCGAAGCGGGCTGAGGCGTACGGCGATCAGCCCACTCGTGGAAGGGCGTCGACGGCCTCGGGCGACAGGATGTGGTCGAGGACCATGTGGGCACAGCCGACGATGCCCGCGCCGGGGCCCAGGCGGCTCCGTTCGATCCGCAGATTGCGGGTGGACAGAGCGGTCGAACGGCGGTGGACGACCTCGCGCACACCGGACACCATGGGCTGGAAGGTCTCGGCCACGTCGCCGCCCAGCACGACCACGGAGGGGTTGAGCAGGTTGACGGCGCTGGCGACGACCTCCCCGAGCATCCGCGCGGCGTCGCGGACCACGGACATGGTCTCGGCGTCACCTGCCCGGACCAGGCTCACCACGTCGTCCAGCGTCTTCACCTCGCGCCCCCGGGCGCGCAGGTCGCGCAGGATCGCGGTGCCGCTGGCCACCGAGTCGACGCAGTCGATGTTGCCGCACCGGCACAGCACTCCCCCGCCGTCGCGGACCGGGATGTGCCCGATCTCCCCGGCCGCGCCGAGCGCGCCGCGCAGGATCTCGCCGCCCGCGATGACACCGGAGCCGATCCGGGTGGAGACCTTGATGAACAGCAGGTCGTCGGCCTCGCCGGCGTAGACGGCCCGGTGCTCGCCGATCGCGATGACGTTCACGTCGTTGTCGAGGAAGACGGGGACGGGGAAGCGCTCGGCGATGATCGGCGGGATGGCGACGCCGGTCCAGCTCGCCATGATGCGGGCGCTCTCGGTGCGGCCGGCCGCGAACTCCACCGTCGCGGGGACGCCCAGGCCGACGCCGCGCACCTGGGAGATCGGCCGGTCGCCGAGCAGCTCGCTCCAGGTGTCCATGACCAGGGGGAGGACGACGTCAGGTCCCTCCTCCACGTCGACGCCCAGGCTCGTCCGGGCCAGCTCACGGCCCGCGAGGTCGCAGACGGCGATCTGCGCGCGGCTCGCGCCCAGCGAGGCGACCGGCACGACGCCGCCGGAGGCGTTGAAGACCAGCCGGGTGGGCGGCCGCCCGCCGGTGGAGGGGCCCTCGCTGTCCTCCATGATGAGGCCCCGGTCCAGCAGCTCGGTGACCCGCAGCGAGACGGCGGGCCGGGACAGGCCGGTGACACGCCCTATGTCCGCGCGCGTGGCAGCCTCACCTGTGCGGATGAGGCGGAGCACCTCACCGCTGGTGGCAAGCGCGGTAGCGGGACGTCGAGGCATCGGCCCAGTGAACCACACCTACTTATGAAATGAAAGCTTCGAGCTTTCTCATCTAAGATGACAAAACTCCGCTTGTGTAGAGCGCAAGATATGACTAGTGTCCGATCCATCCCCAATTTCGGTAGATCACCACGGAGCCCTCCCCATGTCAGAGAACCCGCAATCCGCCGACCTGATCGTCTTCGGCGGCACAGGTGACCTCTCCATGCGGAAGCTTCTTCCCGCGCTCTATCACTGTGACCGTGACGGCCGGCTCTCCCCCGAGACCCGGATCATCGCGATGTCCCGTGGCGGGCTCGACGACGCCGACTTCCGCGGCAAGGTGGACGCCGAGGTACGGGCCTCCGTACCGGTGGACGACGCCGAGATCTGGCAGCGTTTCCTCGGCCGCCTGCACCACGTCTCGGTCGACATCGGCGGCGAGGACACCGCAGGCTGGTCGAAGATCACCGGCCTGCTCGCCGGGCACGAGCAGCGTGACCGGGTGTTCTACCTGGCCAGCCCGCCCATGACGTTCGGGCCGTTCTGCCGGGAGCTGCACCGCGCCGGCCTGGTGACCCCCGCCTCGCGGGTGGTGCTGGAGAAGCCCCTCGGCCGCGACCTGGCCAGCGCGCAGCGCATCAACGACGAGGTCGGCGCCATCTTCGACGAGCGGCAGATCTACCGCATCGACCACTACCTGGGCAAGGAGACGGTCCAGAACCTGCTCGTCCTGCGGTTCGCCAACGCGTTCCTGGAGCCGATCTGGAACTCCCTGTGGATCGACCACGTCCAGATCACCGCCTCCGAGACCGTGGGCACACCGGGCCGGCGCGGCTACTACGACCACGCGGGCGCGCTGCGCGACATGGTGCAGAACCACCTGCTCCAGCTGCTCTGCCTGGTCGCGATGGAGCCGCCGTCGCGCAACGACCGCGAGTCCATCCGTGACGAGAAGGTCAAGGTCCTGGAGTCGCTGCGGCCGATCACCGGCGGCGAGGTGGAGCGTTTCACCGTCCGCGGCCAGTACACCGCGGGTGAGTCCGGCGGCGTGCGGGTCCCCGGCTACCTCGACGAGCCCGACAACACCGCCCCGACCGAGGCGTCCCGCCAGGTGGAGACCTTCGCCGCGATCCGCGCCGAGGTGAAGAACTGGCGCTGGGCGGGCGTCCCGTTCTACCTGCGCACCGGCAAGCGCATGCCGTACCGGTGCTCGGAGATCATGGTGCAGTTCAAGGAGGTGCCCCACTCGATCTTCCCGGGCAGCGCGCCCAACCGGCTGGTGCTGCGCCTGCAGCCCAGCGAGGGCATCAAGCTGGACATCATGGCCAAGGAGCCGGGCGCGGGCGAGGTGGCCCTCAAGCCGGTCCCGCTCAGCCTGAGCTTCGCCGAGACTTTCACCACCCGGGTGCCCGAGGCCTACGAGCGGCTGCTCATGGACGTCCTCACCGGCAACCCGACCCTGTTCATGCGGCGCGACGAGGTGGAGGCCGCCTGGCGGTTCATCGACCCGATCCTGCGCGAGTGGGAGTCGTGGGGCACGCCGCCCGAGCCGTACCCGGCGGGCTCCCCGGGGCCGGCCGGAGCCCACGAGCTCGTCCTGCGCAGCGGCCGTTTCTGGCATGAGGACAGCTCGGATGAGTGACCGCCCGCAGCGAACGGAAGCAGACCGACCCGACAACGTTGGAAGAGGCCTGATGAACCCCGTGATCCAGGAGATCACCGACCGTCTGATCGAGCGCAGCCGTGCCGGCCGCACCGCCTACCTGGCACGGCTCGACGCCGAGGCCGAGGCGGCCCGCCGGCGTGGACCGGCCCGGGCCAGCCTGGGCTGCGCCAACCTGGCCCATGGCTTCGCGGCCGCCGGAGAGGCCGACAAGCTGGACCTGCGCGCCAACGTCAAGCCGGGCGTGGCGATCGTGTCGAGCTACAACGACATGCTGTCGGCGCACCAGCCGTACGAGACCTACCCGCCGATCCTCAAGGCGGCCGTCCGCAAGGCGGGCGGAGTCGCGCAGTTCGCCGGTGGCGTGCCCGCGATGTGCGACGGCATCACGCAGGGCCGCGCGGGGATGGAGCTGTCGCTCTACAGCCGCGAGGTCATCGCGATGGCCACCGCGATCGCCCTCTCTCACGACATGTTCGACGCCTCGCTCATGCTCGGCGTCTGCGACAAGATCGTTCCGGGGCTGCTGATCGGCGCGCTGCACTTCGGCCACCTGCCGGCGGTGTTCGTGCCGGCCGGGCCGATGTCCTCCGGCCTGCCCAACAAGGTCAAGGCCCGCACGCGGCAGCTGTTCGCCGAGGGCAAGGTCGGCAAGGGAGAGCTGATCGACGCCGAGTCGAAGTCCTACCACTCCGCCGGCACCTGCACCTTCTACGGCACCGCCAACTCCAACCAGGTCATGATCGAGGTCATGGGCCTGCACCTGCCGGGTTCGACCTTCGTCAACCCGCGCACCGAGCTGCGCGAGGCCCTGACCAGGGCCGCGGGCAAGCGGGCGGTCGAGCTGACCGCGCACGGCGAGGAGTACACCCCCGTCGGCCGGGTCGTCGACGAGAAGGCGATCGTCAACGCCTGCGTGGCGCTGCTGGCCACCGGCGGCTCCACCAACCACACCATGCACATCGTCGCCATCGCCGCGGCGGCGGGCATCGACCTGCTCTGGGACGACCTGGCGGCGCTGTCGAAGGTGGTGCCGCTGCTCACCCGCATGTACCCCAACGGGCAGGCGGACGTGAACCACTTCCACGCCGCGGGCGGCATGCAGGTGCTCATCGGCAACCTGCTGGACGCGGGGCTGCTCCACCGTGACGTGCTGACGATCGCCGGGCGGGGACTGGACCACTACCGCTCGTCCGTCGAGCTCAAGGACGGCGAGCCGGTCTGGCAGGAGCGCACCGGTGGCAGCACCGACCTCGACGTGCTCCGGCCGGTGAGTGAGGCGTTCTCCCCCGACGGCGGCATCCACATGCTCGACGGCAACCTGGGCCGCGCGGTCAGCAAGGTCTCCGCCGTCAAGGACGAGCACCTGGTCGTGGAGGCCCCCGCCAAGGTCTTCGACGACCAGCTGGAGCTGCTCCGCGCCTTCGAGGCGGGCGAGCTGGACGGGCAGGACTTCGTGGCGGTCATCCGCTACCAGGGGCCGAGCGCGAACGGCATGCCCGAGCTGCACAAGCTCACCCCGCCGCTGTCGGTGCTGCTGGACCGGGGGCAGCGGGTGGCGATCGTCACCGACGGCCGCATGTCCGGCGCGTCGGGCAAGGTCCCGGCCGCCATCCACCTGTCGCCCGAGGCCGCCCACGGCGGTCCGATCGCGCTGGTCTGCGACGGCGACCCGATCCGTCTCGACTCCACCGCGGGCACCCTGGAGCTGCTGGTCCCGGCCGAGGAACTGGCCGCCCGCACGCCGCAGGGCGCGCCGCTCACCGACGCCCAGTGGGTGGGCACCGGCCGCGAGCTGTTCGCCGCCTTCCGCCGTTCGGCGAGCCCCGCCGAACGCGGCGCCGGAATCTTCGCCCTGAACGGCCACGCCGAGGGCGTCGCCGCGGACGCCGTGAAGGGAGCCGGAGCGTGAGCCTTCCCTGGCTGGTCGCCGACATCGGCGGCACCAACGCCCGGTTCGGGCTCGTCACGGAGCCGGGCGGGCAGCCGGAGGCGGTGGCCGTACTGGCCGGAGCGGATCACGATGGGCTCCCCGAAGCCGTAGCCGCCTATCTCGCAGATCATGCGGGCGGAGTTCAGCCGGGAGCGGCCTGCATCGCGATCGCGGGGCCGGTCGAGGGCGACCGTTACCGGCTCACCAACGCCGGGTGGTCGGGTTCGATGCGCGACCTGGGCATCCCCAACGCCGAACTGCTCAACGACTTCGAGGCTCTGGCGGCGTCCCTGCCGTACCTGGGCGCCGGTGACCTGGCCTCCCTGGGCGGGCCCGAGCCCTCGCGCGGGGTCAAGGCCGTGCTGGGGCCGGGGACGGGGCTCGGCGTGGGCGGCCTGGTGCCCGCGGGACGGGGCTGGGTGCCCGTCCCCGGCGAGGGCGGGCACGTCACCATGCCGGTCCTGGACGATCGCGACCACGCGATCGTCCAGGCGCTGCGCGCGGACGGACTGGACCACGTGGTGGCCGAGCACCTGCTGTCGGGGCCCGGACTGGCCCGGCTGCACCGGGGTCTGGCACTGGTGCAGGGCGTGGACGCGCCGCGGCTGTCCGCCTCCGACATCGTGGCCCGGATGGACGACTCGCTGTGCGCGGAGACCGTCGAGGTCTTCTGCGGGATGCTCGGCACCTTCGCCGGGAACGTCGCGCTGACCCTGGGCACCCGGGGCGGTGTCTACCTGGGCGGCGGCGTGCTACCCCGTATCGTGAACCGGGTCGCCTCCAGCGACTTCCGCCGCCGGTTCGAGGCCACCCCCACGCTGAACGGCTATCTTTCCGCCATCGCCACGACGCTGATCGTGGCTCCCCAGCCCGCGCTGGTCGGCGCGGCGGCCTGGTTGAACCAGCGCCTGTCGAACATGGAGTATGTATGAGTCTGCTGGACATCGCCCCGGTCGTGCCGGTCGTCGTGATCGACGACCTGGAGACCGCCGTGCCCCTGGCGCGCGCCCTGGTGGCGGGCGGTCTGCCGGTCATCGAGGTGACCCTCCGTACGGCTGACGCGCTGAAGGCGATCGAGCGGATCGCCGCCGAGGTGCCCGACGCGGTGATCGGCGCCGGGACGATCCGCACCCCGGCCGACGTGGCGGCCTCCGTGGCGGCCGGTGCCCGGTTCCTGGTCAGCCCGGGCGGCACGCCGAAGCTGGTGGACGCCATGGAGGCGAGCGGTGTGCCGTTCCTGCCCGGCGTGGCGACCGCGTCGGAGGTCATGGCCCTGGCCGAACGCGGGCTGACGGAGATGAAGTTCTTCCCGGCCGAGGCCGCCGGGGGCCTGCCGTACCTGAAGTCGCTCGGCGGCCCGCTGCCCGACGTCCGGTTCTGCCCGACGGGCGGGATCAGGCTCGCGACGGCCCCCGACTACCTCGCGCTGCCGAACGTCGGCTGCGTGGGCGGGACCTGGCTCACCCCGGCCGACGCGCTGGCCGGCGGCGACTACGCGCGGATCGAGAAGCTGGCCGCCGAGGCCGCCACGCTCCGCTAGCCGGACGGTGCCGAGCGGGCCGCCCTGAGCATGTGACCGTGCGGGTGACCCGCCCGGACCCGGCTCCGGGGCTCCCGCGGGTCCCGGCTTCGAAGTCTCGCAGGCGGGCCGTCCCTCCCTTCAGGCCCGCGTGCGCCATGAGCCGCCGTGACCCGGTGTGACACTCATGGAACCCGGCCCATGACCGCCCCACCCGGCGGTCATGGGCTTTCCCCTGTGCGGGATCCCCGACGGCCTGCCCGGCTTCGACGAGGTCCACCGTCCCGCCCACTTCGCCGTCGCCAACGCCGTCGGCGCCGCCATCGCGCAGGTCGGCGGCGAGGTGGACCAGGTCTTCTCCGGAGCCCGCGAGGCCATGCTCAACGGGGCCCGCGACGAGGCGGTCTCCCGCGCCGAACGGGCCGGTGCCCGCACCGGCAGCGTGCGGATCGCCGAGGTGGAGGAGATCCCCCTGGCCTACCTGCCCGGCGGCGCGACCCGATGGCCCTCGCCGACGACAAGGGCAACACCCTGGTCGTCGACGCGGTCTCCAACCGGTGGTCGGAGAGGATCGCCCGCGCGGCCTGCGTGGAGATGGGCTGCCAGGTCTCCTGCGCCGACACCGTGCTGCGGGGAGACCAGCTCCGCGAGGGGCTGGTGCCCGCGACGCTCACGCTGGCCGAGGATCTGGGCCGGGCCGTACGGCTGGCACGGGCCGCGCACGCGGACCCGGTGGCCGAGGCGACGCGGCGCCCGGCGGCCGTGGCCGCCAGAGGACAGATCCATAACTACAGGGACACATCGGGGCGGCGAACCGGCGGAGAGGTGGAGTGACAGGCCGGAGTCCCCTACCCTGTCATGACGAGGGGAGTACTTCCCAAGGACCGGCCCGGTCAGTACGGACGCCCTGTGGCGTCCCCGGGCGGTCGCCCGCGAGACGCGGGTGAAGGAGACCTCGAATGGCCGAGCGCATTCGAGGAGTCCCCATGTCCGCTGACACCCCGCCTCCCGCCTCCGGGGCTCCCATCGGGCACGTCCCCTCCCCCGGGGCGGACGGAAGCGGGCACCTGGCCTATCCCCCCGGATCGCTGGTGCTGCTCGCGGGACTTCCCGGCGCGGGCAAGAGCACCCTGCTGGACCGGCTCTACGGGCTGCGCGGCGACGAGAGGGAACCGGTCCGGACCGGGGAGGTGCGGGTGATCGACTCGCGGCAGTCCCGCAACTGGTGGGCCCGTTACCTCGGCCCGATCCCGCCGCGGATCCGCACCCCGATCGTGCACGCCACCCACGTGTCGCGGATCGCGCGGGCGCTGGTGCGCGGGCACGGCGTCGTGGCCCACACCCGGGGCACCTGGCCGCACATCCTGTACGGCTTCGCCTGGCTGGCCCGCCGGGTCGGCAGCGAGGTCCATCTGATCATGCTCGACGTCGAACCGGAGGTCGCCCGCGCGGGACAGCTCTCCCGGGGCAGGGTCGTCACCGGAGCCGGTTTCGCCCGGCACTGCCGACGCTGGCGGGTGCTGGTCGACCGTGCCCGCGGCGGGTCCCTTCCCCCTGCCGCGAGCGTCACCGTGCTGGACCGGCCCGCCTCTGACCTGCTGTGCGCCATCCGCTTCGACGGCCCCTGACCCGGGCGGCCGAGATCGCCTCGGGAACACGGGGAACCCGTTCTCGTTCCGCCTCGGATCCCCTCAGGCAGGCTCGCCCGGTGGCGTGGGTCAGTGGCCGGAGACCTTGAGGTCGGCCAGGATCGCGCGGTGGTCGCTGCCCGACATCGGCAGCACCCGGCTGTCGAGGGCCGTGAAACCACGGGTGAGCACGTGGTCCAGGCGGACGATCGGCAGGGTGGCGGGCCAGGTGAACTGCAGGCCGGTGCCGGCCCTGTCAGCGACGGACGACAGGAGCGGGGTGAGACGGCTCAGCTCCCGGTCGGTGGTGGCGGTGTTCAGGTCGCCGGCGACGATGATCTGGGGGCTGGGATCCCCCTGGACCGCGCGGGCCAGGGCCTCCATCTCGGCGTTGCGGCCCGCGATGACGGACGGCTGGTCGGGGCGGAAGGACGACAGGTGCACCGCGTAGAAGCTGACCGGCCCCCGCGGCGTGCGGATGATCGCGTGCCGTGAACGCACCACCCCGGGCACGGGCTGCGGCAGGCCCTCGACGGGATACTTGCTCCACACCGCCACACCCGGATTGTCAGGGAAGCGGTAGGGGTAGCCGGGATCGATCTCCCGGGCGAAGGCGGGATCGACCGTCCCGTTCATCAGCACCGGGTCGTCGGGGACCTCCGCGGCCATGAGGATGTCGGCGTCCGTGGCCCGCAGAGCCCGGGCGGTCGCCGCCAGATCGCCGTTGGCGTAGTTGACGTTCTGGTGGACCACGCGCAGGTCCCGCGGCCCGGCACCGGTGACGCGGACGAACGTGGGACCGAACATCATCGCCCACATCACGGCCGGCATCACGACTCCGGCCAGCGCGAGCCACGACCATCGGGCCAAGGCGACCAGGGCCAGGACTGGGATCGCCAGCCCCAGCCACGGCAGACCGCTGTCGAAGGTGTTGCCCATGCCCCGCCAGTTCGGCAGCAGCCGGTGACCCACCAGGAGGAGGGCGACCGTCGCGCCCATGGCTGCGGTCAGCCCGCCTCGAAACCGCGGTGACACGATGATGAGAGACCCCTTCGGCGACCGCGGGTTCCAGCGGCCTTCACCGGAGTAGTCCATCATGCCGCCGACGGCGCCGCGAGAAAGCCGGCCGTGTCGCGGTGGTCGCCCGACGGGCGGACTGCCGGTCGACCCCTGTCCGGCCGGCAGGCCACCCGTCAGCGACCGTGCACGGCCTCCAGCGGCAGAGGCGCCGCGGGGACGCGTACGCGATCGTCACGTCCGGCGATCGCGATGGCCGGACGGAGAAAGCCGGCCGGCCCCCCTTCGCGCCCGTACGGGTATGACAGGAGTGCTTCGGCGATCAGCCCGGAGCGCGGGTGCTTCTCCCTGAGCTCGGCGTAGCGCAGCATCACCGCGCGGCCGACGGCGGCCGGGTTGTCCATGCCGTACACGGCGTAGAGCCGCTGCCTGGTTCTCGGTGCCAGGCAGCCGTTCCACCAGCGGTAGACCATGCCGTCGGTCCAGACCACCAGGTCGGCCCAGACCGACACCAGGGCCAGTCCGTAGCCGTCGTGGACGTCGCCTTCCACGCCGTGCCGTTCCAGCTCGTCACGGAGCAGGGAAGCGGCGTGCAAGGCGGGCGTTCCCGCGAGCACACCTCGGAGGTCAGCCACTGCCCACCTCCTTTCGGTGTTAGGGAAAACCTCGAGTCGTTTCCTCTTCACAGGGTGCCGTGAGATGATTACTTTCGGTAGGTGCTCGATTACCAAGAGACACATGCATCTTGGTTGGGTTCCCCTGTGGGACCCACCCCGGCACATGTAGGACCCGAAAGGACGGGAGCCCCCATGCCCGCCCCAAACGAGCTGGACCCCAGCGCCAGCGTCATGGCTTACTGGGGTTCCGAGCTGCGCCGGCTGCGAGAGGCCATGGGCTGGAGCCAGCAGGAGCTCGCGAAGCGGACGGCTTACTCCACCTCGCTGGTGGGCCTGGTGGAGACCGCCATGCGGGCCCCGACCAGGAAGTTCGCGCAGCGATGCGACGAGGTGCTGGAGACGGGCGGCGCGCTCATCAAGCTCTGGCCGCTGATCGGCCGGGAGTCCTCGCCCACCTGGGTCCGCTCACTGTTCGAGCTGGAGTGGGAGGCGCGCACACTCCGTAACTACCAACTCGCGGTGGTGCCGGGGCTGTTACAGACCGAGGACTACGCACGGACGCTGACCCGGCTGGGTCGGCCGTTCGACACCGTCGAGCAGGTGGAGGAGATGGTGACGGTGCGGATGCAGCGGCAACGGCTGCTGGACCGCCCCGAACCGCCGATCCTCTTCGTCCTGCTGGACGAGGCCGTGCTGGCCCGCCCCATCGGCGGTGCCCGAGTGATGCGCGCGCAGCTCGAGCACCTCCTGGAGGCGGCGACACGGCCACGGGTCACCCTTCAGGTGATCCCGTTCGAGGTGGGGGCCTACCCCGGGCTGGCCGGACCCATGTTGGTCCTCTCCTTCAGAGGAGCGCCCGATGTGGTGTACATGGAGAACGCGGAGAACGCGCAGCTCCTGACCGACCCCGCCCGGGTTGACCCCCTTTCCGCCCAGTTCGACGCATTGCGTTCCTGGGCACTTCCCCAGGCCGCCTCCGCGGCCTTTATCGAGAAGAGGATGAGTTCATGGATCTGACCGGTGCACGGTGGCACAAGAGCAGCCGCAGCAACGGCAACGGCGGCGAGTGCGTCGAGGTGGCCGTCAACCTCCCCGGCGTCGTCGCCGTCCGCGACAGCAAGAACCCCGGCGGGCCGGCCCTGCTGTTCTCCCCCACCGTGTGGAGTGACTTCCTGACCCGGATCAAGACCGACTCCGTCTGAGGCCAGGAGGGTCGACGGTGACGTCGGACCCGGCTCCCACGAGTCTTTCGGAGGGATTCGTGGTGAGGATCGTCGCTGTTCCGTGACGCCCGGCGGGGTTCCCCTGTCACGGTAAAGAAAGTGATCAGCAGATACGTCGAGGTCGAGGCTGCCGACCTCGACAAACTCCTGCGCGTGGTGAGGATCCGGCCGGCCTGCGCCGCCCTCGGGATCCACCCGGCGCCGTGACGCCGGCGCTCAATCCCCTCCATCAATCCCCTCCACCACACATCCTGCGCCGGCCTGCTCCGGAGGCCGGATCACCGTGCTCCTCGCGTAAGCCGTGTCACACCCCGGGATGTCAGGGAAGGCAGCCGACGTACGCGAGAGCCTGCTTCAGCAGGGTGCCCTGTCCACCGGGCATCTCCTGCTGTACCAGCGGCGACGCGGCCTCCTGCGGCGTGAACCAGACAAGGTCCAGGGCGTCCTGCCGGGGCCGGCAGTCTCCCGCGACCGGGACGACGTAGGCGAGGGACACCGCGTGCTGCCGGGGGTCGTGATAGGACGTGACACCCTGCGTCGGAAAGTACTCGGCGATGGTGAACGGCTGCGGAGAGGCCGGGACGCGAGGCAGCGCCACCGGGCCGAGGTCCTTCTCCAGGTGGCGCATGAGCGCGTCGCGGACGCGCTCATGAAGGAGCACGCGCCCGGAGACGAGGGCGCGGCTGACCGTCCCGTCCGATCCGATGCGTAACAGCAGGCCGACATGCGTGACCACTCCGGCGTCGTCGACCCGCACCGGCACGGCGTCGACGTAGAGGATCGGCATCCGCGCACGCGCCGACTCCAACTCCTCAGGAGTGAGCCAGCCGGGCGTGGTCTCGGTCATTTCGGTCATTGGTCGATCGTACTTCCCTGCCGGCTCGGGGCACGATCACTCCCGGAGGCGGAGACCGGCGGGTCGAATGGGCCTATGACGGGCTCGCCGGCCTTGTCGCCCACCTCGGGCTCAGCCGGGCCATGATCCGGCGGCCTATCCGTCATCCGGCGATGCCGGGATCGGCCGACGACGAGGCGGCGGCGGACCTCGCTCGCGCCGTTGAAGACAAGGTAGATCTTCGGGGTTCGACGGCAACCGTCGTCCATATATATCCGAACTGTTTGGATATACGACCCAATCGGGTCAGATGCACCACTAATGTCCGCTTCATGGAGAGGCCTCAGCTGTGGGAAGCCCCATGAGAGCCGCCCCGGACGAGAGATCCAGCGAGCTGGGGCTGGAGGTGTTCGACCCGGCCCCCGTCGGGGTGGCGGTCACCAGGGAACGAGACCGCCGGCTGGTGTACGCCAACGCCGTCTATCGGGCGATCTTCGGCGACAGGACGCTCAAGGCCCTCGCCCAGGAGGCGTTCAGCGGACATCCCGACCGTGACTACTACTACGGGCTGGCCGACCAGGTCCTGGCGAGCGGGCAGCCGGTGACCGTCACCGCGGCCCCCGTGAAGCTCGCCTACGCCGACGCCGGCCCGCAGGAGCGCTTCTTCACCTTCAGCCTGTCGGAGATCGCCCTCGGCGACGGTGAGCGCGGGGTGCTGCTGGTGTCCGCCGAGGTCACCGAGCAGGTCACCGCCGCCCGGCAGATCCAGTCCCTCGCCGAGAACCAGCGCCGCCTTCTCCAGCGCTACCAGAAGCTGGGGAGCGTCGGCGTGCAGATGTTCTGGGTGGCCGACGCCGAAGGCGGTTTCATCGAGCCGAGCCCGAGCTGGGAGAGGATGACCGGGCAGTCATGGGAGGAGTTCAGGGGAGACGGGTGGCTGAACGCCCTCCACCACTGCGACCGCGAGCCGACCGCCCGGGCGTGGAAGGAGGCGCTCGAGCAGGTGGTCCCCCTGTGGGAGCACGCCTACCGGCTCCGGCTGGCGGACGGCTCCTACCGGCATTTCGGCATCCGCGCCGTGCCGGTGCTCGAAGGCGAGAGCGTGGTGGAGTGGGTGGGCACCTGCACCGACATCGAGCAGGAGTGGCAGGAGAGCCGGCGCCGTGAGCTGCTCGACCGTGCTGCCGCCGCCACCGCCGACATCACGCGCCTGGAGGAGATGCTCACCGCGCTGACCCACGTGATCGTGCCGGACCTGGCCGACGGGTGCATCATCTACCTGCTCCCCCAGACCCCGGACCGTCCCGAGGCCTCACCGATCTCGGCGCACCATGCCGTCTCGGCCGTGCGGCCGGGGCTGCCCGAGCTGCCGGAGAGAGGCGAGGAGACCTTCGATACCGAGAACATATTCACGTACACGGTACGGCGCCGCCGTCCCGTGCACAGGACGTTCCCTCCGGGAAAGCCCGCCCCCGGCGCCGCGCCGGCGGCGGCCGAGGCGTGGCTCGTCTCGGCCAGGGCCAACAGCGTGGTCCTGGTGCCCGTGATCGTCGACGGCACCGTGGCGGCCGTGGTGTCCGCCTCCGCCTGCGGGGAACGCACCCCGATCAGCATGGCCGACGTCGCCCTGATCAGCCAGATGTTCGACCACGCGCACGACCCTCTCAGCAACGCCATCGAATACCGGCGCACGCAGCGCGTGGCACTCGCCCTGCAGCACAGCCTGCTCCCGGAACCGCCCGCCGTACCGGGCCTGCAGATCGCCTCCCGCTACCGGCCGAGTCCCGCCGCCGCCGAGGTCGGTGGCGACTGGTACGACTGCTTCCGGCTGCGCGACGGCGCCACGATGCTGACGATCGGGGACGTGGCCGGCCACGACCTGCCCGCCGCCGTCACCATGAGCCAGATACGCAACATGCTCAGGGGGCTGGCGGTCGACCGAGAGGAACCGGTCGGGGACATCCTGAGGCGCCTGGACATCGCCATGGAGACCCTGTACGGCGAGGAGACCGTGACCTGCGTCCTGGCCCGTGTCGAGAGACCGGAGGACGGCCCATGGCGGCTGAGCTACTCCGTGGCCGGGCATCCGCCACCCCTCATGGTCACCGATGACGGCGGCAGCCGCTTCCTGGAGGGGGCACGCGCCCCGATCCTCGGCGTGCTCCGCGACGGCCCGCGCGCCAGCGCCGTCGAGCCGCTGCCGCCGGGCGGCACGCTGCTCCTCTACACCGACGGCCTCGTCGAACGGCCGGGTGAGGACATCGGCGAGGGCCTGGACCGGCTACGCCACCACGCCGCGCGGCTCGCCAGGAGGCCCCTGGAGGCGTTCTGCGACGAGTTGCTGGCCACGCTTGCCGACGGCGGGGACGACGACATCGCGATGATCGCCGTACGCCTGCCGTCCGATCTCCTCGATGAGCGGGTCTCACCTTCTCGGGCCGGCGCCGGGCCGATCACGTGGCGCTGACGGTCACAGCGGCAGAGCACCACCCGGCTTGAGGGCTTTCATAGCGATCTGGGAGGTGAGCTTGTCGAGTCCGGGCAGACGGCCGAGCTTCTCCAGACAGAGCTGGCTGTAGGCGTCCATGTCGGGCACGGCGACCCGCAGCACGTAGTCGGGCCGGCCGAACATGCGCAGGCACTCGATCACGTCGTCGATCTTCATGACGGCCGCCTCGAAAGCGGTGACGGTCTCGGCGTCCTGCCCCTCGAGCTCGACGTAGGCGAGAACCTGGAACCCGCGCCCGACGGCGGCCGGGTCGACCACGGCACGGTAGCCGGTGATCACCCCCGACTCCTCCAGGTTGCGGACCCGGCGCAGGCACGGTGACGGGGTCAGCCGTACCCGCTCGGCGAGCTCGAGGTTGCTGAGCCGCCCCTCCACCTGCAGAAGCCCGAGAATTGCGCGATCAGTTGCATCCATGGCAATAGATGCTAACCAGAGCATCAATGGCTATAAATGTTGACATCGGATTCCGTCTCCCCTGGCATAACCTTGCGGCAGCCAGAACGGCGCAGACAGACGGGACCACGATCATGACGATCATCGCCGACGCCCGCGAGGTGACCTCCGAGGACCGCTACGTCCTTGAGGCCGGGCAGGTCTTCATGACCGGAACGCAGGCGCTGGTCCGAGTGATCCTCGACCAGATGCGCGCCGACCGCTCCGCCGGCCTCGACACGGGCGCGATGGTGTCGGGCTACCCCGGCTCCCCGCTCGGCGGCTTCGACCAGGAGCTCGCCCGCTCGCACAGGCACACCGGACCGCTCGACATCGTGCACCGGCCGGGCCAGAACGAGGAGCTGGGTGCCACCGCCGTCTGGGGCAGCCAGCTCGTGCCCGTGCTCCCCCGGCCGCGCAAGGCGGGTGTCCTGGGCGTCTGGTACGGCAAGGCCCCCGGCGTCGACCGCGCGGCCGACGCCCTGCGGCACGGCAACTTCGTCGGCGCCCACCCCCAGGGCGGCCTGATCGCCTTCTGCGGCGACGACCCGACCTGCAAGTCCTCGACGCTCCCCTCGGCCACCGAGAGCGCGCTCGCCGCGATGGGCATGCCGATCATCCATCCGGGCAGCGTCCAGGAGCTGCTCGACCTGGGCCGCCACGCGATCGCGGCCTCCCGGGCGAGCGGCCTGTGGGTGGCGGTTAAGACGGTCACCAACGTGGTGGACGCCACCGGCACGGTCGGCGTCGGTCCCGGCCGGGTGGTCCCCGTCATGCCCGTCGTCGAGCACGAGGGCAGGCCGTACCGGCACACGCCGGACGCCACCCTGCTCACCCCCTGGTCGCTGGAGATGGAGCGCACGCTGGTCGGCCCCCGGCTGGAGCTGGCCCGTGCCTACGCCAGGGAGAACCACCTCAACCAGGTCACGGTGGACCCCCGGGAGGCGTGGCTCGGCATCGTCGCCTCCGGCACGGCCTACCACGACGTGCGTGAGGGGTTCCGCAGACTGGGCGTGGACCCGGCCGAGCTCGGCATCCGCATCCTCAAGATCGGCATGATCTGGCCGCTGGAGCCGGAGATCGTCCGGACCTTCGCCCGCGGGCTGGAGGAGATCCTGGTCGTCGAGGAGAAGGGTCCGCTGCTGGAGACCCTGGTCAAGGACGTCCTGTACGGCACCGCCGACGCCCCACGCGTGCTGGGCAAGCTCGACGAGAACGGCGCCGCCCTGATCCCGCGGGCCGGGGGCGTCGACGCCGACCTGGCCGCCCGGGCGATCGCGTTCCGGCTGCGCCGCAAGGGGCTGGACGGACCCGCCGCGGCGGTGCCGGTCGAGTCCTCCTCCGGTGCCGCGGAACAGGCCGTCTCCGGCGCGGGCGGGCGGTTCACACCGGAGGTGCGCGACCGGATCGCCCAGGGGCTGACCGTGATCTCCCGCCCGGCGCCGCTGAAGCTGCTCGGCCCCCAGCGCACCCCGTTCTTCTGCTCGGGCTGCCCGCACAACCGCTCCACCGCCGTCCCGGACAACGCCCCGGTGGGCGCGGGGATCGGCTGCCACACGATGGTGGTGCTCAACCGCGAGGGCAAGGGCACCCTGACGGGTCTGACCCAGATGGGCGGCGAGGGCACGCAGTGGATCGGCCAGGCGCCGTTCACCGACACCCCGCACATCTTCCAGAACCTGGGTGACGGCACCTTCCACCACTCGGGCTCACTCGCCGTACGCGCCGCGGTGGGCGCGGGCGTCAACATCACCTACAAGCTGCTCTACAACAGCGCCATCGCCATGACGGGCGGACAGACGATCACCCCGTCCCTCGCCGTGGCCGACCTGACCCGGTGGCTGGAGGCGGAGGGCGTGCGCCGGGTGATCGTCACCACCGACGAGCCCGAGCGCTACCGGGGGGTCAGACTGGCGCGGATCGCCGAGGTCCGCGACCGCACCGCGCTGGAGGACACGCAGCGCGAGCTGGCCGCGACGCCCGGCGTGACCGTGCTGGTCCACGACCAGCAGTGCGCGGCCGAGAAGCGGCGGTTGCGTAAGAAGGGCGACCTGCCCGACCCGGTCAGGCGGATCGCGATCAACCAGCGGGTGTGCGAGGGCTGCGGCGACTGCGGGCAGAAGTCGGAGTGCCTGTCGGTGCTGCCGGTGGAGACCGAGTTCGGCCGCAAGACCGAGATCCACCAGTCGTCCTGCAACAAGGACTACTCGTGTGTGGAGGGGGACTGCCCCTCCTTCCTGACCGTCGTGCCGGGTGGGAAGAACCGCGGACGCACCGCCGTACCGGTCCCTCCCCCGATGCCCGTGCCCGAGTCCCGCACCGGGGAGACGACGGTCCGGCTGGTGGGCATCGGCGGCACCGGCGTGGTGTCCGTGGCGCAGATCATCGGCGCCGCCGCGATGCTCGACGGCAGGCAGTCGCGCGGACTCGACCAGACCGGCCTGGCCCAGAAGGGCGGCACGGTCGTCTCCGACATCCGGATCTTCGACGGCGGCGACGACCGGACCGGGCAGTCCGGCACCGGAGGCGTGGACGCCTACCTCGCGCTCGACCTGATCGGCGCCACCGACCCCAAGCAGCTGGGCGGCGCCGACCCCGGCCGGACCGTCGCGGTGGTCTCCACCAGCCTGGTCCCCACCGGCTCCATGGTCCTCGACCCGGCCACGCACGTCACCGGTCTCGGCTCGCCGATCGGCGCGCTGGAGGCACGGACCCGGCGCGAGCTGAACGTCTACCTCGACGCCGAGGACCTCGCCCAGAAGCTCTTCGGCGACCACATGCCCGCCAACACGATCGTGGTCGGCGCGGCCTGGCAGCGCGGGCTCATCCCGCTGAGCCTGGAGTCGATCGAGCGGGCCATCCGGGTGAACGGCGGGAAGGCCGCCGAGAAGACCATCGCCGCCTTCCACTGGGGCCGGGCCGTCGTCGCCGACCCCGACGCCGTGTCGCGGGCGACCGGCTCCCCGGCCCCGGCCGAGCAGCCACCCGCCCCCCGGGTCGCCGCGCTCGTGGACTCGGTCGCCGCGCCCGGCACCGAGCTCCACCGGATCCTGGCGGTACGGGTGCCCGACCTGGCCGCCTACCAGAACCTGCGTTACGCCGCCCGCTACGCCGACGCGGTCCGCGCGGTCCTGGCCGGGGAGCGGGAGGTCTCCGCCGACCGCTCCCCGATCACCGAGGCCTACGCCCGCCAGCTGCACCGCCTGATGGCCTACAAGGACGAGTACGAGGTGGCCCGGCTCCACCTCGACCCGGCCGAGCGGGCCCGCATCGCCGCCGAGTTCGGTCCCGGCGCGAAGATCTCCTACAACCTGCACCCGCCGGTCCTCCGGGCCCTGGGCATGGACCGCAAGATCCGCCTCGGCACCTGGTTCGACCCGGCCTTCCGCCTGCTGTACGGCATGCGCGCGCTGCGCGGCACCCCGCTGGACCCGTTCGGCATGGCCGGGGTGCGCAGGACCGAGCGCGGCCTGGTCGCCGAGTACACCCGCGACGTGCACAACGCCCTGGCGCGCCTGTCCCCGGAGAACGAGGAGCGGGTCCGCGAGCTGGCCGAGCTCCCGGACGTGATCCGCGGCTACGAGCACGTCAAGCTGCGCAACGTGGCCAGATACCGCGCTTCTGCCAGGGCCATCCTCGATCAGCTGAACGATGATCAGGACTCCGGCGCTCCCGGTGCGCGTTGATCTTCGACCATGCGTCCTCCGCCGCGTCGTGCGCATCTGGAGCCAGATGCGCGTACCGCAGAGTCGTCGCATACGAAGCGTGACCAAGAAGCTTCTGAACGTTGTACAGCGGAACCCCCTGTTGCACGAGCCGGCTCGCCGCCGTGTGTCGGTGGTCGAGGTGCCCGGTCGTTCTCCCGTGGCGATCTCGGCCCGGCTGGCCCCTGCCAACGGAGATAGACGACGGTGGTCCCGTACCGCACAGCCACGGCGACGTGGGCGACCGAGTGGCGATAGGTCGGCTTGCGCGGCAAGTTGCCCCGCCGTACGGCGAAGCTCTCCATCTCGCCCGACCATGTTCCGCGTCTGAAGGGCCCGACCTTGCGGGGGATTCTGACGTCCGGGACGGGGTTCGGCTCGTAGATGTGGGAGCCGTCGGGACCATTGGGGTCGTTCCACGAACAGGGCCTGATGATGTCCTGTCCGTCGATGCCGGTCAGCGGTCCATCTCTTCGGTGCGTCCCCATGCTCGGTGAATGTCACAATTTCAATATCACGCCCCCATTGCCGCAATATATCGGATCTATCACCGTATTCACCGCAAACTTGTCCGTGGCCCTGATTCCCCGGAACGTGCGTACATCGGGGCGCGATGAATGCACGGAAGGCGGATTCCATGCGGGGGCGGACACCGTTGGTATTCCGGCGGGTGTTCAGCGAGCCGCTCCTGCTGTTCGCGGCCTTCGGCGCGATCCTGCTCGCCACCACGGCACTCGTCGGGCTGACCATGTACGCCACCTCGGTGGCGGACGGGGGCGTCCGCCAGACGCTGGAGAGGGCGTCGATCGGGACCGCCGGGGCCGTGATCAAATCCCCGGTGCGCGGCGACTCCTTCGCCCGGACCGACCAGGCCGTGCGCGCGCAGGCCGCCGAGACCTACGCCGGCCTGCCGACCTCGGTGACCATGAGCGCCCAGTCGGACTCCTACGCGATGCCCGGTCAGGAGCGCAGGCAGCGACCCGAGCTGCTCCGGTTCGGCGTCTACCAGGGACTGAGACGTTGTCAGCAACGGTCGATGACCGTGTGTAGCCGATCACGGCGGGCGTGGGAGTGATCAAGTAGAGAAAAGCGTGAAGCCCCTGGTAGGGGTGGGTCTTGTCGAAGGATCCACCGCACCGCACACAAGGGCTTCACGTGACCTCCAGTATCACCTACACAGCCGAGTTGGACATGCCGCGCGAGGTTGTGCTGTTTCTGGCCGGGCTGTTGCGCGCCGAGCGGGTACGGCGCCGCACCCGCGCGGGCACTCGGGCGCTGGGCGAGTTCAAGCAGGCCGTTCTGATCATCCGCTGGCTGGTGGACGGCGCTCGGATCGCCCGGCTGGCCGCCGATAACGCCATCTCGCACGCGACCTGTGATCGGTACGTCGAAGAAGGGGTCACCGTATTGAAGGCCCCGGCGCCGACGCTACAGGAGGCGCTCACGGCGGCGAAGGCCGCCGGCTACACCCACCTGCATCTGGATGGCACGCTGATCGAAACCGACCGCTGCCGCGCCCTGGGCCCGAACGGCGCCGACCTGTGGTGGAGTGGAAAACACAAGCAGCACGGCGGCAACATTCAGGTCCTGTCCAGCCCCGGCGGCGACCCGCTGTGGACTTCTGAGGTACGGCCCGGCCGTGAACACGATCTCACCTGTGCCCGCCTGCACGGCCTCCTCGACCCGCTGGCCAAGGCCGCCGAGGACGGGCTGATCACGTTGGCCGACCTCGGCTACGTCGATGCGGGTATGGGGTTTCGCCTGCCGTACAAGAGGTCTCGGGGTGGCACACTCACCGACGATCAGATCCAGTACAACAAGGTCCACGGTGCGCTCCGAGCCCTCGCCGAACGAGCGAACGCCCAGCTCAAGATGCGGTTCAAGGCACTGCGGAACGTCAGCAAGTGCCCTTGGAAGATCGGCGGTATCGTCGCCGCGGCGCTCGTCCTCTTCCACCGGGAGCAAGCTCACAGGCAGCTGTCACCCAGCGTGAACGCCGGTTGCTGACAATGACTCACTGGAGGGACACGCCCGGCTGCTGGAGGGATCCTGGCCCGGCACGGGCCGGGACCGGACGGTGGAGGCCGCCATCACCGGCGCCGTCGCGCGGGCCACCGGGTTCTCCACCGGAGACCTGATCACGGTGGAGGGACGGCTGGACCACCGGAGGGTCCGCGTCCGGGTCGTCGGCGTCTTCGAGCTGTGGGAGCCCTACTCCGAGCGCTGGAACGGCCAGACGCTGCTCAGCCGGGGCGTCGAGATCGGCGGCTACGTCACCCACGGACCGCTCATGGTGTCCGAGCGGACGTTCCTGGAGCGGTTCGCGGCCGGCACCACCGTGAGCTGGCTCGCCGTACCCGATCTGCGCCCGGTCCCGCGCGAGCGGCTGCGGGCGGCCTTCGCCGCCGAGGTCACCGGCTCCCAGAAGGCGCTCAGGGCGCGGCCCGGATGCGAGGACTGCTCGCTGTCGACCAGCCTGCCGGAGACGCTCGACCAGCTCGCCACCGCCACCCTGGTGGCCAGGTCGACCATGCTCGTCCCGGTCCTGCAACTGCTGCTGCTCGCCGCCTACGCGCTGATGCTGACGGCCCGCCTGCTGGCCGACCACCGGCGGATGGAGACGGCGCTGCTGCGCTCGCGCGGCGCGGGCACCCTACGGCTGGCGCTACTCGCCGCGGCCGAGGCCGCCCTGGTGGCGCTGCCCTGCGCGGCCGTCGCGCCCCTGCTCGCCCCGCCGCTGCTCCGGGCGGTGAGCGCGATCCCCTGGCTGAAGACGTCCGGGGCGAGGCTCGCGATCGAGGCCGGGCCCACGGCCTACGCCGTCTCCGCGGCGGTCGCGCTGGGCTGCGCCGTCCTGATGACCCTGCCCGCGCTGCGCGGCGCCCGCCGTACCTACGTGGAGGACCAGTCGGCGCGCGGGCGCGGCGAGCGGTACGGCCTCGCGCAGCGGGCGGGCGCGGACGTGGCGCTGCTCGGGGTGGCCGCGCTGCTGCTGACCATGGCGATCGCGATCGGCGTGGTCAGCATGGCGACCACCGCCACCTGGCGGGCCTCCCAGGACGACCAGGCCAGGCACCGGGCCGGAGCGGACCTGCGGGTGGCGTCGCCGCCGGAGAACGTGGAGCTCGGGCCGCTCGGGCGGGCGTCGGCCTACGCGGCGCTGCCGGGCGTGACCTCGCTCAGCCCGGCCTACCGGGCCGGGACCGAGCTGGCGGCCGAGGAGGCCACCCTTCTCGCCGTGGACGGGGCCGAGCTGCCCGGCATGCTCAAGCTCCGCCCCGACCTGTCGGACGAGCCGATAGGCGTGCTCGCGAACCGGCTCACCGCCGGGCGGCCGAACCTGCCGGGGCTGCCGATCCCGGGCAGGCCCGCACAGCTGGCCGTGCGGACGCGGCTGACTCTGGACGATTCGGCCCTGGCCGAGTCGTACGCCCGGGTCCCGCTGACGCTGACGATCGTCGATGGTGAAGGTGTGCGCCATTCGGTCCCGGTCACCCCGGCTCTCGGCGAGAGCGAGTCGGCCGTCGACCTGGCGGCACTGCGCGGGCGCAGCGGAAAGCTGACCTACCCGCTGGTCATCGCCGCGATCACGGTGGACCTGCCGCGACAGCGGGCACGGGCTGTTCACGATCGCGTTCAAGGCCCCGCCGAGCCGCGACCCGTTCGACGCGCTCGCGCCGCAGCGGGTCACGTTCGTGCCGGTCGCCGACGGGGTGCCCGACGGTAACGTCTTCACCCCCGAGGGCGCGCCACAGGGCGCCTTCCTCGGTCCGCTGCCGGTGGTGGTCACCGCCGACCTGGCCGCCAAGCGCGGGCTCGCCGCCGGCTCCGAGGCCAAGGTCACCCTGGACCGCAGGCCCACCCTCATCAGGGTCGCCGGGATCGTGGACGAGCTTCCCGGGACGCCCCCCGACAAGCCCGCCGTCCTGCTCGACTGGCAGACCATGCAGGCCTGGAACCTGCTCGCCCACCAGACGCCGCGCCCGCCCACCGAGTGGTGGCTGGGGACGCGCGGGGCGGACACCACGGCCGCCGCCGCCGAGCTGGTCCGCCACCCCGAGTGGGACGTGACCGTGGTGGACCTGTCCTCGCTGGCCCGCGGGCTGCAGGGCGACCCGCTGGCCGGCGGCCTGCAGGGGGCGCTGGTCCTCGGCTTCCTCGCGGCGCTGGTCTTCGCCGCTCTCGGGTTCGTGGTCAACGCCGCGGTGGCGGCCAGGGAGCGGACCGCCGAGTTCGCCATCCTGCGGGCGCTCGGGGTGGGTTTCCGCCAGGTGTTCGGGCTGCTCGTGGTGGAGCAGGCCTTCCTGATCGGGCTGTCCCTGACGGCCGGCACCGCGGTGGCCGTGGTGGTGGCCTCCCTGGTGGTTCCCCACCTCGTGCTGACCGGCCAGGCGACCTCCGTCACCCCGGAGGTCCTGCTGGACATCCCCTGGCTTCCCACGCTTGCCCTGCTGGCCGCGGTGGCCGCGCTGCTGTTCGCGATCGTCGGGGGGCTGGCCCGCACGCTGCGGCGGCAGGGCATGGGCCGGGCCCTGCGGATCGGGGAGGACCGATGAACGCCTGGGTGCTGGTCCGGGTCCACCGGGGTGCGGCCGCCGTGCTGGGGCTGCTGGTGTTCAGCGCCTGCCTGCTGGTCGCCGCGGTGCCCAAGGCCACGCAGTCCTCCTACGACGAGGCGTTGCGGGACGTCATCGCCACGAGTTCCGCGAGCCGCAGCGACCTGATCATGACCAGCGCCCGCCAGGCCGGCCCCGACGGGCCGGTCACCCGGGAGTCCCTGCTGGCGATGGAGCAGAGCCTCAGGGCCGGCCTGCCCGCCGACCTCCTGCCCGTCGTGACACCGCTCGGCTCGGGGACCAGCCACTACGGCCTGTCCAAGCCCAACAACTCGATCATGTCCGTGGACGGCGAGGCCCGTATCCACCAGGCCCTCGACCTGAGCTGGCTGTCGGACGCCGACGGGCGCGTCCGATACGTCGCCGGCCGGCCGCCGGGCCCGCCCTCGCGGCTCGACGGCGGGCCTCTGCTGGAGGTGGCACTGGCCCGGAGGGCGGCGGAGGAGATGCGGCTGGCGGTCGGCGCGACCATACTGCTCACGGGCGAGAAACTCGCAGCCCGCGTCAGCGGCCTGTTCGAGCCGGCGGATGCCGGGGACCGCTACTGGCAGCACAACGCCGCCGTCCGGCAGGTCATGAAGATCCGCCCGCCGAGATCGGACGTCGACATATGGCACGCCACCGGGCTGGTGTCCACCGAGAGCCTGCCGGTGCTGGGACCCCTGTACCAGAACATGTCCTACCGTTGGGTGATCGGCGTCGACCGGTCGGCGGTGACGGCGCTTGGGGCCCCGGCGCTGATCGAGGCGGTGCGGGCCTTCAGGGGCGCCGTCCCCGTGGCGGTCACCGGCTCCTCGCGGGCGGCGCTGGAGACCGCCTTCGACGACCTGCTGACCGGCTACCTGGCCAGGCTGCGCGTCGCCGAGTCCCTGCTCCTCCTCGTCCTCGGCGGGTTGCTCGCCGTCGCCGTGGGGGTGATCGCGCTCGCCGTCAGGCTGCTGGCCGAGCGCATGCACCGGAGCCTGGCCCTGATGCGCGCCCGGGGGGCCTCTCTGGCGGGAGTCGCCGTGACGGCGACGGCGGTGACCTCGACGGTCGCGGTGCCAAGCGCCTTGGCCGGATACGCCCTGTCCTACGCCGTGCCGGGCCCGCTCACCGCGATCGTGCACCTCGGCCCGCTCTCCGTCGTGGCCGCCGCGGCGCTTCTCGCCGCCGGGCATGCCGCCGCCCACCGATGGCCGTCACTTGAGCGGCGTGACGACGTCACCGCCGCCCGGCCCTCGCCCCGGCGGATCACCGTGGAGGCGGTGATCGTCGTCGTCGCCCTCGCCGGCGTCTACCTGCTGCGCTCGCGCGGGCTCACCACCCAGGTGGGCGAACGGGGCCCCGACCCGCTCCTGCTGCTGGCGCCCGCCGGGCTGACCCTGGCCGTGGCGCTGGTCGTGCTGCGCTGCTACCCCTTCCCCCTCCGCCTGGCCGTACGGCTGGCGGCCAGGCTGCGGCCCGCCGTTCCCTTCCTCGGCCTCACCCTGGCCGCCAGGGCCAGGCCCGCGTCCGCGCTGCACGCGCTGATCCTGCTCCCCGCGCTCGCGGTCGCGGTGTTCGGCGCGGTGATGTCCGGCGGGCTGGCCGCCACCCAGGAGGCGGCGGCCTGGCAGCGGGTGGGGGCGCCCGCCCGCCTGGACAGCGACCTGCTCATCGGCCCGGAGGTGGTCGACCGCGTCAGGAAGGTCCCGGGGGTGCGGAAGGTCGTCCCCGCGACGCGGACCAGCGCCGCCGTCGGCGCCGACCGGCTGACGGTCACGGTGCTCGCGGTGGACGTCCACGCCTACCGGGCCATCCTGCGTGACAGCCCGTTCGCCCTGCCGGACGCGCCGGTGCTGGTCTCCCCCGAACTCCGGGGCCGCGGCGTGATCGAACTCCCCGGCACGCCTCCCCGCGAGCTGACCCCCGGCGGAGTCGTCACGGGTCTGGCCCGCGCGTACGGCACCGGCCCGCTGATCCTGGTCCCGCCGGGTGACAGCCTGCCCAACACGGTGCTCGTCGAGGGCGACAACCTGGACGGCAGGCGGCTCCTGGCCGCGGCCGGCGTTCCCGGAGCCCTGGTGACGACCCTCGGCGACGTGCGCGCGGAGATCGCCAGGGCGCCGCTCACCGAGACGATCCGCCGCACCTTCACCGTCGTCACGATCGCTATGGCCGGCTACGCACTGGCCGCCGTGATGATCGCCCTGGTGATCGGAGCGGCCGACCGGAACGGGGCCCTGTCCCGCCTGCGCACCCTGGGGCTGTCCGAGGCGCAGGCCCGCCGCCTGACCGTGCTGGAGATCTCCCCGATCATCCTGCTCACCGCCGCGGCTGGGCTGCTGCTCGGACTCGGCCTGCCCGCCGTACTGGGGCCGGGCGTCGACCTCCGCGCCTACACCGGAGACCTCGCCGTGGACGACTATCCGACCGACCTGACCATGCCGATCCTGCTGGCCGGAGGGCTGGCCGCGACGGCCGTGCTCGGCGCCTTCCTGCACGCCGCCCTCGGCCGCCGGCGTTCCCTCGGGTCCGCCATCCGAGTGGGGGACTGAGTTGAGCCGACCGAGTGAGCCCGCATCGCCCGCGCTGTCCGAGCTGGAGGCGGAGGCCGTACGGCACCGGCCGGCCTTCGGGGAGAACGCGCACGTCCTGTGCGACAACCTGGTGCGCATCTACAAGACCGAGGGTGTCGAGGTGGTCGCCCTGCAGGGGCTCGACCTGCTGATCGACGCCGGTGAGCTGGTCGCGATCCGCGGCCGGTCGGGGTCCGGCAAGACCACCCTGCTCAACCTGGTCGGCGGCCTGGACCGGCCGGACGCGGGACGGGTGGCGGTCGCCGGACAGGACGTCACCGCGCTGGCCGAGGACGGCCTGCTGGCTCTGCGCAGGGACGTGATCGGCTTCGTCTTCCAGTCGTTCGGGCTGATCCCCGTCCTGTCCGCGGCCGAGAACGTCGGTGTGCCGATGCGGCTGGCCCGGACCCCGGTGGCCGAGCGTGAGGAGCGCACCCGCATGCTGCTCTCCCTCGTCGGCCTGGCCGACCACGTCAACCAGCGCCCCTACGAGCTCTCCGGCGGCCAGCGGCAGCGGGTGGCCATCGCCCGCTCGCTGGCCAACCGCCCCCGCCTGCTGATCGCCGACGAGCCGACCGGTCAGCTCGACTCGCAGACCGGCCACCAGATCATGCAGCTGATCCGCGCCCTGGTCCGCAGCGAGGGCGTCACCGCGCTGGTCGCCACCCACGACCCCGGCCTGATCACCCTGGCCGACCGTGTCCTGGAGCTGCGCGACGGCGCCCTCAGCGTGGCCGACACCCCCACCCCGGCCTGACCTCCCTCCGACGCCGCCGAGCTCACCGTCGGCCGGCTCGCCGCGCGCTCGGGTGTCGCGGTCACCGCCCTGCACTTCCACGAGGGAAAGGGCCTCATCCGCAGCCGCAGGACCGCGGGCAACCATCGCCGCTACCCGGCTGATAGGCCACCATCAACTTAGGGGAGTCCCTCGTCTCATGGCTACGGGAGCCGGGCGGGCTCCCGGTCACGGCGGAGCAGCGTCGCCTCGTCGATGGGATCCTCGTGGGTGCCCTGAGCCGTACAGGCGTGTGCGCCCGCGAGACCGCCCAACCGGACGGCCTCGTCCAGCGGACGGCCCGCGAGGAGGCCGTACAGGACGCCGGAGACGAAGGCGTCGCCGGCGCCGTTGCCGTCGACCACCGGGCCGGGCAGCGGGGCGGCCGGAACGTGCCGGAGCCCGTCGGCGTCGAGGACGTGGCAGCCCTCGGCGCCCGCCGTGCAGATCACGGTCGTGGCACGGCCGCCGTCCAGGATGTCGCGCATGACGGCGTCGCGGCGGGAGCCGAGGGCGGTGCCCGACAGGAAGACCAGGTCGGAGGAGTAGGCGAAGTCCCTGTGGTAGTTGTTCTCCCCGTCCCAGTCGTGCAGATCGGTGGAGACGGACCCGACCCCCAGGCTCTCCAGGTCGGGGTAGACATGCCGGGAGAAGTCGGTGAGCGACACGTGGACGTGCCGGGCGTCACGCACCGCCGCCAGGTAGAGCTCTCCGGGCAGCCGCTCGTCCGGCACGGCGCGCGGATCGAACAGCGACAGTCGCCGCCCGTCGGGACCGACCAGCAGGACGCTGCGCCGGGTGCCCTGGGGGGCGGGCGCCCAGGCGAACTCCACCCCCTTGGTTTCGAGGTGTTCCCGGATGAGCCGGCCCTGCGGGTCGTCGCCGATCAGGTCGACCAGCCTCACCTTGAGTCCGAGCGCGTGGCAGCCGAGCGCGACACCGCTGCCGGTGTTGCCGATCCGGTCGATCATCGGGGGGACGGCGTAGGTGTCGGCGTAGGGCAGTGGCAGCTCGGGCACGTAGGCCGTGGTGTCCACTCCGGTGCCGCCGATGACGACGACGTCGTAGTCGGTCTTCATCTCTCCATGATTCCAGTCCGCGCCGGGGGTCCCGCCCCGCGGCGCACGCTCAGCGGTTGACCAGCGGGCCGGAGCCCGTCGAGCGGCGCACGACCAGTTCGGGCTGGAACATCAGCTCGATGTGCCTGCTCGGGATGCCGTTGATCTCCTCCAGGAGGGTCGCCACGGCGGCCGAGGCCATCGCGCCGATGGGTTTGCGCACGGTGGTCAGCGGCGGATCGGTGAACGCGATCAGCGGCGAGTCGTCGAATCCGACCACCGAGACCTCCCCCGGGACCGACAGCCCCCGGTCCCGGCAGGCCCGGATCGCGCCCAGCGCCATCAGATCCGACGCACACACGATCCCGGTGCAGCCACGCTCCAGCAACTGCGCCGCCGCCGCCTGCCCACCCTCCACCGAGAACAGCGAGTGCGAGATCAGCTCGTCCACCTCGGTCGCGCCCAGCAGCTGCGCCATCGCCTGCCGGTACCCCTCGATCTTGCGGATCACCGGCACGAACCGGCGCGGCCCGACGGCCAGGCCGATCCGCTCGTGCCCCAGATCCACCAGATGCTGTACGGCCAGCCGCGCCGCCGCCCGGTCGTCGGGAGAGATGAACGGCGCCTTGATCTGGCCGCTGTAGCCGTCCAGCAGGACGATGGGCAGGCCGCGGTCGGTCAGCCGGGCGTAACGGTCCATTTTGGCCGTGGTGTCGGCGTGCAGCCCGGAGACGAAGACGATGCCGCTCACCCCGCGATCGATCAGCAGCTCGGTGAACTCGTCCTCGGGGGCACCGCCGGGGAGCTGGGTGCAGAGCACGGGGGTGTAGCCGTGCTGGGTCAGCGCCTTCTCGATCGCCTGGGCGAACGCCGGGAAGATCGGGTTGTCCAGCTCCGGGGTGACCAGGCCGATCAGCCCGTTGCTGCGCTGGCGCAGCCGCTGCGGACGCTCGTACCCCATCAGGTCCAGCGCCGTCAGCACCGCCTGCCTGGTCCCCTGCGACACGCCCGGTTTGCCGTTGAGCACCCGGCTGACCGTGGCCTCGCTGACCCCCGCCTGCGCGGCGATGTCGGCCAGCCGGATCCCCGCGCCATCAGGTCGGGATCGGGGCGTATGCGTGATCTCGCCATCCATCAGACGTACCCCACCATGCGACTGAATCGCGTGCAAGCCAGGAGACGTTCAGCTCTCCGGGCATGAAACGCGTTACCGAAACTTTGTGCAAACCGTAACATCCCCGCCCATCGTTACGGGCGTTGATCCAGTTGTGGCCCGATGTCTTCTGACTCGAAACTTTCCTAATAGTCGAAAAAAAGCGAAGTAACCGGTAGATGTGCGATTTCTAACAACACCTATGGACACATGGGCAAGTAGCGCGATGTACTACCTCATCAATCACAAGGCTGGATCCGGGCAACATGGTCCGGGAGGAACGAGCGCGCATGGGTACCGTCGTCCTCGACAATGTGAGCAAGGTCTACCCCGGCGGGTACCTCGCGGTCGATCGAATGAACCTGCGCGCCGAGAACGGGGAGTTCCTGGTCCTGCTGGGCCCTTCCGGTTGCGGCAAGTCCACTCTCCTCCGGATGATCGCCGGCCTGGAGGAGATCACCACCGGAGATCTGTGGCTGGGCGGCGACCTGGCCAACGACCTCGCCCCGCGCGACCGTGACGTCGCGATGGTCTTCCAGAACGGCGCGCTCTACCCGCACCGGACGGTGCGCGGCAACATGGCCTTCCCCCTGGAGATCGCCAAGGCCGATCCGGCGATGGTCCGGGAACGGGTGACGGAGCTGTCCAAGGCGCTGCACATCGACGAGACCCTCGACCGCCGCCCTGGAACGCTCTCCGGCGGCCAGCGCCAGCGCGTCGCGATGGGCAGGGCGATCGTCCGCCAGCCCTCGCTCTTCCTGATGGACGAGCCCCTCTCCAACCTCGACGCGGGCATGCGCACCGAACTCCGGATGGAGATCTCCTCGCTGGTCCGCTCGCTCGGCGTGACCACGATCTACGTGACCCACGACCAGGTCGAGGCCCTGACGCTGGCCGACCGGATCGCCATCATGAACCGGGGCGTGCTCCAGGACGTCGGCACCCCCGGCCAGGTCTACAACGACCCGGCCACCGCCTTCACCGCCGCCTTCCTCAGCTCCCAGCAGCTCAACCTGCTCGCGGCCACCGTGCGCACCCCGCAGAACCAGTTCATCCTGCTGGACTTCGGGGCGCACCAGATCATGATCCCTTGGACCGATCCGCGGGCCTACGCCATCTCCCAGCACGTCGGCCACCAGATCATCGTCGGTCTGCGCCCGGACTGCCTCGCCCCGGTCCCCGAGACGTTCGAGGGCCCCACCTTCCTCGGCCGCGTCCGGACACTGGAGTACCACGGCCACGAGTGGCTCGCCTACGTCGAGAGCGGCATCCCCTCCGTGGCCGTCCCCGAGCCCCCCGACCCCCGTCGCAAGGCGCGGGACCTGGCGGCCTCCGCTCCGGGCGGCCGGGCCCGGGCCGTCATCAGGCGACTGCTGCCCGGCTCCGGGTTCGGCTCCGAGCCCGAACCCCAGCAGGAACAGGAGCAGGTCGCCGGGGGCACCCATCGCCGGGCCGATCTGATCGTCCGTCTCGGCGTCCGGCCCGTCTGGCGGGCCGGTGAACCCGCCCGCGTGGGTGTCGACGTCACCCGTCTGATGCTCTTCACCATGGACGGCGCCCGCATCGCCCCCCCGCACCGCTGAGCCACCGGGCCGGTCGCCGGCACGGCGCGGGACCTCAACGGCCGATGATGGAGACGATCTCCAGGACGCGGATGGCACGGTCCATCTCCACCCGGTGGAAGGGCGGCCCCTCGGTCCGCGCGAGGATGAGATGCAGGGACGCCTCCGGCACGGGGAGGCTCATCAGCCGGTGGCGGCCCGCGCCGAGGGCGGAGGGGCGCAGCGGGGTGAGGTCGGCCGCCTTGACTCCGGCGAGACCGCCCGTCTCGTCCAGCGACCGGGGTGCCTGCCAGCTACGGTGGACGAGTTCGCCGGTCACGGAGGACATCAGGACCGCCCATTCGGCGCTCACCAGGTCGGGCAGGGCGTCCACGAGGGTCGCGAAGGCCCTGCCCGGATCTGACGCGACGTGCTTGAGCAGGTCGTAGTCGGGGGCGGCACCGGGGATCTCACGGGTGGGCCAGACGGCCTCGACGCGTATCCCGGGGACGACCGACAGCCGCTCCCGGACGGTGTCGGCATCGGCGGTGCCGGGCCAGGAGACGGTGAAGTCGTCCACGGCCCGGCCCGTCTGGCGTTCCAGCACCGTGACCTGGAGGATGTCGGCTCCCAGCGTGCCGAGCACCCGGGCCACCTGGCCCAGCGCACCCGGGCGGTCGGGAAAGGACACCCGTAGCCGCACCATCATTTCGATCACCTCTCTCTGGACATCAGGGTGTCCTAGACAGGTTTCACGGATGTTCCCGGAATATGTCAAAAGTAAGACCTGGCACCCGGAAATGTCAGATCTGCAGACCCTGACCGGAAAGCTTCAGCGGAGAATCTTCGGGCCCGAGCCCGTCGAGCCCCGGACGATGAACTCCGGTTGGAAGATGAGCTCGGACTGCTGTGCGGGCGCGCCGGAGACGGCCTCCAGCAGGGTGTGCACCGCGGCGGTGACCATCGACTGGACGGGCTGACGCACGGTGGTCAGCGGCGGGTCGGTGAACGCGATCAGCGGCGAGTCGTCGAATCCGACCACCGAGACCTCCCCCGGGACCGACAGCCCCCGGTCCCGGCAGGCCCGGATCGCGCCCAGCGCCATCAGATCCGACGCACACACGATCCCGGTGCAGCCACGCTCCAGCAACTGCGCCGCCGCCGCCTGCCCACCCTCCACCGAGAACAGCGAGTGCGAGATCAGCTCGTCCACCTCGGTCGCGCCCAGCAGCTGCGCCATCGCCTGCCGGTACCCCTCGATCTTGCGGATCACCGGCACGAACCGGCGCGGCCCGACGGCCAGGCCGATCCGCTCGTGCCCCAGATCCACCAGATGCTGTACGGCCAGCCGCGCCGCCGCCCGGTCGTCGGGAGAGATGAACGGCGCCGGGACGCCGTCCGCGTGCCCGTTGAGCAGGACGATGGGCACACCCTGCCCGATGAGCTGGGTGTAGCGGTCGGAGCGCGCGGTGGTGTCGGCGTGCAGTCCGGAGACGAAGATGATGCCGCTGACCCCGCGCTCCACGAGCAGCTCGGTGAACTCGTCCTCCACCGCGCCGCCGGGGAGCTGGGTGCAGAGCAGCGGGGTGTAGCCGTGCTGGGTCAGGGTCTTCTCGAAGGCCTGGGCGAACGCCGGGAAGATCGGGTTGTCCAGCTCCGGGGTGACCAGGCCGATCAGCCCGTTGCTGCGCTGGCGCAGCCGCTGCGGACGCTCGTACCCCATCAGGTCCAGCGCGACCAGGACGGCCTGCCGGGTGGCGGCGGAGACACCCGGTTTGCCGTTGAGCACCCGGCTGACCGTGGCCTCGCTGACCCCCGCCTGCGCGGCGATGTCGGCCAGCCTGGCCACGCCGTTCCCCGGCAGGCCGCCGTTATACGGCATCGCGTTCCCACCAGACGGCGGAGTCCGGTGCGAGCCGTACCACGTCACCGTCGACGGCCGGTTCCTCGCTGGCCAGCAGGACCCGCCCGGGGAGGGGCAGCTCGACCGGCTCGCCGGTCAGGTTGACCGTGCAGGCGAACTCCTCGCCCCGGCGGAAGGACAGCGTCCCCTCGGGGGAGTCCAGCCAGGTCAGCGGCGCGCCGTCGAAGGCCCGGCGGCCTTTTCTGATCTCCAGCGCCGCCCGGTAGAGGCGGAGCGTGGAGTGCGGGTCGCGCAGCTGGGACTGGACGCTGAGCGGACCCCAGGAGGCGGGCATGGGCAGCCACGACTCCTCGATGCCCGGCAGGCTGAAGCCGAAGTGCGGTTCGACGTCGGCCCACGGGATCGGAACCCGGCAGCCGTCGCGGCCGTCGTCGGGGTTACGCAGCCGCTGCGGGTCGCGCAGGAACTCCTCCGGCAGGTCGAGGACCTCCGGCAGGCCGAGCTCCTCGCCCTGGTAGACGTAGGTCGACCCGGGCAGCGAGAGCATCAACAGGGCGGCCGCACGGGAGCGACGCAGACCGGTCTCGCCGCCGCCGTAGCGGGTGAGATGCCGCTTGACGTCATGGTTGGACAGCACCCAGGTGCTGGGCGCCCCGACCAGCGCGGCCGTGGCCAGCGACTCGGCGATCACTGCGCGGAACC
The DNA here is from genome assembly GCF_014203795.1 of Streptosporangium album. Lineage (NCBI taxonomy): Bacteria > Bacillati > Actinomycetota > Actinomycetes > Streptosporangiales > Streptosporangiaceae > Streptosporangium > Streptosporangium album. Next base: position 120,951 of record NZ_JACHJU010000006.1, on the reverse strand, counting down.
TGGCCGCGTCCCACGGAGTGTTGAGGAAGTGGAAGTTGAACGCCTGGTGCAGCTCGTCCGGGCGGACATAGTCGGCCAGCCGCTGCGGGGACGGCGCCCACGCCTCGGCGACGCCGATCCGCTCGCCCGGGTAGGAGTCGAGCAGCCTGCGCCAGGCCCGGTGGATCTCGTGCACGCCGTCCTGGTCGAAGAACGGGACCACGTCGGAGCCGATCATCCTGACCTGGTCGGGGTGGCCGACGTCGGGCAGTCCCTCGGCCTTGACCATGCCGTGGGCGACGTCGACGCGGAAGCCGTCCACGCCCAGGTCGAGCCAGAACCGCAGGACCGACGCGAACTCCTCGTGAACCTCGGGGTTCTCCCAGTTCAGGTCGGGCTGCTCGGGGGCGAACAGGCGGAGGTACCACTCACCGTCGGGCAGCCGGGTCCAGGCGGGACCGCCGAAGACCGACTCCCAGTCGTTGGGGGGCACCTCGCCGCTCTCCCCCTTGCCCTGGCGGAAGATGTAGCGCTCCCGCTCGGGGCTGCCGGGGCCGGCGGCCACGGCCTGCTGGAACCACACGTGCCTGTCGGAGGTGTGGTTGGGCACGACGTCGACGATCACCCGCAGGCCGTGCCGGTGCGCGTCGTCGATCAGTGCCCTGGCGTCGGCCAGCGATCCGAAGATCGGGTCCACGTCCCGGTAGTCCGCCACGTCGTAACCGAAGTCGGCCATCGGCGAGGTGTAGAAGGGGGTCAGCCAGACGGCGTCGACCCCCAGGTCGGCCAGATACCTCAGCCGGCTCCGTACGCCCAGGAGGTCGCCGATGCCGTCGCCGTTGCCGTCGGCGAAGCTGCGTACGTAGACCTGGTAGATCACCGCGTCGCGCCACCACCGGGTGGCGGTTTCGCTGGCGTGGCCCGCCTGGACGAGCTCGGTCATATTGGTCCCCCGATCAAGTGACATATCAGGACGTGATAGCACAGTGGTGTTACGACTTCGTGGCGCCGGCGGTGAGACCGGCGACCAGGTGGCGCTGGACGAGCAGGAACACGATCGACGCCGGAACCGCGATCAGCACGGCCGAGGCGGTCAGCAGCCCCCAGTCGGACCAGTGCTGGCCGACGAACTGCTGCAGACCGACGCCGAGTGTGCGCTTCTCCTCCTGCGACATGAAGACCGAGGCGTAGGCGACCTCACCCCAGGCGGTCATGAAGGAGTAGAAGGCGGTGACGGCCAGGCTCGGCCGGGCCAGCGGAAGGATGACCCGCCAGAACGTACCGAACGGGGTCAGCCCGTCGACCATTCCCGCCTCGTCGATCTCCCTGGGGATGGAGTCGAAGTAGCTCTTCATCATCCACGCACAGAACGGCACCGAGACCGTCATGTAGGCGATGACCAGGCCGGGAATCTGGTTGAGCAGGCCGAGCCCGGCCATCAGGTTGTAGAGCGGGACGATCAGGATGGCCACCGGGAACATCTGGGTGATCAGCAACATCCACATGACCCCCCGGTGTCCCGGGAAGCGGAACCTGCTGATCGCGTATCCGGTGGTGGAGGCCAGGAACACGCCGAGGACCGTGGTGAGGCCGGCGGCGATCACCGAGTTGAGCAGCCAGGTCGGGAACTGCGTCTCGGTCAGCACCCGGATGTAGTTGTCCAGCGACGGCTGGTTGAACAGCTCCAGCTCGGTGGAGAGCCAGCCGTCCCGCGGCTTGAGCGAGGTCAGGATCAGCCACACGATGGGGAAGATCGAGATCAGCGACGCGGCGATGAGGGTGGCGTGCAGCAGGATCGAGCTGCCGACGCCGCGTTCGCCGCGCCTGCGCGCGCGTCCGGTGGAACCTGCGGTGATCGAGCTCACCAGACCTCCCCCTGCCTGCGCAGCGCGCGGCGGTAGACCAGGGCCAGCACGACGAGCAGCAACAGGATGATCATTCCCCAGGCCGCGGAGCCCGAGTAGTTGCGGATGCTGGTGAAGGCCTCGCGATAGGCGTAGGTGACCAGGATCTCCGTGGAGCTGCCCGGCCCTCCCCGGGTGATCAGGAAGATCACCGGGAACATGTTGAACGTCCAGATCGTGCCCAGCAGGACGACGGTGCTCGACACCGTGCGCAGGCCGGGGACGGTGATGTGGCGGAAGCGCTGCCACGGCGTCGCGCCGTCCATCTCGGCCGCCTCGTAGAGCTCGCCGGGGATCGACTGGAGGCCGCCGAGAACCGCGATCATCATGAACGGCACGCCCATCCAGACGTTGACCGCGATCACCGCGATCTTCGCCGTGGTCGGCTCGTCGAGCCAGCCGACCGCCCCGAACCCGGCCGCCTTCAGCATCGCGTTGATGACGCCGTAGTCGCTGTTGTAGAGGTAGCGCCAGATGAACGCGGCGACGAACCCCGGGATCGCCCAGGGCAGGATCAGCAGCAGCCGGTAGGTGGAACGGAACCGCACCCTGCGGTTGAGCAGCATGGCCAGGCCGAGACCGAGGCTGTAGTGGAGGCCGACGCACACGACGGTCCAGATGACGGTCCAGACCAGCTTCTCCCAGAACAGTCCGCTACCCAGGATCGAGACGTAGTTGTCGAGCCCGACGAACTCGTAGGTCGAGGGGATGACGTTGACGCCGATCGTGCGGCCCATGGTGGCCTCGGTGGCGTCGGTGAGGGACAGGTAGACGCCCCGGACCAGCGGCCAGCCGATCAGCAGGCCGGTGACCAGGACCACCGGGACGACCATGGCCCAGGCGTACCAGTGCCGGGCCATCGCCCGGCGGGCGGGGCCGGCCTTCTCACGGCGGCCCGGGCCGCGGACGCCGGTGGCGTCCGCGGCCCGGTCGCTGGTCGTGCCGTTCACACGTCCAGTCGAGAGCGCCACGGGTCAGCTCCAGTCCTTGAAGATGCCGTGGTAGTCGCTGTCAACCTTCTTGAGCATGTCCTCGGGGGTCGTCTTGCCGCCCACGATCGCCTGGTAGCCCTCGAGCAGCGGCTGGAAGAGCTGGCCGCCCTCGGGGATCCACGGCCGCGCGACCGCGGTGTCGATGATCGGCTTGAAGGTGGCGACGTCCTTGTTGCCCTGGACGTCGGGGTTGCCGTAGGCGGAGGTGCGGGTCGGCAGGAGGCTGATCTCCTTGGCGACCTTGGCCTGGGCCTCGGCGGTGCTCATGAAGCGGACGAACTCGTAGGAGGCGCCCAGGTTCTTGGAACCGGCGTAGATGGCCAGGTTCCAGCCGCCCGTGGGGGCACCGGCCTTGGCGGAGCCCGCGGGGACGGGGGCGATGCCGAGGTTGGCCTTGTCCTTGAACTCCTTGCCCTGGTAGATCTCCGACAGCGCCCAGGGGCCGTTGTAGATCATCGCGGCCTTGCCGTCCTTGAGGGCGGTCATGGCGTTGGCGTAGCTGTCCTGGGTGGCGGGCTTGGGCGCGGCGCCGGAGGTGATCAGGTCGGTGACCGTCGCCATGGCCTTCACGTTGGCCGGGGAGTTCACGACGATCTTCTTGTTCTGGACGTCGAGGAGGTCTCCGCCCTCGCCGTACATGAACGGCAGCAGGAAGTAGGAGTCGACGTTGAGCGCGAGCCCGTTGACACCCGTCTTGGACTTGACGTCGAGCGCGACCTTCTTGAGCTCCTCCACCGTGGTGGGGGCCTTGTCGTAGCCGGCCTTCTCCAGGAGCTTCTTGTTGTAGAGCAGCGCCAGGGTGTCGGTGACCTGCGGCACGGCGTAGGCCTTGCCGTTGTACTTGGTGCTGCTCAGCGGGCTGGCCATGAAGTCGGACTCGTTCTCGACGGCGCGCGTGCCGTCCAGCGGCTGGAGGTAGCCGAGGGAGGCGAACTGCGCGGTCCAGGCCACCTCCGAGCGGATCACGTCCGGCGCCCCGGTGCCGGCCTGCGCGGCGGTCTGGAACTGCCCCTGCGCCTGGTCCGACGGGACGTTGACGTACTTGACCTTGATACTGGGGTACTTCGCCTCGAATTCCTTGATGAGCGCCTGGAACGTCGGGCCCTCACTGTCCGGCCGGACGGTGTCCCACCAGGTGATCTCGCCGCTGATCTTCGACGGATCGGCCGCGGCCGACTGGGCGGGCGCCGCCGCCGAATCACTGGTGCCGCCACCACAGGCGGAGACCGCCAGGGCGAGGGCCGCGACGATCGTCGCAGCCGAGAAGGCTCGCCGCATCATTTCTCCTCATAGTTCAGGGGACCGGCCAGGGCTGGGGGAGCCGACAGGCCGGAGTTGGAGTACGCCGGACGTTACGCCGACGTGAACTTCATTGGAAGAATTTTCTGCAAGTGTCTGCAAAGTTGTTACAAACTCCCCTAAAGCCGCGAGTGGTGACAACTTCCCTCACTCCAGCCCCACAGGGGATACATGCACGTCAGATGACATGTCCGTCTCCCCGGAGACCCCGTGCTCCACAGCCGCAACCCCGCTGTACACCCTGGAATCATCACAATTCAGAAAGTTGCAGCAAGGGATTGCATAGATCATGTCCAATGAGTAACTTCCGGGCAACACCCCCGAAATAACTCAGCGGAGGCCCCCGGTGGTCTGGCCACTCCTCCCCCGACGCGAAGGGCCTCGGCAGCACCGCGATCTGGATCACCGACTTCACCGGGATCGACCCGCACCTGGGCACGAACGCCCAGATGAAGCAGCTGGTGCGTGAGGCGCACAAGCGCGGGATGAAGGTCCATCCGACCCGGGCCGCGGCCGAGAACATCGCGATCATGCATTACCACCGGCCGGATGGGAATTACGAGGGCTGGGGACTGCACCTGTGGGGGATGTGGCCGCTCCCACCGAGTGGGCCGCCCCGCTCCGGCCGGCCGGCGAGAACGGTTTCGGGGTCTACTTCCGCGTCCCTTTGAGCGAGAGGGCGAAGAACGTGAGTTACATCATCCACAAGGGTGACGAGAAAGACCTGCCGGACGACCAGGCGCTGGACCTCACCACCCTCGGCAACGAGACCTGGCGGGTGGCCGCCACCGAGGGCTACCTGCTGCCCCAGCCCTCCGCCCGTGGCGCGGACGCCGACCTGAGCAAGGCGGCGGCGCACTGGATCGACCGCGACACCGTCGTATGGAAGGTCGAGCCGTCCCCCTCGCTCCACCGTTCGCTGGCCTTCTCCGCCAAGGGCGACATCGCCTACGCCAAGGGGGACCTCACCGGCGACCTGCGGATCATCCGGCTGACCCCCGGCACGCTCACCGACGCGCAGAAGGCGAAGTGGCCGCACCTGGCCGCCTACGCCGCGTTCACGGTGGACCCGCGCGACACCGACCTGATCGCCGGCGCGCTGCGCGGCCAGGTCGTCGCCGTCGAGCGCGACGCCTCGGGCGCCCTGCTGACCGCCACCGGCGTGCAGCTCCCCGGCGTGCTCGACGACGTCTACGCCAAGGCGGCGGGCGCCGAACTCGGCCCGGCCGCGCACGGGGACTCGCGGCTGTCGGTATGGGCGCCCACCGCGCGCAAGGTCGAGCTGGCCCTCTACCGCGACGCCGCCGGCACCGGCCGCACCGTCCACGAGATGCGGCGCGACGAGGCGACCGGTGTCTGGTCGGTGCGGGGACCGGCCTCCTGGAAGGGGCGCTACTACACCTTCCTGGTCACGGTCTACGCGCCCGCCGCGGGCAAGATCGTCACCAATGAGGTGACCGACCCCTACAGTCTGTCACTGGCCGCCGACTCGGTCCGCAGCCAGATCGTGGATCTCTCCGACCGTTCCCTGACCCCCGCCGGCTGGTCGTCCCTGCCCAAGCCCAAGGCCGTCCCCCAGAGCGCGGCGTCGATCTACGAGCTGCACGTGCGCGACTTCTCCGCCTCCGACGCCTCCGTCCCCGCCGCGCAGCGCGGCACCTACGCGGCGTTCGCCGGAGACGGCGCCGGGATGAAGGAGCTGCGCGGGCTCGCCGAGGACGGCCTGACCCACGTGCACCTGCTGCCGGTCTTCGACATGGCGACCGTCCCGGAGAGGAAGGCCGACCGCAGCGAGCCCGGCTGCGACCTGGCCTCCATGCCCGCCGACTCCGAAGAACAGCAGGCCTGCGTCATGCGGACCGCGGCCAAGGACTCCTTCAACTGGGGCTACGACCCGTTCCACTACACCGTGCCCGAGGGCTCCTACGCCTCCGACCCGGACGGCTCCGGCCGGATCAAGGAGTTCCGCGGCATGGTGGCGGGGCTCAACGGGGCCGGACTCCGGGTGGTCATGGACGTGGTCTACAACCACACCCACGCCGCCGGCCAGGACCCCACCTCGGTGCTCGACCGCATCGTGCCCGGTTACTACCACCGTCTGCTGGACGACGGCACCGTGGCCACCTCCACCTGCTGCGCCAACACCGCGCCCGAGCACGCGATGATGGGCAAGCTCGTCGTCGACTCCATCGTCACCTGGGCGAAGCAGTACAAGGTGGACGGCTTCCGATTCGACCTGATGGGCCACCACCCGAAGGAGAACATCCTCGCCGTCCGCAAGGCCCTGGACGGGCTGACCCTCGCCAGGGACTGCGTGGACGGCAAGTCGATCATCCTGTACGGCGAGGGCTGGAACTTCGGCGAGGTGGCCAACGACGCCCGCTTCACCCAGGCCACCCAGCTCAACATGGCGGGCACCGGGATCGGCACCTTCAGCGACCGGCTGCGTGACGCGGTGCGCGGCGGCAGCCCGTTCGACGCCGACCCCCGTGTCCAGGGCTTCGGCTCGGGCCTGGCCGGCGCGCCCAACGGGTCGCCCGCCAACGGCACGGCCGAGCAGCAGCGGGCCCGTCTCCTGGGCTACCAGGACCTGATCAAGGTGGGGCTCACCGGCAACCTGCGCGACTACACCTTCACCGCCTCCAGCGGCAGGCAGGTCAAGGGGGCGGAGGTCGACTACAACGGCTCCCCCGCCGGTTACACCGCCTCGCCCGGCGAGGTCGTGACCTACGTGGACGCCCACGACAACGAGACGCTGTTCGACGCGCTGGCCTACAAGCTGCCGCAGCCCACCTCGATGGCCGACCGGGTGCGCATGCAGTCGCTCTCGCTGGCCACGGCCGTACTGGGACAGGGCACCTCGTTCGTCCACGCGGGCAGTGAGCGGCTCCGCTCCAAGTCGCTCGACCGCAACTCCTTCGACTCCGGCGACTGGTTCAACCGGCTGCTGTGGGACTGCTCACAGGGCAACGGCTTCGGCGCGGGCCTGCCGCCCAAGACCGACAACGAGGACAAGTGGGCCTACGCCCGGCCGTTGCTCGCCGACCCGGCGCTCAGTCCGGACTGCGCGGCGATCGGCTCGGCACGGGCCGCGTACGGCGAGCTGCTGAAGATCCGCTCCTCCTCCCCCGCCTTCTCGCTCGGTTCCGCGGCCGAGGTGCAGAGGCGGCTGTCCTTCCCGACCAGCGGCACCGCGGAGACCCCCGGTGTCGTGACCATGCACCTGGACGCCTCCGGTGTCGACCCGCACTGGAAGTCGATCACCGTCGTCTTCAACGCGACCCCTTCGGAGCAGCCGCAGACCGTGGCCGTGCTCAAGGGCGCCCAGGTGACGCTCCACCCCGTACAGACGGCCGGCGACGACGCCGCCGTGAAGCGGTCGGCCTTCGATTCCACCACCGGCACGCTGACGGTCCCGGCCCGCACGGTCGCGGTCTTCGTCCAGCCCTAGGTCCTTGCTGACGAGGACTTTGGTAGTTGGGCAGCGTTTTCCAGCGACGCGAGCGTGTAGGTCAGCTGCAGGTTCTTGCGCCGGGTCTCGACCCTGAACGCCGCCGCGCACGACGACGCGGCGGACGCCGGCCGGGCTGCCAGGCCGAAGGCGAGCGAGACCCGGCACGCACCACGATCGGCGTCGCCGCGCTGACACTGGGCCGCCCGGGTGGAGAACGAGATGATCGCCCGACGTTATTCACCGCTCACGACCGCCGCTCAGGGGCGGCGGACTTCCACCGCCTTTTCGCCGGAGGCCTCCAGGAACGCGGCCAGGCTGTCGCGGTGGGTATCGACTCCGATGACGCCATCGACCTGTTCTGCCGGCACCCGGTAGACATCTCGAAAACAAGGCAGCTCCATACCGGGCGCCAGTTCCGAATGCGGGTCATACCAAGTGCCGGGCAGCAGGAATGGCCAACTGCCCGGCGCGGCGGGTCCGGAGTGAAGGTGGGCGGTGGCCACGTTCATGCCGGAGGTCAGCGTCCACAGGTGCAGGTCGTGCACGTCACGCACGCCGTCGATGGCGGCCAGGTCCGCCGTGACCGCGGCCGAGTCGATGCCTTCGGGCACGTGCTGGCCCAGCACGGCCACCACCTGGCGGCCGAGCGCGATGGCGCGCACCGCGACGAAGACGCCGATCGCCAAGGCCACAAAGGTGTCCCAGAAGGACTGGCCGGTGGCGGCTACCAGCCAGCCAGCCGCCACCGATGACGGCCCCCGGCATGGCCATGCCCATGTCCATGGCCGTGCCCGGCGCTCATCGAAGGGCCTCGCGGTCGGGCGTGCAGTTGGGCTCAGGGCGCAGGAGAGCGATGGCGGCGCGCACCATAGGCATGGACCGGTGCACCGACAGGCGTGTGGACACTGGTTTCGCCCAGGCGGCGCGGTTGGCGATCCCGACACCTGAATATCTGTTCATATGTCGCAAAGTTGTGGCCTGTTCCGCCGACTGTCCACAACTTCCTGAATTCAAGATTTCGTGTACATTGAAGGCATGTTGACGATCGCCCCCGAAATCGAGGTCCTGGCCCGTTTCGGCCGGGCGCTGGCCGATCCGATCCGCTGCCGGATCCTGCTCGCGTTGCGCGAGGCTCCGGCTCACCCCGCCGACCTGGCCGAGCTGCTGGGCATCTCCCGCACCCGGCTGTCCAATCACCTGGCCTGCCTGCGCGACTGCGGCCTGGTGGTCGGCGTGCCGGTCGGCCGCCGCACCCGTTATGAGTTGGCCGACGTACGGCTCGGGCACGCGCTGGACGACCTGCGCACCGCGGTGGTCGCCGTCGCCGCCGACGTCACCTGCCCGGATGCGGCAGAGAAGGGCTGCTGCTGATGGTCAGCATCGCGCTCGGCCCCAGCGCGGCCCGTCGCGCCATGCTGACCCGGCGCATCCGGCTGCTGGTGGCCGCGACCATCACCTACAACGCGATCGAAGCGGTGGTGGCCATCACCGCCGGCACGATGGCCACCTCGACCGCCCTCATCGGCTTCGGCCTGGACTCGATCGTCGAGGTCGCCTCCGCCGCCGCGGTGGCCTGGCAATTCTCGGCCACTGACCATGAGAAGCGGGAACGGGCCGCGCTGCGCGTCATCGCGATCTCCTTCTTCGCGCTGGCCGCCTACGTCACCTTCGACGCCGTACGCGCCCTGCTCGGCGCGGGCGAGGCCGAACACTCCACTCCCGGCCTCATTCTCGCCGCGCTCTCGCTGATGATCATGCCGTTCCTGTCGGCAGCCCAGCGGCGCGCCGGCCGCGAGCTCGGCTCGGCCTCCGCCGTGGCCGACTCCAAGCAGACGCTGCTGTGCACCTACCTGTCGGCGGTGCTGCTGGCCGGGCTCGCGCTCAACAGCGCCTTCGGCTGGTCCTGGGCCGACCCGATCGCCGCCCTGGTCATCGCCGCGGTGGCGGTCAAGGAAGGCCGCGAAGCCTGGCGCGGCGACGCCTGCTGCACCCCCCACCCCGCCGGCTCCACCCCGGAAGCCTGCCTCGACGGCTGCTGCTCGACCGATCGCAAGGGCGGCCCTCCACTCGGGTTGGCGCCACCAGCCCCAAGGTAGCGAGAAAGACCAGGTCAAAGCCTTCCGGCGGAATCCTTGATCAGGATGCGAAGCCATTGCGCTCCGCAGTCGTCTGGGACACCGATTCTTCTCGCAAGGCTGATGAACAGCCACGATGCGGTCCGGACTCTCCGTCAGACGATGGGGGCCGATCACTCACGGCTACTTTGCCCCTGGTGACGCCGACCCAAGTGGAGGGCCTTAATGCACGAACCCCCGCTTCTTCGCCGGGCTTTCCCGCGGACCAGCCCGAAGATGCCCAGCTCGCCCATCAGCCGCTGGACCGTGCATCGAGCGACCGGATGACCATCACGGCGCAGCTGCCGGTGGATCTTGCGGAAGCCGTAAGCAGGAGTAGTTGTCCTGGTAGATCCAGGTGATCTCCGTCTTGAGCTGTTCATCGCGCAACGCTCGCCTCGGTAGCCGACAGCAGTCCGGACAGGTAGGCCCGGGCGGTGCGGCGGGGCTCGATGCGGCCTATGGCGTCTTCGAACATGACGCGTCAGGTGTCAAGGTCTACCCGGTTTCGTCCGTAGTGCTCCGGCCTTCAGGCCGGGGGTGAAGCGGACTGTCCCGCGTAGCGGGGCAAGAACAGCCGATTCGCCGCCAGGCGAATCGGCGTCCACCCCGATCAGACCGGCCGTTTCTGCTGCTCGATGTACTGCTTGAGCACGGTCAGGGGTGCCCCGCCAACCGACCCGGCGAAGTAGGAGCCGGACCAGAAATGCCCGCCCCACAGGTACTTGCGGACGTGGGCGCTGAACTCCTTGCATAGCATCCGCGCCGAGACCCCTTCAGCGAGTTGACCAGCTTGGACAAGGCGACCTTGGGTGGGTAGTGGACCAGCAGGCGGACGGGGTCGTCCTCGCCGCCGAACTCGCGAAGTTCGACCTCGAAGTCGGCACAGACCTCCCGCATGATCTGTCCGCATCGGACCGGCATCGGGTCAGCGAAGGCCCCCTCCGGTACCTGGTGACGAACACCAAATGGGCGTGGAGGTGATAGACGGCGTGCCGTCCGGTGTACACATCGGGGTTCGGTTTCCATCTCGGTGACATAAACCAAATGATACGATCAGGGTGTGGAGAAGGTGAGGCAGACGCGGGCGCATGTGGCCCGCCTGGAGTTGAGCACAGCCCAGGTGGCGGTGCTGGACGGCCAGGCGCACACCGCCCGCACGCTGTGGAACCTGCTACACGAGTACTTCACCTTCCGCCAAGGCCGGTTCGCGACGTTGAAGGAGTGCGACACCGCGATCCGGGCGGCTCGTCATGAGATCGACTGGATAGGCCAACTGCCCGCCCAGGCGGCTCAGGCCGTGCTGAAGACCTACCGGCAGGCGTGGGCGAACTTCTTCAACCCTGATCACCCCGCTAAACGCCCGACGTTCAAGGCCCGGTTCGGTTCCCGACCGGCCGTCGATGTGCCTCAGGCTCGCGACCTGCAGATCAAGCGAATCAACCGGCGGTGGGGTGCGGTCAACCTGCCCAAGGTCGGGCGGGTGCGGTTTCGGTGGACCAAGGACCTGCCCGGCGTCACCAAGGGCGGCCCGACCGGGCGGATCACCGGAGCCCGGCTGGTCAAGGACGCCTTTGGCTGGCAGATCGTGTTCCGGACCGAGACCATGACCGCTCCGGTCATGGAGACCCATCCCGGTCCAGCCGTGGGGATCGACCGGGGGATCACCGTCGCCTTGGCATTGTCGGACCAGACCACGCGTGAGCACGGCCCCTGGCTCACCGGCGGTGAGCGTGAACACCTGCGCCGCCTGGAGAAGAAATCCGCCCGCCAGCGCGCTGCCCGTACCCCCGGACAGCGGACCTCTCATCGGCTGACCCGCACCTATGACCAGATAGCCAGGCTCCGCGCGACAGCCAAGCGCCGAGCCGTTAACTGGCAGCACCAGACCACCACCGAACTCGCTGACACCTTCAGCGTGATCGTGGTGGAGGATCTGAAGATCGCGAACATGGTCCGCTCTGCCAAGGGCACGATCGAACAACCCGGCCGGAACGTGACGCAGAAGGCAGGGCTGAACCGCGCCATCACCGGCGAGGCGTGGGGCCGCACGGTCGCCTTGCTGGAGTACAAAACCCGTGATCGCGGCGGGCTGGTGGTGAAGGTCCCCGCCCCGGGCACGTCACAGACCTGCCACCAGTGCGGGCACCGCGACGCGGCCTCCCGTGACGGCACCCGGTTCTCCTGCGCCAACCCCGCGTGTGGGTGGGTCGGCCACGCCGACACCAACGCCGCGATCAACATTCGCAACGCCGCAGGAACTGCGGTGTCAGGACGCGGAGACCTCGGGGCTGCCCGGTCTGCGAGGCGTCAACCCCCGCGCGCCGCTTAACCGCGACGCGACGGGAGAATCTCCGGCCCCCAGGCCAGGGAGGAGTTCAAATGCCGGCCTGGCCGTACGGCACGGCGATACCGTGTGAGCTCTGTCGCGCCGTTCACGCGGCGTGGCCACCCCGTCGACGACCTCGAGCTCCCGGCGGAGATGTTCATCGAGTGCGCAGTAGTCGTCGAGAGTCAGCGGTGTCGGCCGTTCCAGCCGGTCACTCGTCACCCGGCCATTATCGCGGCCAGAACACCGTACCGCCGCCGAGCGGGCCGGTGCGGCGGACGCGGGCCGCCTGGAGCCCGAGGTCGCACGTCTCCGCGCCGTCACTCCTGGGAACTCCGGCGCCTGCGGTAGGCCCGCTGCTGGCAGGCGCGGGAGCAGTAGTCACGCGGGCGGCCGGACCCGGGCTGCTCGATGGCGGAGCCGCACACGCGACACAGGTCAGTTTCATCACGAGTTTCATCACAGTGTGATCGGATCAACGCCTCGACGCCGTCAAGCACGCGCCCCAGCCCGAACGCGAAAGGATCTTCGGGCTCGTCGTAGCCTCCCGACTCCCAGATATGTCTCAGTGTCGGATAGACGTCCAGCCTGTCGTACAGGGAGTGGCGGGCTCCCCACCACTCCTCCTCGGTCACCCCGGTGCGGCGCTCGACCCGGGCGACCTCCACCTTCTGCCGCGCCTCGGCGTCGACGTACCTGCCGACCAGGCCGACCACCGCCAGCATCTCGGCGGGGGTCAGGCCGGTCCCCGCCACGACGCTCAGGGCCCGCTCGAAGTGGGCGATGGAGTTGGGTCCGGGCACGGTGCGCGTGCCCTGCGCCTCGGACAGCCAGGGATGGCGTTCGCGGAGAGCCCACGAGCTCCGGGCCCACGCCTCCAGCGCCGCCCGCCAGCCGTCCCCGCCCTGCGCACCGTCCGCCTCGCCGGTCACCGCCCCCGGGCCGTCGGCCCCCCCGGCCGGCGCCTCCCTGCCGTCCGCTCCGCCCTTCACGGCGTCCGCGCCGACCGCCTCGCCGGTCACCGCGTCGCACATCAGGTCGACGAGCTGGTCCCTGCCGGACACGTGACGGTAGAGCGCCATGGTGGTGAAGCCGAGCAGCTCGGCGACGCGCCGCATCGACAGCCCCTCCAGACCTTCGGAGTCCGCGACCCTGATCGCGGACTCCACGATCCTGTCGACGCTCAGGCCCTGTCTGGCCTCACGCGCCGGCGACTCCCCGGCCCGCCAGAGCAACTCCACCGTGCGATCGGGGTCACCGACCATTTGCGCTCCTCCTCCTTTCCGTGTTTATGATGCACACCATTGTATACGCCATAAACATCGGAGCCGTTCATGACCCGACTCTATGTCGCCCCCACCGGTAACGATCTCTGGCCCGGCACGTCCGAGCAGCCGTTCGCCACCCTGGAACGGGCGAGGGACCACGCCCGCACCCTCCCCTCCGACGTCGTCGTCAGCCTCCGCGCCGGCACCTACACCCTGACATCGACGTTCGACCTCACCGAGGACGACTCCGGAGTGACCTACCAGGCCCACGGCCACGGGACCCCCGAGCGGGAGGAGGTCGTGATCAGCGGCGGCCGGGCGATCTCCGGCTGGCGGCGGGAGGGGGAGCTGTGGCGGGCCGAGGTGGGCGACCTCGACACCCGCCGGCTCTCCGTCGACGGCCGCCGTGCCGAGCGGGCCACCCTCGACGGCATCCCCGGCACGGTCACCAGGACAGAGTCGGGCTATGTCACCGACAGCACGGTCCCCCAGTCCTGGCGGAGTCCGGCGGACATCGAGTTCGTCTACCGGGGCCTCTACCCGTGGACGGAGGCGCGCCTGAGCGTGGCGGACATCTCGGGCGACGAGCGGTCGACCACGATCACGATGGCCCAGCCGGCCTTCGGCTGGGCCGACGACCTCTACAACTCCGCCTGGGAGGGCGCCGAGTCTCACGGCCCCGGCGCCCCCTCCTCCGTCGAGAACAGCGCGACCTTCCTCAGCCGGCCCGGCACGTTCGCCCTCGACCGGTCCACGCCAGGCGAGCACGTCCTGTACTACCTGCCGCGCCCCGGCGAGGACCCGGAGCGGGCCCGGGTCGTCGCCCCGGCGCTGCAGACCCTGGTCCACGCGAGGCGCACGCGCGGGGTCTCCTTCAGGGGCGTCACCTTCGCCGACGCCACCTGGCTCCGCCCCGGCCGCCCCGAAGGGTTCCTGCACTATCACGGGAACGGTTACTACGAGGGCGGCTCCATCGAGAAGGTCACCTTCGCCGACGGGCAGGCGTGGGTGACGGTGCCGCAGGAGTCGGCGGCGATCCCGGCCAACGTCGTCTTCGAGAACTGCGAGCATGTCACCGTCGAGGGGTGCCGCTTCACCCGCCTGGGCGCGACCGCGCTGCGGTTCTCCGGCGGCAGCCGGGAGAACACGGTGCTCGGCAGCGTGTTCGACGACATCTCCGGCGGCGGCGTCTCCATCGGCGCGGCCACCGCCCCCGAGGGCAACCACGGCAACCGCGTCGAGAACAACTGGATCCATCACGTCGGGCAGGAGTACTCGGGCTCGCCCGGAATCTCGCTGACGGCGACGCAGAACTCGGCGGTGGCGCACAACCAGGTGAACGACGTGCCGCACTGCGGCATCGTCATCAACGGAGGGGAGGACGCGTACGGCGGCCGCATCCTGCACAACCTCACCTTCAACACGATGGGCGTGCTGGCCGACGGCGGCGGGATCTACCTCTCCAGCAGCCAGGGGACCTCCGGCGCGGACCGGACGGTCGTGCGCGGCAACGTCATCCGCGACACGCTGACGCCGTACAACTTCGGGCTCTACACCGACTACGGCACGGCGTGGGCGACGGTCGAGGGCAACGTGGTCTGCCGTGGCGACAACACGGCCGTGCTCCAGGTCTGGCCGCCGCTGGAGAACGTCGTCTACACCGGCAACTTCTGGGACGCCGACCCCATCGGCCTTGACGCGCTGCCCGAGGGCGTTGTCTATGAGAAGAACAGCACGCTGCCGAAGGACGGCTTCGACCAGGCACTCGGTGAGACCGCCGGTGCCGGCATCCTCGCCGAGGCGGGCCTGGAACCGGCCTACCGGCACCTCCTGGCCGGATAACACCCTCCACGGCGGCCGGACCGGCTCAACGGCCCGTGCCCACCGCCTGGCGTCGCGGCGGCGGCCACGGGCCGTCAGGGGGTGATCAGCTTCGCCAGCCCCGGATAGTCGACGACGACACCGTCGTCGTCGAGGGTGAGGTCGGCGCTGAAGCCCTCGCTCTCGTAGCGCACGACGTTGGGACGGACGTGGGTGTAGCGCTGCGGGTAATGGATCACGCGCAGGGAGGGGACCTCGACCCAGGCCATGACGAGGTCGACGTGCCCGCCGGCCCGGTGAAGGCCGTGGCGGAGGACCGGCATGGTGTTCGTCAGCGGCGAGAGCCCGAGATCGCAGTCGAGCGCGTCGTTCAGGACGTTCACGTCCCCGCCCGGCGGCGGCCCGCCGAGGTGCCCCTCCTCCTTGGTCTCGCACGACCAGATGCCCTGGGTGGAGCGGCGCAGGTCGAGGGCCCGGGACCAGCCCGCGCCGTGAGCCCGTACGGTGAGCAGTTCGGTGATGTGCCCGGGAAGGGTGCGCAGGGTGTACTCCAGCCGGTAGGGCACCGGATCCGCGCCGATCGCCACACCGACCGCCGTCATCTCCTGCGCGAAGTCGACCTCCGCGTATTCGGCGCCCTCATCCTTCATCCACACCAGCCCGCGCATCACCGTCTCCCTTCGCCTGCCCTTTCCCGCCATCCGTGAGATGGCCCGGCGGCACGGGCGTACCCCGGCAGGTCAGCATGAACCGCCGCGCCGCCCTCCTTGTCAGCCCCGGAAGGCGGCGACGTCGTCGGCGACCCACTCGGCGTAGGTGTGTGCGGGACGGCCGAGGATCTTCTCCACCTCATCGGTGATCGGAGCGGGCTTCCCGATGCTGTCGGCGAGAACCGGCCGGCGGAGGCCCGGACGTGACCAGGGGCCGGGTCCGGCTACGGTGTGCCGGGTGCAGGCGATCATTGCGGCGTTCACCCCGATCTGGATCATTGGTGCCCTCGGCTGGCTGGCCGCCCGTTTCGGAGTGGCGAGCGGGCATGTCCAGCGGGCGCTCACGGAGTTCGCGTTCACCATCGCGATGCCGGCCGTACTGTTCACCACGCTCAGCCGTACCCCGCTCGGCCAGATCCAGCCGCGCCCGTTGCTCGCCTTCGCCCTCAGCACCTTCGCCGTCGGGCTGCCGGCGCTTGCCCTGATCCGCGGCAAGCTACCCGACCGGGTGATCGGCGCGATGTCGTCGGCCTACGTCAACTCCGGCAACCTGGGTATCCCCGTCGGCCTGTACGTCCTGCACGACGCGACGTTCGTGGTGTCGGTCATGGTCTTCCAGATCCTGGTGGTCTCCCCGCTGATCTTCCTTGGCCTCGGAGCCGAACGCTCGTCCCTGCTGGCCCCGTTGCGGACGCCGATCGTGGCGGCCTCGATCCTCGGCCTGGGCATGTCCGCCCTCGGCCTGCACCTGCCCGATCCGGTGTCGGGGCCCCTGGAGATCCTCGGCGGCGCCGCGGTGCCCCTGGCTCTCTTCTCGCTGGGCATGTCCCTGAAGGGCTCGGCGATCGCCTGGCGCGCAACCGGCCCGGTGGTGGCGCTCAAGCTGCTCCTCCAGCCTCTGATGGCCTTCCTGGCCGGTCGCCTCCTCCATCTCGACGGCCCCGCGCTCTTCGCGGCCGTCCTGTTCGCGGGACTTCCCACCGCGCAGAACACCTACGTCTACGCCGCCGAGTACGGCCGTCCCACCGAGCTGCCCCGCGACGCCATCCTCCTCTCCACCTTCCTGTCCATGGCCACCCTCACCCTCATCGCGCTCCTGGGAACCGGCTGATTCCCAGAAGAGGCCGAGGGCCGGGAGACGGCTCGGCATGCGGTCTTCCGACCGCTCATCGGGCGGATGAGCTTCACGGGAGGGTCACGGAGCGTCAGGATGGACCTGTGAACCGCACAGCCGTACGTCTGGGAGTGCTCCTGCTGGCCGGAGCGGCGGTGGCGGCCGTGCTCCTGGCCTTGCTGGTCCCGTTCTCCTCCTCCGACTCCGACATCTCCGTAGGAGGGCAGGCCGTCCAGGTCGAGCAGCGGAGCGAGCGTGACCTCGTACTCACGGTCACCTCCGCCGCGCTCGGCCGTAAGGGCATGGTCAG
The DNA here is from genome assembly GCF_014203795.1 of Streptosporangium album. Taxonomy (NCBI): domain Bacteria; kingdom Bacillati; phylum Actinomycetota; class Actinomycetes; order Streptosporangiales; family Streptosporangiaceae; genus Streptosporangium; species Streptosporangium album. Next base: position 103,657 of record NZ_JACHJU010000006.1, on the reverse strand, counting down.
GGTGCTGCTGCCCGAAGGCTGGCGGCCGGGCTCGGGACCGTGGCCGGTGCTGTACCTGCTGAACGCCTGCTGCCAGCCCGACTACGACGCGTGGGCCATCCGGGGGGAGGCCGCCGGGCTCACCTCGCGCTATCCGGTGATCGTGGTCATGCCGGAGGGCGGTGAGGTCGGCTTCTACTCCGACTGGCGGGAGGGGCCCGACTGGGAGACCTTCCACCTCAGCGAGGTCCGCCGGATCCTGGAGCGTGACTACGGCGCCGGGGACCGGCGGGCGGTGGCGGGACCGTCCATGGGCGGGTTCGGCGCGATGTCCTACGCCGCCCGTCATCCGGGCATGTTCCAGGCCGCCGCCTCCTTCTCCGGCGTGCTGCACACCCGTGACGGCAACGGCGGCGTCGACTGGCTGCTCAACCGGAGCGGCGAGGACGCGGGGAAGCTCTGGGGCGATCCCCGCAGTCCCGAATGGGCCGCGCACAACCCGGCCGACCTGACCGGGAGGCTACGCGGAGTACGGCTCTTCGTCTCCTGCGGGGACGGGTCTCCCGGCCCGCTGGACTCCTCCGGGACGGCCATGGACGAGGGGGAGGCGTCTCTGCTGCACCAGGCCGTCACGTTCGTCGAACGGGCCAGAAGGGACGGTGCCGAGGTGGCGGTCGACTTCTACGGGCCCGGCACGCACAGCTGGCCGTACTGGCAGCGCGGCCTGGAACGCGCGCTCCCCATGCTCATGGACTCCATCGGCGTCACGACCTGACCATCCACCACACTCAGTTACCATGAAGTGGCATTTAGTAACTTAAGGTTAGCTAAGCGGCGGTTGGTCCCCGGTGGTTCTGGCTATGAGAGGCAGTAACCAATCGGTCCTGAAACACGGGGGAGCACGATGACGAACTTCGACCAGATCAAGGGCAAGGTCAAGGAGACCGCCGGCAAGACGGTCGACAACGACAGTCTGGCCAACAAGGGCCGGGCGGACCAGGCCAAGGGTAAGGCGAAGGAGGCGGCGGACAAGGCCAAGGACAGGGCCAAGAAAGCCGCCGACGAGAAGCGGGGCCACTTCGCCGAGTAGGGATCGCTCCCGGACAACGGGCGCCGCGGACGGCACTGGGTGCCGTCCGCGGCGCCTGCCGTGTTGGGGCCCCCACCTCGCGCGGAAAGTTAAGGCGGGCGACTCTGGTCGTTCAGCTCAGGCACCCCTGTCCGGCCACCCTCATGGCTAGCGTTCGTCAAACACCCCAGTTCAGGGGCTTTTGCCGTATGTCATGAGGAGTCACCTTGCGAGTCCTGGCCGTTGTCCCCGCCCGTGGAGGTTCGGTGGGCGTCCCCCTCAAGAACCTGGCCGTGGTGGGCGGCACTCCCCTGGTCGCCCGTGCGGTGAAGGCCTGCGTGCGCGCCGAACTGATCGACGAGGTAGTGGTCAGCACCGACCACGCGGAGATCGCCGCGGTGGCCCGCGAAGCCGGCGCGACCGTGATCGACCGTCCCGACGAGCTGAGCGGCGCGACCGCCTCCAGCGAGTCCGCCGTGCTGCACGTGCTCGACCACCTGCCCGAGACTCCCGACGTGGTCGTCCTGGTGCAGTGCACCAGCGCGTTCATCGACCCCACCGACCTGGACACCGCCATCGTCAAGGTCCTCGACGGCACCGCCGACGTGGTGTTCTCCGGGCTGGAGACGCACGAGTTCCTCTGGAGCTCCGCCGGCGCGGGCGTCAACCACGACCCGTCCTCCCGCCCGCGCCGCCAGGACCGTGAGCCGCACTTCCGCGAGACCGGCGCGTTCTACGTGATGCGCGCCGAGGGCCTCCGCGAGCACGGTCACCGCTTCTTCGGCACGGTCGCGGTGCAGGAGGTGCCGGCACGGCACGCCATCGAGATCGACACCTCCGAGGAATTGGAGATCGTCCGGGCGCTGGCGCCGTTCGTGGACCAGCCCGAGCCGATCGACGTGGACGCCGTGATCACCGACTTCGACGGCGTGCACACCGACGACCGCGCCTACGTCGACCAGGACGGCCGCGAGATGGTCGCGGTCAGCCGCTCCGACGGCATGGGCATCGCGCTGCTGCGCAGGTCCGGGGTCAAACTGATGATCATGTCCACCGAGCACAACCCGGTGGTCGCGGCCCGCGCCCGGAAGCTCGGCGTGCCGGTCCTGCAGGGTCTGACCGACAAGCGGACCGTCCTGCGCGACTGGCTGGCCATCGAGGGGCTGGACCCGGCCCGCGTCGCCTACATCGGCAACGACGTCAACGACCTGGGCCCGATGAGCGAGGTCGGCTGGCCCGTCACGGTCCCCGACGCCCATCCCCGGGTCCGTGCCGCCGCCCGGACCGTGCTCACCAGGCCGGGTGGGGCCGGAGCCGTACGGGAGCTGTGCGACCGGGTCCTCGCGGCCCGCCCGGCGGCCGAGACGACCCCCGCGCCCCGCGCCGAACTGCGGCTCACCCCGGTCGCCAAACCGGTCCAGATCGGCGACGCGCTGGTCGGCGCCGGTCAGCCGGTCTACGTGATCGGCGAGATCGGCATCAACCACAACGGCGATCTGGACATCGCGCGCAGGCTCATCGACGTGGCGGCGGAGGCGGGCTGCCAGGCGGTCAAGTTCCAGAAGCGCACCCCGGAGATCTGCGTGCCGCTGGAGCAGCGCGACCAGATCCGGCAGACGCCGTGGGGCGAGATGACCTACATGGAGTACAAGATCAGGACCGAGTTCGGCCTGGACGAGTACACCCAGATCGCCAAGTACTGCGAGGAGCGGGGCCTGCACTGGTTCGCCTCGCCGTGGGACGTGCCGTCGGTGGAGTTCCTGGAGTCCATGGACGTGGTCACCCACAAGATCGCCTCGGCCAGCGTGACCGACCTGGAACTGCTCCGCGCGCTCGCCGCCACCGGCAAGCCGCTCATCCTGTCCACCGGCATGTCCACCCTGGAGGAGATCGATCAGGCGGTGGAGATCCTCGGCACCTCCAAGCTGGTGCTGATGCACGCCACCTCCACCTACCCGCTTCCCCCGGAGGAGGCCAACCTCCGCACGATCGGCACCCTCCAGGAGAGGTACGGCGTGCCCGTCGGCTACTCCGGCCACGAGCGCGGCCTGCAGATCTCGCTCGCCGCGGTGACCCTGGGCGCGGTGACCGTGGAACGGCACATCACGCTGGACCGCACCATGTGGGGCTCCGACCACGCCGCCTCGCTGGAGCCGTCCGGCCTGGAGCACCTGATCCGCGACATCCGCATCATCGAGACCGCCCTCGGTGACGGCGTCAAGCGGGTCTTCCCCGGCGAGGAGGCTCCCAAGTCCCGCCTGCGCCGCGTCACCGTATAGAAGGACCTGTAGAAGGCGACGCCGGCGCGTCGCGGCTTCGATGGGAAGGGAAACTTGATCAAACTGTCCGTCGTCGTCCCGGTGCGGGACGCCGAGCTCTACATATCGGACGCGCTCACCTCGCTCGCCAGAAACGCGCACCGGGAATTCGAGTTCATCGTGGTCGACGACGGGTCGGTGGACGCGACCGGGCAGATCATCGAGGACTTCCGCGCCGACCTGCCCGGCCTGGTCGTCCTGCGCAACGAGACGCCGGCCGGGCTGGCGGACGCCCGTAACCTCGGGACGTCGCTGGCCTCGGGCCGCTACCTGACCTTCATGGACGGTGACGACTGGCTCGCGCCGGGCTATCTCACCGACCTGGTCGGGGCGGCCGAACGGCTCGGCTGCGACTTCGTCCGGGTGGACCACGTCCAGGTGGAGGGGCGCAGGAGGGTGATCCACCGCGCCCCCCTGGCCACCCGGGAAGTGGTGCTGAAGCCGCGCGACCACATCCTTCCCGCCGAGGTGAAGACCATGGTCGACTACCCCTACGCGTGGGCCGGGATCTACCGGCGCGACCTCGGTGACCTGCTGACCTTCCCCGGGCACCTGCACACCGCCGAGGACCGGCCGTGGATCTGGCGGCTGCACCGGCAGGCGGGCTCGTTCGCGGTGGTCTCCCTGGCCGGGCTCTTCTACCGGCGGATGGTGTCCGGCTCGCTGACCCAGATCGGCGACGCCAGGCAACTGCACTTCTTCGACGCCTTCGACCTGGTCCTGGCGGACCTGGAGGACGAGTTCACGCCCAAGGCCGTGCGTACGTTCTGCGCACTGCTGGCCCACCACCTGGAGCTGGGCGACCGCTTCTCCCCCGAGCTCCGCGACCGCTTCGAGCAGCGCGGAGCCGAGGCCCTGCGGCGGTTGCCCGAGGGCCTGCTCGCCGAGACCCGGCTGGACCCGGAACGCGACCAGATCCTGCGGAAACTGCTGGAGGCCCGATGACGCAGCTGTTCTACGCCTCGACGCTGTTCGGCGCGATGACGCTGGCGGCGGCGATCGGCGACGGTCGCTTCGGGTCGCGTGGGGGCCGCCGTATCCTGCTGGTCTCCAACAACGCGGCCATTCCGGAGATCACCCCGCCCCTGGACGAGGCCCCCGGCTTCGCCGCGCTGCGCCCGCTGTTCGACGAGGTCCGGTCGTGGAACGACATCGTGGCCCCGCTGCATCCGTCGGACTGGAAGGCGCGGGTCATCGAGGTCCCGATGCTGGGCCGCCTGCTGCGCTCCCATCTCTCCCTTGACGACGGCCCCGACGAGCTGGTCCTGGAGTCCATCGCGGTCCCCCCGTCGCGGACCCTGGCCGGGCTGGTCAGGGACTGCCCGATCACGGTCTACTCCGACGGCCTGATGAGCTACGGCCCGACCCGGGACCCACTCCCGGAGGAGATCTCCGGCCGGATCACCCGGCTGCTCCACCTCGACCTCGTACCGGGCCTGTCGCCCCTGCTGCTGTCGGAGTACGGCGTGCGCGCCGAGGCCCTTCCCGACCGAGCCTTCCTTGACGTGGTCGAGCGGGGCGGCGTCGCCGGGCAGGGCATGGACGGCCTGCCGGCCGGTGCGCCGATGATCCTCGGCCAGTACCTGTCCGCGCTGGACATCGTCACCCCCGAGGAGGAGGCCGGGCTGCACGCGGAGATGCTGCGCGGCCTGGCCGCCCGGGGAGCCGAGACCGTCCTGTTCAAGCCCCACCCGGCCGGTGGGCGGCGGCACGCCCAGCGGCTCCGTGAGACGGCCGGCGAACTGGGCGTGGAGCTGGCGGTCGTGGGAGAGGCCGTTCCGGCCGAGTCGTGCTTCGCCGCGCTGCGACCGGCCCTCGTGACGGGTTGTTTCTCCACCGCCCTGGTCACCGCGGGGCGGTGCTTCGGCCTGCCGGTCGCCACGGTGGGCGGGGAACTGGTCCTGGAACGGCTCACGCCGTACGAGAACAGCAACCGCGTCCCCGCCACCATCGCCGATGCCCTGCTCCCCCGGCTGTCGGCCGACGGGTCGCTGGAGGGGCCACCGCCGGTGGATCTTCCGGCGCTGGTCGGAGCGGTCGGCTACTGCATGCAGAGTGAGGTCTACCCCGGTATGCGCCAGGCCACCGCCGCCTACCTGGACGCCCACGGGCCGGCCCGCTACTTCAAACGCCAGCGCCTGGCCGCTCTGGGACTGCTCCCCGCGGCCGCCGTCCAGGAGCCCGGAACGCTGGAGAGGCTCCGCCGCCGCCTGTCGCGAGCACTCCCTTAAAACGCCCAGAAGCGGAGACGGCGGACGGAGACGGAACCCGGCTGGCCGATGCCTCCCGGACCGGCTCCGGGGCTCAGCCGAAGACCTTCAGATAGCGGGTCATCCGGCGCTTGGCCCGATAGCCGGCGCGCAGCACGTTGGGCGGGACCTCGACGCGCAGGCGGGCACGGCGCCGCGCGGCGGCGTACTGCGGGCCGTCGAGCAGGGACCGGGCCGGGGCCAGGCGTCCCGCCCGGACCCGGGCGACCAGCGTGACCATCTGGGACACCCAGTCGCTCTCCCCACGCCGGTGGAAGTAGTTGGCCTGGCACCAGGCCTCCTCCGGGGTGCGGAAACGCCCTTCGGACAGGTCGTCCAGGGTGCCGAGCAGGCCGCTGCCCTCGAAGACCAGGTTGATCATCTCTGCGCTGACCCCGAAGTCCGACAGCACCAGCAGGGGCACCGACTGGGCGATCGCCTCCAGCGCGGCGGTCGAGCTGACCGTGACGAATCCGGCCGCGTGGGCCAGATGCTCGCGCATGGGCCCCGCGGCGAAGCTCACGCCATCGGGGCGGACCCGGCCTCCGTCCGTCAGCGACTGCCACAGCCGCTGGTAGGGGTGGCGCTCGTTGTGGGTCTGCCGCTCGGTGTCCAGGGCACGGAGCTTGACCACCACGTCGAGGTCCGGACGCCGCTCGGCCAGCTCGGCCAGGGCGAGCAGGATCCGTTCGCGCTCCTCCCTGCGCCTGGGCACCTTGGCCTGGGTCGCGAACACCACCCGGTTACGCGGGCCGGTGACGGGGACGTCCTCGCCGCTGTTCAGGAACGGCAGCCGGGTCAGGCCCACCGCCCCGCCCCCGCCCAGCTCACGGCCCAGCGCCGAGAACTCCTCGACCTCCCGCTCGCTGTGCAGGACGAACAGGTCGCACCCGCTGCGGAACACCCATGCCTTCTCGGTCGCCGGGATGGAGATCCCGGGCAGCCCGGAGACGAACACCGGTCGCGGTGCCAGGCCGGCGAGCACCTCGCCCACCAGGATGTCCACCACGGGCCCGGTACAGGCGACCAGCACCACATCGGGCCGTAACCGCTCGGCGGCCCGGCGCAGTCCCCGGGCCGACAGCACGGGTGGATCGGCGGCCGCGCCGGCGACGGCCGCGCGGATCTGGGCCGGGGAGGGCGTGATGGGGGTACGGATCACCGTCAGCTCCGCCGTACAGCTCGAAGGGAGATCATCGAGCAGGTGGGCGGCCCACTTCAGGTAGGAATCCGAGTCGGCCACGGCCAGAACCTTCAACCTGTGACTCCAGTGTCGTGATGGGCGAACATCGACAGATGGGAACGGAGTGAGGGAGCCGCCTGGGCGGTCCACCACGTGTCGGGGACGTCCACCGTCTCCACGGCGACGCCACGGGCCGAGAGCAGGACCCGGAGGGAGGTGACCGCGGTGGAGGGCAGGCTCAGCACCCGCTGTTCGGCGGCCAGTCCTCGCAGGGTCATCTCGGCCGGGATCCCGCCGTCGTAGACGGTGATACCGGGCTGTCGCCCGATCTGGGCGAGATCGTGAGGGTCCTCCCGGCGGTGCGGGAAGTAGGCCACCGGCTCGGAGGAGCCGAGCCCGGCCAGCCAGGTGAGGTAGGGGTCGCGGTGGATCAGGCCGTTGCGGACCAGCGAGGTGCCCAGCACGACGGTGCGCTCCTCGGGACGGGGCCTGCGCAGGGGCTGTGACCGCAGCCAGGCGAAGTCGTGGGTGATCAGCTCCGCTCCCCTGTCCCGTACGGCCCGCGCCAGCTCGTCGGGGACGGGCAGGGCGGTGAAGACCGACAGCCTGCCGGATCGGGCGGCGGCGCGCAGCCGCAGGCCGGCGGCCGTTCCGAGGGCGGCCCGCAGGGGGCCGGCGGTGGCACGGGCCCGTAGCAGCGGGGTCCAGATCCGGCCGGTGAGCAGTTCCAGGAGCCTGATGGTGGCCAGGCCGTCGTCGACGATCACGATCCGGCCGGGCAGGGCGGTGAGCCAGCCCGCCTGGACCTTTCCGGAGAAGGCGTCGCCGGCCGCCCAGGCCGCGCCCCGCCGGGGCCTGGGCATCTCGGGTTCGGGCGGTGCCATCTCCAGCCCCGGAGGAAGGTCCAGCCGGGAGATCTCCCGGCCGGTGACGGCGAGCGGGCGCAGCCCCGCACGGGGCACCACCCGGGCGTGGGCGCCGAGCAGCCCGGCGTGGCAGGCCTCCACGGCGCAGAGCATCTGCAGCGGTGACTCCACCCAGGCGACGGCCGAACTCTGCTCCCGCGCGTGGTCTCGACCGTCCTCCACGCCGGGCGATGACCCGTTCACGACCGCCTCACCGTAACCGGGACGGCTTACGCGCCCGGGAACTACGGGTGAACACGCGCGTACACCCGCTTGCGCGTCCGGTGCGGGACGGCCTACCGTAGTGTACGGAACGGTTTCGTACATCTAATCTCACGTCTCAGAGGAGCACGTCATGTGGACTCCGAACGACATCCCCGACCTGACCGGTTCCACCGCGGTGGTCACCGGCGCCGGCGGCGGCATCGGGATTCCCACCGCCCTGCAGCTGGCCGGGCACGGCGCCCGGGTCGTGATGGCCGTACGGGACCTCGTCAAGGGAGAGGCCGCCCGGGACGCGATCCGGTCGGAGGTCCCGGGCGCGCGGATCGAGCTGCGACGGCTCGACCTGGCCGACCTGAGCTCGGTGCGGGCGTTCGCCGCCGCCGTCGACGGGCCCGTCGACATATTGATCAACAATGCGGGAGTCGGCATGATCCCCCGGCGGACCACCGCCGACGGCTTCGAGATGCAGTTCGGCACCAACCACCTGGGGCACTTCGCCCTGACCGGGCTACTGCTGCCGCAACTCCTGGCCAGGCCGGGCGCCCGGGTCGTCACGGTCTCCAGTGACGCCCACAGCCTGGGAAAGATCGACTTCGACGACCTGGGCCTCGACCGTGGCTACGGGCGGTTCTCGGCCTACGGCAGATCGAAGCTCGCCAACCTGCTGTTCACGCTGGAACTGCAGCGCCGGGCGGAGGGACGGCTGCTCAGTGTGGCCACCCATCCCGGCGCCACCGCCACCGGCATCATGAAGCTGGGCGTGCTCACCGGACCGCTCAACGCCCTCATCCGGCTGGTGCTCAAGCCTCCGCACAAGGGCGCGGCCCCCTCCCTCTACGCCGCCACCTCTCCCCGCGTGACCGGAGGTCAGTTCATCGGTCCCGGCCTGAAGGCACTGACCCCCTCCCCCAGGGCGCTGGACGAGAGCGTGGCCCGGCGGCTGTGGGAGAGGTCGGAGGAGTTCACAGGCGTACGATTCGAGGCGATCACACAGCACTCGTAGCCCACCGGAGGCACCTTGCGTCTCGACCCCAGGCGAGAGCGGGCGATTCTCGACGCGACCATGGAGCTGCTCTCCGAGGTCGGGTTCGACCGCATGTCCGTCGACCAGATCGCCAAGCGCGCCAGCGCGAGCAAGGCCACGATCTACCGCCGCTGGCCGGGCAAGGAGGCCCTGGTGGTGGACCTGGTCTGCAACCATCTGGAGATCGACGTCACACCGCCGCCCGACACCGGGACGATGCGCGGTGACCTCGTGGCGGCGGTGGGCGGATTCTGCCGGACCATGGAGCAGAAGCACGGTCTGGTCTTCGGACTGCTCCCGGCCATGCTCACCACCCCCGAACTGGCGGCCGCCCTGCGCGAGAACGTGCCGCGCCCCGACATCACCGGCACCACCCCGCTGCTCGCCCGCGCCCGCGAGCGGGGCGAGCTGCGGGGGAAGGCGGATCCCGGCGAGATCAGGACGGTCACCGAGGCCCTGGTCTGGCACCGGCTGCTCATCAGCGGCAGGCCACTGGACGAGGCTTTCGTCGAGGACACGGTCGACAGGGTGCTGCTGCCGCTGATCCATGCCTGGGCCGAGGTCAAACCATGAGCGCGACGGGCGTTTTCGCAGGTGAAGAGGCCCTTATCTAAAAGATCTACGTTGATGGCGAAACTGCCGGGGGAGAGATTACGACAGGGCGGCCCCGCCGTGGCGCCGCCGCCCGGGAACGCCTTCCCCATAGGCGTTTCCAGCTCCGAGCGGGCGCCTGGCCCGGAGTCGTCGATCCTGACGGGACCCCAAAGCTTCCCCCTCGATTTCGGCGTATTCCCAAGTCAGGGCAATGTGCCCTACTTGTAATTGTTCGTCCCTTTCACGTAGTTTCGAGTCATTCCTGGTGAATGCCTCGGTCAACCAAGACCTACGCGGCCACCATCACATTGCCCGTCCGTGCTTCATCGGAGCGGATGACTCCGCCCCATGAGCACGGCCGCCGAATCCGCGGATCTCGCGGAACCGGGGAACCACTTTTCTTGGGGTGAATCGACGCCTTCGCGCCGTAGGGCACTTCCCAGCCCGAACCCGTCAGCTAACCCGGTAGGCGGCATGAGAAGCGAAGCAAGGAGTTCTCCCCCTCATGGCCACGAACCGCGTTACTCCCAGGTCACGTAACCTGGCCCACATTCTTCTCGGCGCGTCCATCCTCGTCGGTGGCGGCACCCTCGCGGCTCCCGCGGCCCTCGCGGAGACCGCCGGGCACAGCCCGCTCAGTGCTCCCTCGACGGAGGTCGTCAAGACCGCCAACGTCGCCAAGACCCCTCTCGAGCTCCAGGCCGAGCGCCTGCCCAAGGTCACCGCCTCGCAGGTCCTGGACATCGCCGCCCGCCAGATCGGCATCTCGGAGAACGCCCAGGGCGGCGGGACGAAGTTCCAGTCCTGGTACATGTCCTCCCCGCGAGCCAGGGAGACCCTCGCCCGCGACGGCGGCAACGTGGCCGACTACGCCAACGCCCCCTGGTGCGCGATGTTCGTCTCCTGGGTCGGCGATCAGGCCGGCATCCGGCCCACCATGGGCTGGGACGCCTACACCGTCGCCTACGCTCAGTGGTTCAAGGACAACGGCCACTGGGGTGACGTCGCCAAGCCCGGCGCCGTCGTGTTCTACGACTGGCAGGGCGGCAAGGACATCAGCGGGATCGACCACGTCGGCTTCGTGAAGAAGGACAACGGCGACGGCACGATCAGCACGATCGAGGGCAACACCGGCAACGGCAAGGTCGAGGCGCGCGTCCGGCCCAAGTCCCAGGTCGTCGGCTACGGCTACCCGGTCTACAGCGGCTGACCCACCGGCACCGCACACCACGGCCACCCGTCTCCGGACGGGCCGGCCCACCGGCACCGAAAGGGGCCCGGCTCATCTGAGCCGGGCCCCTTTCCGGCGTCCGGCCCGCCGCCTTCCGGGGGCCCGCCGCCCGCAGCCCCCGGATGCCCGCTTTCCCCGACGACGGCTCTGCCGTACGGAATGTCACGGTACGTCACTATGTGATGGGAGCGCTCCCAGGCGCCTCTCTGAGAGGTTTGCGAGGTATCAAGTCATTAATCCCCCACGAACAGGCCAGATGTAACGGTTGAGTTTCGGCATATTGACGCCTTGGTTGCCTATCGTCCACTCTTCGTGGGAGCGCTCCCAAAAAACGTTGAGGAACCTAACCCATCGCGCATCGTGTTTGTCGGGGACCGATGCGCGATGTCACCTCCCATCAATTCGGGCGACCACCTGAGAGGGGTCCGTAATGTTGAACACCAAGCGGCATGGCAAGCTCGCCGCGGTCGCGGTGATGGCGGCCACCGCCCTGGCGATCACTTCCTGCGGTTCGAACGAGCCCGCCAAGTCCGCGGCCGGCGGCGGCGCCTCCGCGCCCGCCGCCGAGCCGGTGACCATCACCGTGCACACCTTCGGCGGCGGCGCGAACTTCGGCTACAAGAAGGCCGTGGAGACGTGGAACGCGGCGCACCCGAACATCCAGGTCAAATACCAGAACCTGACCGACCGGTTCGAGGACGTCTACCTGCCCCAGCTCCTGCAGAAGCTGCAGGCCGGCAGCGGCACCGGGGACATCGTCGGCATCGACGAGGGCGCGATGGGCCTCATGAAGGCCCGCCCGCAGTTCTTCACGGACCTCGCCCAGTACGGGCTGGACAGCCGCAAGACCGACTTCCCCGCCGCGAAATGGGACAACGGCATCAACAAGGACGGCAAGCTCTTCGCCCTCGGCACCGACATCGGCGGCATGGGCATGTGCTACCGCAAGGACCTGCTCGAGAAGGCCGGCCTGCCGGGCGAACGCGACGAGGTCAGCAAACTCTGGCCGGACTGGGCCTCCTTCATGGAGATCGGCAAGAAGTTCCAGGCCGCCAACCCCGGCAAGGGCGCCCCGAAGTTCCTCGACGGACCCAACACCCTCTACAACGTGGTCCTGTCGCAGGAGGCGCCGAAGAACGGCAACATCGCCTACTTCGACACCGGCAACCAGCTCGTCATCGACAAGAACCCGGCCATCAAGACCTCGTTCGACACGGTGAAGTCCTACAGCGAGGCGGGCCTGACCGCCAAGCTCGCCTCCTTCACCCCGGAGTGGAACGCGGCGATCAAGAAGGGCGGCTTCGCCGTCATGGGCTGCCCGGCCTGGATGCTCGGCGTCATCTCCGGCAACGCCGGTGACGAGGGCAAGGGCAAGTGGGATGTGGCGGGGGTCCCCGGCGGCGCCGGCAACTGGGGCGGCTCCTACCTGGCGGTCCCCGCACAGAGCAAGCACCCGAAGGAGGCCGCCGAGGTCCTGAACTACCTCACCGGCAAGGAGGGCCACGTCGCGGCCTTCCAGGAGGCCGGCGCCTTCCCGAGCTCCCTGTCCGGACAGCAGGACCCGGCGGTGGCCGACATGAAGAACGGGTTCTTCAGCGACGCGCCCACCGGCAAGATCTTCAGCGACTCGGTCAAGGACCTGCTGCCCGTCTTCCTGGGTGAGAAGCACGCCCAGGTGAAGACCGCGGCGGAGAAGGTCCTCGAGGGCATGGACAAGGGCTCCATCCCCTACGGGGAGGCCTGGACCAGGTTCATCGAGGCCGGCACCAAGGCAGCGGGCTGATCCCCATCCCGTCCCGCACGGGCCCGGCGGCGGCTGTCCCCCCGCCGGGCCCGTCGACTGCCCTCCGCTGAAAGGCTGACCGATGACCCTGAACGTCGACACCCCCGCTCCGGCGCGGAGGCCCGGCCCTCGCCGGACCGCCGGGCACCGGAGTCCGGGACGGGGCGGCAGAGGATTCGCCAGGTTCGACCTCCGGGCGACCCCCTACTTCCTCGTCTCGCCGTACTTCCTGCTATTTGCGATCTTCGGTGTCTTCCCGCTCGGCTACACCCTCTGGGTGTCCCTGTACGACTGGGAACTCGCCGGCGACAAGACCTTCCTCGGACTCGACAACTACATCAACCTGATCACCGACGGGGCGTTCTGGAACGCGGTGGTCAACACCCTCGGGATGTTCGTCATCTCGACGATCCCGCAGCTCGTCCTCGCCCTCATCATCGCCAACGCGCTCAACAAGCGCATCCGCGGCCGGCTCTTCTTCCGCCTCGGCGTCCTGCTCCCGCTGGTTACCTCGGTCGTCGCGGTCGCCGTCGTCTTCACCCAGCTCTACGGCCGCGACTACGGCATGATCAACTGGTTCCTCGGCCTGTTCGGCGTCGACGCCATCGAATGGCAGAACCAGAGCTGGAGCGCGTGGATCGCCATCTCCACGATGATCGACTGGCGCTGGACCGGCTACAACGCGATCATCCTGCTCGCCGCCATGCAGACGATCCCCAAGGATCTCTACGAGGCCGCCGCCCTCGACGGCGCCTCGCCCCGGCGGCAGTTCTGGCAGATCACCGTCCCGATGCTGCGCCCGACACTCGTCTTCGTCGTGTTCATCTCCACCATCGGCGGTCTGACCCTGTTCACCGAGCCGGTCATGTTCGAGGGCAACCCGACGATGGCGGGCGGCGCCACCGGCCAGTACCAGACGGTGGCCATGTTCATCGTCAAGGAGGCGTTCCGCGACTTCGACATGGGCTACGCCTCGGCGGCCGCCTGGCTGCTGTTCGCGCTGATCCTCATCGGAACACTGATCAACTACTCCTTCACCCGCCGCATCGGGGGTAAAAAGTGACGGCGATTCAGACCCGGCCGCGCTCCACGCGTTCGCAGCCCCGAAACCGGATCTGGGACGCGGGCCCGCTGACGAAGGTGGTCCTCGCCTTCGCGCTCGTGCTGTCGGCCTTCCCGATCTACTACATGTTCATCATGGCCACGCGGACCAACGACGAGGCCATCGACACCCCGCCGCCGCTGCTCCCGGGCGGCCACCTCGGCGAGAACATCCAGCGGCTCCTGTCCACCGAGGACGCCTACTTCGCCACCGGCCTGATCAACTCGGCCATCGTGTCGATCACGGTGACCCTCTCGGTCGTGCTCATCTCCACCCTGGCCGGCTTCGCCTTCGCCAAGCTGCGGTTCCGGGGCAGCAAGATCCTGCTTGGCCTGATCCTGGTGACCATGATGGTCCCGCTCCAGCAGATGGGCATCGTCCCGCTCTACGAGATGATGGTGACCCTCGGCTGGACCGGCCAGATCCAGGCGGTGATCCTGCCCTTCCTGGTCAACGGGTTCGGGGTCTTCATGATGACCCAGTACACCACCCAGGCGGTGCCGGACGAGCTCGTCGAGGCGGCCCGCGTCGACGGCGCCTCCACCATGCGCATCTACGCCAACGTGGTGCTTCCCGCGGTACGGCCCGGCATGGCGGTGCTGGCACTGCTCACCTTCATGCAGAGCTGGAACGAGTTCATGTGGCCGTTGATCGTGCTGAACCCGGACAACCCGGTGGTGCAGACCTCGATCGCGGCGCTCAACCAGGCCCACGGCACCGACTACGTCATGTTGTTCACCGGCACGGCGGCCTCGGTCCTCCCTCTCTTCATCGTTTTCGTCGCGTTCGGCCGCCAGATCGTCGGCGGCCTCATGGAAGGTGCGGTCAAGGCGTGACCACGCAAAAGACGCAGATTCAGACGCCGGATCTGGTGTTCCCGACGGACTTCGTCTGGGGCGCGGCCACCTCCGCCTACCAGATCGAAGGCGCCGTCTCCGAGGACGGCCGCGGCCAGTCCATCTGGGACACCTTCGTCAAGCAACCCGGCAGGGTGGTCAACGGCGAGAACGCCGATGTCACCATCGACCACTACCACCGCTACCGCGACGACGTGCGGATGATGGCGGACCTCGGCCTCGGCGCCTACCGGTTCTCCATCTCCTGGCCGCGGGTCCAGCCCGACGGCAGCGGCCCGATCAACGCCAAGGGTCTCGACTTCTACAGCCGGCTGGTCGACGAGCTGCTCTCGCGGGGCGTCGACCCGTGGGTGACGCTCTACCACTGGGACCTGCCGCAGACCCTGGAGGACGCGGGCGGCTGGCCGTCACGGGACACGTCGAAGCGCTTCGCCGACTACGCGGCGGCCGTGCACGAGGCGCTCGGTGACCGGGTGCGCAACTGGAGCACGGTCAACGAGCCGTGGTGCGCGGCGTTCCTGGGATACGCCTCCGGCGAGCACGCCCCCGGGCGGCGCGACCCGGCCGAGTCGGTGCGGGCCGCCCACCACCTCCTCCTCGCGCACGGCCTCGCCACGTCGGCCATGCGCGCCCAGCGGGCCGACACCAGGATCGGCGGCTGCGTCAACCTGTACGCGATCACCCCGCAGACGGGCTCCGACGCCGACGCCGACGCCGCCCGCCGGATCGACGGCCTGCAGAACCGCTTCTTCCTGGACGCGCTGCTGAAGGGGGAGTATCCGGCCGACGTCCTGGAGGACCTCGGTGAGACAGGCGGATTCATCCAGGACGGGGACATGGAGAGCATCTCCGCCCCGCTGGACATGCTGCTGATCAACTACTACAGCCGTTTCACCGTCTCCGGCACGCCCGGCGGCGCGGCCTCGGCGGCGGCGGCCCCCACCGACACCGGCTCGCCCTGGGTAGGCAGCGAACACGTGTCGTTCGTCGAGGGCGGCCGGCCGGTCACCGCCATGGGCTGGGAGATCGACGACACCGGTCTGCACGAGATCCTGGTGAGGCTGGCCCGCGAATATCCGCGGATCCCGCTGGTCATCTCCGAGAACGGCGCGGCCTTCGACGACGTCGTGGACGACGACGGCATCGTGCACGACCGTGAACGCCTCGACTACATCGCCGCCCACCTGCGCACCTGCCACGCCGCGATCGAGGCGGGGGTCCCTCTGGAGGGCTACTTCGCCTGGTCGCTGATGGACAACTTCGAGTGGGCGTGGGGGTACGGCAAGCGGTTCGGGCTGGTCCACGTCGACTATGGGACGCAGCTGAGAGTTCCCAAAGAGAGCGCTCTCTGGTATGCCGGGACCATCAGGCGTGGAGGCCTGAGCGGTCCGGCAGAATAAGGGGTCAGCGAATCTCTTATGGGGGCGAAGAACATGAACGGCGACCGTCGTCCGACGCTTGAGGCGGTCGCGGCTCTGGCCGGTGTCGGCCGTGGCACGGTGTCGCGGGTCATCAACGGCTCACCGAAGGTGAGCGAGAAGGCCCGTGACGCCGTGCAGCAGGCGATCCAGGAGCTGGGCTACGTTCCGAACAGGGCCGCCCGCGCACTGGTCACCCGGCGCACCGACACGGTCGCACTGGTGGTCTCGGAGTCGGAATTGCGCGTCTTCGACGAACCCTACTTCGCCGGGACCATCCGTGGCATCGGCTCGGCCCTTTCCGAGACCGGTCTGCAACTCATCCTGGCGATGGCCCAGTCACAGCAGGACCACGAGCGGCTGGAGCACTACCTGACCGGCCAGCACGTCGACGGAGTGCTGCTGATCTCGCTGCACGGCGCCGACCCGCTGCCCGGACGGCTGGAGGCGATGGGCGTGCCGACCGTCATCGGCGGCCGGCCCGTCGGGCTCACCCCCTACAGCTACGTCGACGTGGACAACCGGGCAGGCGCCCGGCAGGCGGTCAAATACCTGCTGGGCAAGGGCCGGCGGCGGATCGCCACCATCGCGGGGCCACAGGACATGGGTGTGGGCGTGGACCGGCTCGCGGGCTACCGTGACGCGCTGCTGGCCACCGGCCTGCCCGAGATCGTGGCCTACGGCGACTTCAGCGAGGAGAGCGGAATCGTCGCGATGCGCAAACTCCTCGCGGAGAACTCCGGCATCGACGCGGTGTTCACCGCCTCCGACCCGATGGCGCTGGGTGCGATCCGGGTGCTGCGGGAGGAGGGCAAGGTCATCCCCGAGGACGTGGCGGTGATCGGCTTCGACGACTCCCCCGCCGGTTCGCACTCCTCCCCCGCGCTCACCACCGTGCACCAGCCGACCGAGGCGATGGGCCGCCAGATGGCCCATCTCCTTGTGGCCCGCATCAACGGCGAGCACCTGGAGCAACCGGTGGTGATACTGGACACCCATCTGGTCGAGCGGGCCTCCGCTTAACAGGGTCCCCGGCCCGTATACCTTCGATCCGATCACGTTCGACTCTCCCTCCTGGTGAAAGGACCCCCGTGTCCCGGATGTTCACCCTCCGCAGCGGCACCCTGCACGCCGAGATCACCGAATGGTCCGCCGCCCTGCGCGTGCTCCGCCACGGCGAACGTGATCTGGTGCCCAGCTGGCCGGTGGACGGCCCGATCCCCTACTACAGCGGCACCCTCCTCGCCCCCTGGCCGAACCGGATCGCCGACGCCTCCTACACCTTCGAGGGCCGGGCCCACCGGCTGACGGCGAACGAGGAGGACAGGGGCAACGCCCTGCACGGGCTGGTCGCCGGGGTCGACTGGGAGGCGGTGGAGTGGCTGGCCGTGGAGGACGAGCACGGCTCCGTACGGCTGGCCCACACGATCACCCCCTCCTCCGGTTACCCGTTCACCGTCGCCCTGCAGGTGCTCTACTCCCTCACGTCCGAGGGGCTGACCACCACGGTGACCGCCGAGAACCTCGGCGACGGTCCCGCCCCCTACGGCTGCGGCCCGCACCCGTGGCTGCTGGCGGGAGAGCGGGTCGAGGACTACGAGCTGCACCTGCCCGCGACCAAGGTGCTGCTGGTGGACGACCGGCTGCTGCCCCGCTCCCTGGAGGACGTCTCCGGCACGCCGTACGACTTCACGACCGCACGGACGGTCGGCGGCACCGCCGTGGACCACGCCTTCACCGGACTCCTCGCGGACGCCGACGGGCTGGTCCGGGTCCGGGTGAACGGCCCGGACGGCGGGGTCGAGATCCGCTGGGACGCCTCGGTCCTGCCCTGGGTCCAGGTGTGCACGGGGACGGTGCTCGACTTCCAGGGGCTGGCCGTCGAGCCGATGACCTGCCCGCCGGACGCCTTCAACTCCGGCACCGACCTGATCGTGCTGCAGCCCGGCGACAAGGTCGAGACCTCCTGGACGATCTCCCCGATCTGAGGCGGCGATGGACAGCAACACCAAGCGCCCGCTCACCGCCGCCGAGCTCGACGCGCCGACGATCTTCGGCGAGCCGGCGGAGACCGACGAGATCGTGGCGGGCTACCGGGCGGCGGGCGGCGTCGTGGAGTTCACCCGCTCCGCCCGCACCCGGATCGCCCTTTACCGCCTCCACCTCGCGTTGATCATTCTGGTGGAGAACGGCCCCCGCCGGTCGCGGAGGAGGACTACGCCCCCCTCCGCGACCGGAGCATCGCCTCCCTGCTCAGCGCGCTGGACCAGCTCTCCGCCTGACAGCCGGTTCACCTGCTCGGCGACGGGCGGGATCCGCGGCCTGGCCTGCCGGCGCCCGCGCGGGCCGGATGATACGGATCTCAGCCCTGCGCGGCCTCACCGGCTCGCTGGACCTTTGCCGGCCTGCCTGCGGAGGCCGCCGGTGCGGGACGGCGGTGCAGCAGGCCGAACGTCGCCCACATGCCCTCGGCCGCCTCGATGGAGACGCCGGTGCGCCCCGGGTCCACGGCGGCGAGCTGGGTGACCAGCGCCTGGGCGACGGCCATGCCGGCGGTCAGCGACGGGAAGAACGCCACCCCCTCGGCCGGCACGATCACCACCGCTTCCGCCGCGTCCGCCAGGGCGGGGCTCGCCGCGTCGGTCAGCGCGAAGACCCGCACGCCGCGCGAGCGCGCCACGTTGGCCGCCAGCACCGTGCTCTCATACAGCCGCCAGAAGCTGATGGCGATCAGTACGTCGCCGACGCCGATCGCCGCCACGCTGTTCGCCAGCTCGGCGTCGCCGGCGGTGACCGCCGTGACGGGGTAGCCGGCCAGCCGCGCGTTGTGCGCGAGCGCCAGGCCGACCGCGGCGTAGCTGCCGTCGGCGACGATCAAGGTACGGCCGGCGGCGGCGATCGCCTCGGCGATCGTGAGAAGCACCGCCTCGTCCAGCCGCCGGTTGAGCAGCGCGAGGCTGTCGAGGTCGCGCCGGAGCGATCTGGAGCTGGGCGAGCCGGTCCCGCTGTGCTCGGCGGCGACCTGGCCGGCGCTGAGTGACGACAGGTATCGTGCGCGCAGCTCCTGCTGGAGCGCGGGCCATCCGGTGAACCCGAGCGCCTGGGCGGTGCGGGTCACGGTCGCCACGTTCACGCCCGCGAGGTGGGCCAGCTCGGCCGCCGACCCGAACGACGCCCGGCGCGGCTGCGAGAGGAGGACCTCCAGCACCGCGGCCGCCTTGGGGCGCAGTCCGCGCTGGGGCACGCGGGCGCGCAACCAGTCCTCGAAGCTGTCCGGCGCGCGCTCTGTCACGTGATCCTCTCCCTCGCCCGGAGACATGCTACGCGTTTCCCGTTATGCAAAGACTATTGCAGTTCATACAAAAAGCAATATAGGTTGCTGAAAATCGAACTGCAGGGCCACTACCTGGGGAAGGTGCGCCAATGACCTTGCTGGCCCGTCTGGACCGGCTTCCACTGAGCCGTCCGCACTACCTGCTGCTGCTGATCGGCGGCCTCGGCTACACCTTCGACGGCATGGACTCGGCCGTGGTCGCATTCCTGCTGCCCAGCGCTCAGGAGGTGTGGGGGCTCGGCAACGGCCAGCTCGGCCTCATCGGGTCCGCGACACCGTTCGGGTTCCTCTTCGGCGCGACCATCGCGGGCCTGCTCGGCGACCGCATCGGCCGCAAGAAGGTCATGATGTACGCGCTGGCCTTCTACGCCGTCTTCTCCGTCATCGCCGCGTTCGCCCCGAACTACGAGGTGTTCCTGGTGGCCAGGGTGCTGGCCGGGGCAGGAGCGGGCGCGGAGAGCGCGATCATCGCGCCGTTCCTGTCGGAGTTCGTGCCCGCCAGCCGGCGCGGCTGGTTCATCGGCGCGCTGGCCGGGTTCTTCTCGTTCGGATTCGTCATGGCCGCGCTGATCGGCCGGTTCGTGGTGCCGACGATGGACAGCGGCTGGCGCGTCGCGCAGCTCCTCACCGCGCTGCCGATCGTGATGCTGCTGTGGTGGCGCCGCTCACTGCCCGAATCGCCGCGCTACCTGCTGCAACAGGGCCGCCGGGACGAGGCGGAGGCGGTGGTCGCCGATCTCGAACGCCGCGTCGAGCAGGCTGTCGGCGAGCCGCTCCCGCCGGTCCCGGAGACCACCGCCCGGCCCGCGACGGAGACGCCGAAGGTGAACCTGTTCAACGCCCTGCGGTTCCTGTGGAGCCCGGCCATGGCCAGGCGCACCGCGGTCATCTGGCTGATCTGGTTCGTGATCACGTTCTCCTACTACGGCTTCTTCTCCTGGATTCCGACCCTGCTCGTGCAGCGCGGCATCACGGTGACGAAGAGCTTCGAGTTCTCGATCATCATCTACCTGGCGCAGATTCCCGGCTACTTCTCCGCCGCCTGGCTGTCGGAGCGGCTGGACCGCAAGAACACCATCGCGATCTACCTGTCCGGCTCGGCGGTCAGCGCGTTCTGGCTGTCCCAGATGGACAGCCCGGTCACCATCACGCTGGCCGGAGCGGTGCTGTCCTTCTTCCTCAACGGCACGTACGCAGGCGTCTACTCGTACACCCCCGAGGTGTTCCCCACCTGGATCCGCGCCACCGGCACCGGCCTGTCCAGCGCGTTCGGCCGGGTCGGCAGCATCCTGGCGCCCACGATCATCGGCCTGTCCGCCGCGAGCCTGGGCTTCGCGGGCGTCTTCGGCCTCACCACGGCGGTGCTGGCGGCCGGGGTGATCTGCGTGCTCGTGTTCGGCCTGGCCACGGCCGGACGATCCCTCGAAGACCTGACCGAACACGCCGACGTGACGAAGGAGACGATGAAATGACCGGCCTGGACGAACTGGAGGCGACCGTACGGCGGGAGCTGGGAGTACGGCTGTTCACGGTCCTCGCCTGGATTCCCGGGCGCCGCGCACTGCGCCGGGCGCACAGCAGCCACCCGGAACAGTATCCGGTGGGCGGGGAGAAGACCGTCGAGGTCGCCCAGGGCTGGATTGCCCGGTGCATCGAGGCGGGCCAGCCGTACTTCGGCCCCGACCGGGCCGCTGTACGGGAGATCTTCGCCGACCACGAGCTGATCGAGAGCCTGGGCTGCGGCTCCATCATCAACGTGCCCGTCATCGACGGAGGGGAGGTCCTCGGGGTGCTCAACATCCTTGACGCCGAGGGGAATTACGACGAGGAGTCGGTCGCCGCCGCCGCGTCCCTCGCACGGCTCGCCGTGCCCGCGCTGCGCGCCGCTGTACGGGAGGGCGAAAAGTGAGCCTGCTGCTGCGCAACGCGCTGCTGCTCGACGTGACCACCGGCGAGTACGCCGAGGGCGATCTGCGCTGCGAGGACGGCCGCATCGTGGAGGCGGGCCCCGGGCTGGCCGCGCCCGAGGGCACCCGGGTGGTCGATGTCGCGGGCGCCAGCGTCGTGCCCGGCCTCATCGACGCGCACGTGCACGTCACCGCCGCGTCCGCCGACCTCGGCTCCCTCGGGTCCATGTCGCCGTCGTACGTCGCCGCGCACAGCGCCCGGATCATGAGCCAGATGCTCGACCGCGGCTTCACCACCGTACGCGACGCCTCCGGCGCGGACTTCGGCCTCGCCGACGCCCAGGCCGAGGGCCTGGTCCGGGGTCCGCGGCTGCTGTTCTGCGGCAAGGGACTGAGCCAGACCGGCGGCCACGCCGACTTCCGTGGCCGGGGCGTGAACCAGCAGGACGATCACCCGTGCTGCGCCGGTGTCGGCCGCGTCGCCGACGGCGTGGACGCCGTGCGAGCCGCCGCGCGTGACGAGTTGCGCAAGGGCGCCCACCACATCAAGGTCATGGCCTCCGGCGGCGTGGCCTCCCCGACCGACCGCATCGACTCCACCCAGTACTCCATGGACGAGCTCCGCGCGATCGTCGAGGAGGCCGCGGCCGCCAACCGCTACGTGGCCGCGCACGCCTATACCGCGCGCGCCGTCAACCGCGCCCTCGAGGCGGGCGTACGCTCCATCGAGCACGGCAACCTGATCGACGACAGCAGCGTCGAGCTGTTCCTGGAGCAGGACGCCTACCTCGTGCCGACCCTGGTGACCTACTGGGCGCTCAAGGAGGAGGGCATGGCGTTCGGACTGCCCGAGTCGAGCTGGCGCAAGGTCGACGACGTGCTCGGCGCGGGCCTCCTGGCGCTGGAACGCGCGGCCCGCGGGGGCGTGCGGCTCGTCTACGGCACCGACCTGCTGGGCGGCATGCACCGGCACCAGAACCACGAGTTTCGCCTGCGCGGCGAGGTCCAGCAGCCGCTCGACGTCCTGCGCGCGGCCACGGTCAACGCCGCCGAACTGGTCGGCATGGCAGGCGAGATCGGCACCCTGTCCGTGGGCGCGCACGCCGATCTGCTCGTGCTCGACGGCGACCCGCTGCGGGACATCGGCGTGCTCGCCGAGCCCGAGCGCATCCGCCACATCGTCCAGGCGGGCGAGGTCGTCTCAGCTTGATCACGCCGCACCGTGCTCGCCGCGCTGCTCATCCAGGCCCGTCATCCCGTGCCTATGAGCAGGCTCGTCGACGAGCGGTGGCCGGACGGCGCGCCCGACCCGGCCGGCCGTTTCGGAGTGCGCGCCGGGTCAGCGGCCGGCGAGCTCGGCGAAGATCTCCACCAGTACGGGCCGGCTGAACGGGCCGACATGGGGTGCCGCGACGCTTCGCACGTCAGTCGGGTTGTCCGGAGTGAGGCGGTCGGCCTCGTTGATGAATCGGTCTTGCAGCGCCAGGGGAATCAGCCGGTCGAGGGTGAAGCGCACATACGTCCGGGGGATCCGGCCCCAGGTCTGCGCTTCGCCCCGCGCTTCAGCCAGGGGAATGCCGGCGGTCTCGTCCGGCTCGAGCGTGTGGAGCAGCCGGCTCACCGCCTCGTCGGTGAAGTCGCCGGCAAGGCACTGCTTGATGCCGTCGAACACCGACGGGTCGGCCGAGCGCCAGTTGACCCGGCTCACCCCCAGGATCGCTGGATCGGCAACCAGCGCCTGGGTCACTTGGGGGAGCAGGCTGTCGCCGTTCTCCGGCGTGGCGAGATAGGCGGTCATGTTCGGCAGGTCCACGCAGCAGTACGCCGCGACGTAGACAACCCGATCGAGCAGGTCGGGGACGGCGTTGCCGACCCTGCTCACGGTGACGCCGCCCTGGCTGGCGCCGACAAGGATCACGGGCCCGTGGCGGCGGGCGCGGCGCACCACATCCACGACGCGCTCGACATAGTCGTCGATGGTGAACTCGGCGAGCGGCGACGGTTCGGTTGCCAGCGCCTGGAGGTCTTGCGGAGCCTGGTAGGCACGGGGGATGAACGCTTCGTCGCCGTGTCCCGGAAGGTCGACGGACACGCTCCGGTGCCCGCGCAGGGTGAGTTCGTTGATCAGCCCCGACCACATGTACGACGGGGCGTTGGTGCCGTGGATGAACACCAGGGTCGGCGGTCGCCGATCACCGTCGTGATCGGCCGTGGCGGTCGCGGTGTCGTGCAGCGGCGTCTTGCCGAGTTCGCTGACACCGCTGGCGTCTGCTTCATGGTTCGTTGTCATTGAGGTTCTCCCTTTGTGCCTGTTGGGTTGTCTGTTGGGTTCTGCCGGTTGAGCGAGGGTGGCCGGACGGGTGGTGCGAGTCGGCGGCGTTGTCGTGCGTCGGCGGTCAACGGCGCGGTTGGCGCCACATCGGCCACAGGAGCGGGCTGTCCGCCACACGAACCGGTTCGCCGAGATCCTCGAATCCGTGCCGCAGGTAGAGGGCACGACTCCGGGGCGAACCCGCTTCCAGATACGCGGCGAGCCCGTCGGCGTCCGCTCGCGCCAGCCGGTGCCGCAACATCGCCGAGCCGAGTCCGGCGCCCTGCCGCCCGCCGACCACCCCCATACACGGGAGGTAGAGGTGCGGTCCGCGATCGGGGTGCCGTTGAGCCAGCGCCTGACCCAGAGCCCGCAGCCGCGCGCCGCTCTCACCGAAGACCGAGTTCAGGCCCGCCTCGGGCGCGTCCGGGTGCTCCTCATGGGGCGCCTGGCCTGCGGCCAACGTCAGCCACACCGAAGCACCCTCGTGACGGCCGACCAGGTATGTCTCGGCGGCGGGACGGGCGAGCAGAGGGCGGTAGAAGTGCGACTGGAGACGACCTCGTTCGCCGACCTCGGGGAAGAGCCAGCAGGCGACGGGATCGTTCATGAACGCCTCGGTGAGGATGTCCAACACCGTCTGCTGGTCTGCGTCATCCACCTGCCGCACAGATGCGTACGGCGTATCTGCTGTCATGCGTACAGAGTATCGACACTGCCGAAGAAGTGGCGTTTATTTAGTCATTTGAGTAGCCAAAGTGAACTAGTACTGTAGAAGCTGAACTAGTACACTGCCGGAAGGCAACGACCTCACCAATAGATCGGGGGCTCCCATGCCGTCGTCAGCGCAGCGACCGGATCCGCCATACCGGCGGATCGCCGCGGAGATCCGTGCCCGGATCCTGACCGGCGACCTGCGGCCCGGTGATCGGATGCCTTCCATCCGGCAGATCGCCCAGCGATGGGGCGTCGCGGTCGCGACCGCAACCAAAGTGATGGCGGCTCTCCGCGACGAGGGCCTGGTCGAAGCGAAGGTCGGTTCCGGCACGGTGGTCAGCGCACGCACGAGCCACAAGCAGCCGGTCAGCCTGACCACGTCACCCAGACCGCGGCAGGCCGGTGTCGCCAAGCAGGCACTGAACCGCAAGCACGTTCTCCGCACCGCCATCGCGATCGCCGACATCGAGGGACTCGACGCCGTGTCCATGCGGCGACTCGCGGCCGAACTCGGCGTCGGTCCGATGTCGCTGTATCGGCACGTGGCGAACAAAGACGAACTGGTGACACAGATGGTCGACGAAGCCTTCGGTGAACCAGAGCTACCCATCCCGGGGCCACAGGGATGGCGAGCCAAGCTCGAATTGATCTCCCGCCGGCAATGGGAGCTGTGCCGGCGACACCTCTGGCTGCCCAGGGCCGTCTCGTTCACTCGCCCGTTGCTCGTGCCCAACGTGATGGCCCACACCGAGTGGACCCTGCGCGCACTCGACGGGCTTGGGCTGCCCATGACGACACGGATTCGCGAGGCACTCACGCTGCACGCACTGGTCGTCACCGTTGCTCTGCCCATGGCGGATGAGGTCGAAGCGGAGCAGGAGACCGGTGTGACGCTCGCCCAGTGGTGGCTGGCACAGCGGAAGCGGGCCGATGAACTCCTCGACAGCGGACGATTCCCACTGCTGGCCACGATTCCAGAGGAAACGGCGTCGGACCTGGACGGACTGTTCGAGTACGGCCTTGCACGCCATCTCGACGGTTTCGCCGCCCTGGTGGAGGATCAAGCCCGAACGCGGTCATGAGGGCGTGGCGGACGGTTGACGAGGGGCCGGCCCGCATCGTCGAGGTCATGGAGAGTCGGTCCGGGCGCGGCGGGCACCCGAACCGAAGGACGCACCGGAGCGGGCCCGCGCCGACGGACCGCTGGAGCAACGCCGGCGGACGCTTCAGCACATCACGCTCAGCCCCAGCCGAGTCGGCGATATCGCCAAGGCCGCTCTCGTTCTCACCCACGTCGAGTACGGCAAGATCACGTGAAAGTCGTTGGGATTACTTCACTATCCGTTGGAAATTTCGCCGACACCACAGGGAACCCGGCAAGGGTGTTCCCTTCCCGGGTTCCCTGTGCCAAAATTTCAATGGGTGATGAATTATGGATCAGAGCACATGCGTGATCGTGGGGGGCGGCCCCGCGGGAGCCGTTCTCGCCCTGCTGCTGGCCCGCGCCGGAGTCCAGGTGACGCTGCTGGAGAAGCATGGCGACTTCCTGCGCGACTTCAGGGGCGACACCATCCACCCCTCGACCCTGCAACTCCTCGACGAGCTCGGCCTGGCCGGGGAGTTCGACCGGCTGCCCCACCGCAAGGCGCAGCGCATGACCGTGTGGACCGACGACGCCATGGTGCCGATCGCCGACCTGTCCAGGCTCCCCGGCCGCTACGGCTACATCGCCTTTGTGCCGCAGTGGGACTTCCTCAACCTGGTGACCGACGCCGCCAAGCGGTACCCCACCTTCCGCCTCGTCATGAACGCCGAGGTCCACGACGTGATCCGGGAGGGCGACGCGGTGCGCGGGGTCCGTTACCGGGACGCCGACGGCGAGCACGAGCTGCGGGCGGCGCTCACCGTGGCCACCGACGGCCGGCACTCCGACGTGCGCCGGGCAGCCGGGCTCGTCCCGGTGGAGCACGGCGCGCCGATGGACGTGCTGTGGTTCCGGCTGCCGCGCGAGTCCACGGACCCCGACCAGCTGTTCCTGCGCGTGTCCACCGGCCACATGATGGTGGCGATCAACCGCGAGACCTACTGGCAGCTCGCCTATCTGATCCCCAAGGGCGGTTTCGACGCCCTGCGGGCCCGGGGCATAGAGGCGCTCCGCGGTCCGGTCGCCGGGCTGCTGCCCTTCCTCGCCGACCGGGTGGGGCTGCTGTCGGGCTTCGGCGAGGTGAACGTGCTGTCGGTCGCGCTCAACCGGCTGCGCCGCTGGCACCGGCCGGGCCTGTTGATCATCGGTGACGCGGCACACGCCATGTCCCCGGTCTTCGGCGTCGGCATCAATCTGGCCGTGCAGGACGCGGTGGCCGCGGCCAACCTGCTGGCCGGACCGCTGGCCGCCGGAACCGAGATTCCCGAGTCCCTGCTCGCCAGGGTCCAGCGTCGCCGCACTCCGCCCACCGTGATCACCCAGTTCGCCCAGCGCGTGGTGCAGGACCGGTTGATCAGCCGCGCCCTGTCCGGAGACGCCCGGCCGTTGAGACTGCCGCGTGACATCTCCCGGCTGCCGGTGATCGGCGCCCTCGCCCGCCGTTTCATCGGCTTCGGAGTCCGCCCCGAGCATGTCGGAACCCCGGCAGGGTCTCACGATGTATAAAGAAGTTTCTCACTCCGTGGACAATAAGGTGAGTTCGCGCGCCCGGTTGCAATAGCCTGGTATGTCGTGAGCATCAACCTCGATTCCTGGCGGCAGCTGCCTGCGGCGCAGCAGCCCGAGTGGCCCGACCGCGGCGAGCTGGACAAGGTCGTCGCCGAACTGGCGGGGCTGCCGCCCCTGGTGTTCGCCGGGGAGTGTGACAACCTCAAGGCGGACCTGGCGGCGGTGGCGCGTGGCGAGGCCTTCGTGCTGCAGGGCGGCGACTGCGCCGAGACGTTCGCCGGGGCCACCGCGGACGACGTGCGCAACAAGCTGAAGACGCTGCTGCAGATGGCGATCGTGCTCACCTACGCGGCGAAGGTGCCGGTCGTGAAGATCGGCCGGATGGCCGGGCAGTTCGCCAAACCGCGATCCAAGAACAACGAGACCCGTGACGGCGTGGAGCTGCCCGCCTACCGCGGCGACATGGTCAACGGCTTCGACTTCACCCCCGGGTCACGTGTCCCCGACCCCTGGCGGCTGCTGCGCGCCTACCACTCCTCGGCCGTGACGCTGAACCTGGCCCGCGCCTTCACCAAGGGCGGCTACGCCGACCTGCGCCAGGTGCACGCCTGGAACCAGGACTTCGTGGCCGAGTCCCCGGCCGGGAAGCGCTACGAGCAGCTCGCCCGGGAGATCGACCAGGCGCTGGCGTTCATGCGCGCCTGCGGGGCCGAGCCGGAGGAGTTCCACAGTGTCGAGTTCTACTCCTCGCACGAGGCGCTGATCCTCGACTACGACCGGGCGCTCACCAGGATCGACTCGCGGACCGGTCAGCCGTACGACGTCTCGGCCCACATGGTCTGGATCGGCGAGCGCACCCGCCAGCTCGACGGCGCGCACGTGGAGTTCTTCTCCCGGATCCGCAACCCGATCGGGGTGAAGCTCGGCCCCACGACCAGCCCCGAGGACGCCCTCGCCCTGATCGAGAAGCTGAACCCGGACAACGAGCCCGGACGCCTCACGTTCATCACCCGGATGGGCGCCTCGAAGATCCGCGACCACCTTCCCACACTGGTGGAGAAGGTCACCGCGAGCGGTGCGACGGTGGCGTGGATCTGCGACCCGATGCACGGCAACACGTTCGAGGCTCCCAGCGGCCACAAGACCCGCCGCCTGGACGACGTGCTGAACGAGGTCGCCGGCTTCTTCGAGGTGCACGGCGCGCTCGGCACCCACCCGGGAGGCATCCACATCGAGCTGACCGGTGACGACGTCACCGAATGCGTGGGCGGCGGCTGGGACATCGCCGAGAGCGACCTGGCACGGCGCTACGAGACGGCCTGCGACCCGCGCCTCAACCGGGGCCAGTCGCTGGACCTGGCCTTCCGGGTGGCGGAGCTGTACCGCTCGGTCTGACCCACCGGAGGCGACTCCGCCGAAAGCCCCGAACCTCCGCTCCTGGGTTCCAAGGGGTTGTCGCGACGGACTGATCCCAAGCGATTCCGGGCGCCCGCTCACAACGAGCGGGCGCCCGTCTTCACGCCGCCGGGCCGCCCTGAGCGATCCCGGGACTGCGGTGCCGAACTCATGCGCAACGCCTTCCCCCAGGCTGCGATTTTCACCAAAAGCGACAAGCTTCCCAGAGTGCAACAATGATCACTTTAGGGTTAAACTGTCCCGATCATGGTCACAGTCAAGGCCGCGGGCAGGTGCGCCCCGGATGGGCGGTAGCACCAGTGCCAGGCACCACCCCATGGACCGGGGGCACCGCGCCGACCACGTCCTCCCCCTGATGACGCGCCGAGAAGCGACGACCACGACCTGCGGCGGCGGCTCCTACCACGTGATCGACCAGTTCGATCTGCGCAGCGCCACCGCCTACCTGCTCTACAACGGCACCACCAACTGTGTGGTCACCTGGAAGAAGACGACCGGCACGGCCTCCTACCTCTCGGCCGTGATCCGGGCCAGCAGCGGTGCCGCTTTCACAAGGGACGAGGGTCAGTTCAAGATTTACGCCGGCCCGGTCAAGGTCAACGCGGCGGGCAAGTGCATTCAATGGGGCGGCCAGAGCCCTGAGATCTACTTCATCTCGGAATGGGTGCACTGCGGCTGAGCCGACCTGCACCGCTCCCGCTCGTGGTCGCGCGCGGCGGCGGAGGCGACCGGCGAAAGGGGCACCGCCTGCCCGACGGGCGGCGCCCCCTTCCAGGCCGTCCCACTGGAACGCGCTACCGCGGCTGCGGGGCTTTCCCGATCCGGGGCATCAGTTGTTCTGAGTGCCCATCTCGCTCGCGAGCTCGGCGCGGATGGCCTCCATGTCGAGCGCGCGGACCTGACCGATCAGATCCTCCAGGGCCGGCGCGGGCAGGGCTCCGGGCTGGGCGAAGACGACGATGCCGTCGCGGATCGCCATGATCGTCGGGATCGAGGTGATCTCGAAGCCCTGGGCCAGCGCCTGCTCCGCCTCGGTGTCGATCTTGCCGAACTTGATGTCGTCGTGCTTCTCCGACGACTTCTCGAAGATCGGCCCGAACGTGCGGCACGGCCCGCACCAGGCCGCCCAGAAGTCCAGCAGGACGATCCCCTCATCGGCGATCTCGTTGAAGTTCTTCTCGGTTACCTCGATGGTGGCCACCGTTGGCTCCTCTTGTCTCTCACAGCTGTACGGCTCGCATAACCACGTACCCCCGCTCAGCATTCCATCCCCGGTATCCGGCGGGAACCACCGGACGCACCGGGGAAGAGCCTCCGCGGACGCCGTACGGGCCCGTCCGCCGTCCGGTGGCGCGCGGTGGTTCCGCCGCTATGATCCGCTGCCGAGGAAGCCCGACTTGTCGAGCCAGTCGGCGGAGACCTTGCCCGGCTCCTCGCCGTCGACGTCGACCCGGGCGTTGAGCTTCTGCATGGTCGCGTCGTCCAGCTTGTCGATCACCGGCTGGAGCACCTTCTCGAGCGCGGGGTGCTTCTGGTAAGTCTCCTGCCGCAGGGTGACGGCGGCGTTGTAGGACGGGAAGAAGTGCTTGTCGTCCTGCAGCACCGTGAGGTCGAGCGCGGCGATACGCCCGTCGGTGGTGAACACCTCACCGAAGTTGCAGGTCTGCCCCTTGTCCGTCTCGGTGTAGACGACGCCGGTGTCCAGCAGGCTGATCCGGTCCTTCGGGATGGTCATGCCGTAGGCCTTGGACAGTCCCGGCAGGCCGTCGTCACGGGTCGAGAACTCCGTCTCGATGCACAGCGTGACCTCCTCGGGCTTGGACTTCGACAGCTCGACCACGTCGGAGATCGTCTTGACGCCGAGCTCCTTGGCCTTCTCCGAACGGATCGCCAGGGCATAGGTGTTGTTCAGCGGGGTCGGCCCGATCCACTGGATCTTGTTCTTCTCCAGGTCCGCCGCCGCCGTGGCCTTGAACTGTTCGGCCGAGTCCTGGATGGGGGTGGCGTTCTTCAGGTGCTCGATCCATCCGGTGCCTGAGTAGTCCCAGTACATATCGATCGATCCGGACTCCAGAGCCTTACGGTTGGGAGCGGTGCCGCCGAGGTTGGTCTTGTCGACGACCTCGGCCCCGTGTGCCTTGAGCAGCTGCACGGTGATCTGCCCGAGCATGATGTTCTCGGTGAAGTCCTTGGAACCGATGACGAACTTGGCGCCGGCGAGCTCGTTACCCGCGCTCGATGCTTCGACGGCGTCGGCGGAGCCGCAGCCGCTCACGGTGGTCACGGTCAACGTCGCGGCGGCGAGCAGGGCGAGCGTATGGCGGAGGGTTCGTGCACCCATGGCTGAAGACACCTTTTCGGATCGGGATTGCGGACGGTCGGATGCGGGGCGCGGTCACATGCCGCGGGGCTTGAGCAGGTTCTCGGCGAGTGCGCCCAGCCAGTCGACGGCGAAGGCGATGCACGCGGTCAGCACGGCGCCGACGACGGTCACGGGCATGCGATTCAGCTTGAGCCCGTTGATGATCAGCTCACCGAAGCCGCCCGCGGCGACGAACGCGCCGAGTGTGGCGACGCCGACGGTGAGGACGAGCGCCGTCCGCAGACCGGCGAGAATCGCGGGAACGGCCAGCTTGAGTTCCACCCGCCGCAGGATCTGCCCTCTGGTCATCCCCATGCCCCGGGCGGCCTCGATGAGAGTCGGATCGACCTGCTGAACCCCGATCATCGTGTTGCGCAGCACCGGGAGCACCGCATATGCCACCAGCCCCACCAGGGCGGTCTGGAAGCCCACTCCCATCAGGAAGGTGCACAGCACGAGAAGCCCGATGCAGGGAATCGCCTGGCCCAGGTTGGCCGCGGTGAGGATGACCGGCGTGATCAGCCGGTTCCTGGCGCGCGAGGCGACGATGCCCAGTGGGATCGCGATGACCAGCACGAGCGCCGTCGCAACGAGGGTCAGCTGAATGTGCTCCACGGCCTTGGTCAGGATCACCGTCCGGTTGAGGCTGCGCCGTTCGATGGAGTCGAGCTCAAGTGTGCCGACCCAGGCGTACAGGGCGGCCAGCGCGGCGCAGACGGCGAGCGGGGTGATGAGGTGGCGCAGCCCCAAGGCTCCTCCGGCCGGTCGCACCCGGCCGACGGCGACTGTCTCAGCGGTCACCGGCGACCACTTCCTCCTGCGGCACGGCCCCGGGCCCGGATCTCATCGCCTCGCACAGCGCCGCGTAGGTCAGCACGCCGGAGGGCGTACTGCAGCGGTCGGTGCCGTGCGCGATCATGACGTCCAGCGCCTCGCGCAGGCTGGTGCCCGCGACGACCGGCGGCAGGCCCGCGCCGTTCGGCGGCCCCGCGCACGGCAGGTCCTCCACGCGCAGCAGCGCGAGCCGTTTGAGCGTGGCGTCCTCGCCGATGAAGCCGGCGACGTAGGCGTCGGCGGGTTGGGCGAGGATGTTCGCGGGCGTGTCGTACTGCGCGATGTGCGACCGCTCCTTCAGTACGGCGATGCGGTCGCCCAGCTTGATGGCCTCCTCGAAGTCGTGGGTGACGAAAATGATCGTCTTGCGCAGCTGCCTCTGGAGTTTGACGAACTCCTTCTGCAGATGCTCACGCGTGATGGGGTCGGTGGCGCCGAAGGGCTCGTCCATCAACATCACGGGTGGATCGGCCGCCAGCGCCCTGGCCACGCCGACGCGCTGCTGCTGCCCCCCGGAGAGCTGGCGGGGATAGCGGTCGTGGAACAGCGACGGCTCCAGGTTGACCAGTGACAGCAGTTCCTCGACCCGGGCGGCCGTCCGGGCCGCCGGCCAGCCCAGCAGCTTCGGCACCAGGCCGATGTTCTGCCCGATGGTCATGTGCGGGAACAGCCCCACCTGCTGGATGGCGTAGCCGATGTGCCTGCGTAGCTCATCGGGATGCAGGCTCAGGATGTCCTTGCCGCCGATGCGGATCTCGCCCGATGTGGGCTCGACCAGACGATTGATCATCTTCATCGTGGTCGTCTTGCCACAGCCCGACGGGCCGACGAAGACCACGAGCTCTCCGGCGGGGATGTCGAGGTTGACGTCGTCGACCGCGGGCGCGTCCTGGCCTGGGTACTGCTTGGTCAACCCGCGCAACTCGATACGCACGCCTTCGGTGTCACTGCCGAACACGGAGCCCCCTTGGAATGGTCAGTTGGCGGACGGTGAAGAAGAACAGGTCGAACAGCACGGCGATGACCACGATGCCGAGCGTGCCCGCGAGCGTCGCGTTGAGCGAGTTCACCGAGCCGAGCCGGGAGAGCCCCTCGAAGATCTGCGTGCCGAGCCCGGGCCCGTCGACGTAGGCGGCGATGGCCGCGATGCCGATAAGCATCTGCGTCGCGATGCGCACGCCTGCCAGGATCAGCGGCCAGGCCAGCGGCAGCTGCACCTTCAGCAGGACACGGCTACGGCTCAGCCCCATCCCGCGCCCTGCCTCCACCGTGGCGGCGTCCACGCCGCGTAGCCCGGTCACCGTGTTCCGGATGATCGGCAGAAACGCGTACGCGGTCAGCGCGACCAGCGTGGATCCCCAGCCGAGTCCGGTGAGCGGGATGAGCAGCGTGAGCAGTGCCAGGGAGGGGACCGTCAGGATCGCGGCGGAGATCGTCAGCGAGCCGCTCCGCACCTTGGGGACATCATGGGCGAGGAGCCCTATACCGACGCCGACGACCGTGGCGATGCCGATGGCGATCCCCACCACGAGGGCGTGTTCGGCGGCGGCCAGCGAGAGAGTGCCCCAGCGCGAGATCACATACTCGCTGAAACTCATGAGTGACCGCCTTCATTTACGCTTGCATGAGTTTGCAAACGTATGCGACTAGTTGCGGTCAGCGCAAAATAAGTTGCAACTGTTGCAAAAATTGGCAACGTTTCGTTATGAACGGGTGGGGATGAGCGAGAAGACACCGGTGTCCTCTGTCGGGCTGCGCCGGGACATGGAGATCCTCGAAGTGCTCGCCGGTCACGGGGACCACCGGGACGTGGACGGGTTCGGTGTCAGCTGGATCGCGCAGCGGCTGGACAGGGAGAAGAGCCAGGTGTCGAGGGCGCTGCGTGCCCTCGAAGTCGAGGGGATGGTGGAGCGGGACCCGCTCACCCGGCGCTACCGCCTGGGCTGGCGCCTGTTCGCCCTCGCGGCGCGGACCCAGCAGTCAAGGCTTGTCCAGGTGTCCGCACCCTTCCTGCAGCGTCTGGCCACGGTCTTCGACGAGGACACGCACCTGTGCATACTGCGCGGCGACATGGTTCTCACGCTGGCGTCGATGCCGTCTTCCCGGGCCTACCACCGGGTCTGGGAGGGCGTCTCGGTTCCAGTGATCATGGCGGCCGCCGGCCGGTCGCTGCTCGCGGACTGGGACGAGGAACAGGTCGGCACGCTCCTGCGGGCCACCTTGCCCACGGGCCTGGACTCCGCGGTCGGCGACGAGAAGCGGTGGATGGCCGACCTCGCCCACGTGCGCTCCCACGGTTACGCGGTGACCGCGGTCGAGCTCGACGACAGCGCGGCCGGGGTGTCGGCGCCGGTACGGGATCATCGGGGGCTGATCGCCGGCGCCATCAGCGTTTCGGTCACCCGCGCGCCCGTGGAATCCCGTCTGCGGGAGATGGGAGGCATCGTCGCCGAGACGGCGCGTCAGCTCTCGACCGCCCTGGGTCTGCCGCCGGGCGGTCCCGGCGGCCCGCCCGTCGCGCCGCCCGGATACACGGGCTCACGGTTCTCCGCCGAGGAGGAACCGGCTCCGGCGCAGGATCACGGCCATCCTGTCGACGGCCGGAACCGGTGGTGAGAGGCCGCCCCCCGCGGAGCTCGAAATGATCTGCCGCCGTCACGGCCGGAGCCCGCTCACGACGGCGGAGACCACAGGCGTCCCCATCGGATCCGGATGGTTCAGTCGGTGCGCACCACGGTGACGGCGTACCGGGAGGCACCATCTCGAAAGGCATGATCACCAAAGTGCCGTTCCGGTAGCGGACGTGGGCGTCGTCGCTCTCCCCGGAAGGCGCCGGTCCGCCCGTCGAGCACAAGGTATCGCTCTGCCCGGCCCGATGTCCGGAACCTCGCGCCGCCCGCCCGGAACGGGGCTCCCACACAGACGGACGGGAGGGCCACCGGGGAACGAACGGACAGGAAAAGCCGGGGGCCGGCGACGCTCCGCGTCACCGGCCCCCGGGGATGGCCTCCGGGATCAGCTCCTGCCTCCCGGCAGGGTCAGCCCGATGACCACGGGGTCGTGGTCGGAGGAACGGAACGCGTCGGGACGGTAGAGGCCCGGCGGGTTGTACTCGGTGGGGTGACGGAGTGCCGCGTAGGTGCCCGCCCCCATCTCGGCGTTGAGCGCGTCGACCAGGGCCTGGACGGCGGTCTGGCCGTTGTTCTGCACCTCCATCAGGCCGACCGCGTCGGCGTTCATGCCCTTCAGCGCGGCGACCAGCTTGGCCAGCTGCCGCTGCTGCTCCTCCGCGGTGTTGGCACCGCGCGAGCCCAGGGTGGTGAACCAGTTGAGGGTGTTGAAGCCGGCCACCTTGACGTTGCCGAGGACGGGGAACGGTGACAGCTCGGTCCAGCCGTTGAACTCCACGGCCTTCCCGGTGACCAGCACGCGGTCGCCGACCTTGACGTCCCTGAACGAGCTGCGCGCGAAGGCGAACAGGCCCTCGGAGGTGGCGGGGTCGGGTCCTGGAGGAAGAACCCGCTGAGCTGGTCCGCTTCCTGGAAGTCCGCGGTCACGACGCCCTCGACCCGGACGGTCTGACCGGCCAGCGGGCTGACGTCGCCGGCGCCCTGCACCTGGGCGATCTGGTGGGTGACCGGGGTGTCGCACGGGTCACCCGTCGGCGTGGGCGTGGGGGTGGGCGTGGGCGTGGGCTCCGCGGTCGGAGTGGGGCTGGGGGTGGGGGTGGGCTCGGCGTCACCGCAGGGGGCGAGGGCGGTGGCCCGGTTGCGCGGTGCGGGGGCCGCCGTCTCCACGTCCGCGCCGTTGACGTCGGTGTCGGCGCAGCCGTGGTCCTTGCGCAACCCGGCCACGGTGGTGGAGAGGGCCGGGGCTGCGGTTCCCTCGAAGTAGTTCGCGGTGCCGTATCCGACGAGATCGGCGATCAGCGCCGTCTGCTCGGCCGTACAGGGGGTGGAACCTCCGTTGCAGGCCAGCCCTTCCGCCGAGCGGGCCAGCACGACCTTGCCCGCGGTGCCGCTCATGTTGACGGCGCCGGTGGTGCCCGGCTCCGCCAGGGCGGGAGCTGAGGTGAGGGCCGTGATGCCGGCGGCGGTGACGCCGACGGCCACGAGGGCGGCGAACGCCCTGGATAAAGCACGCATGACCGGGAGCGTAGAGGTCCACGAACCAGCGAACACGTACCTATAAGTGGGTAGAAGGTGAAATAAGCGAATATTGGCGCTTCATGTCGATTAAGGAGGGCCAGTTATGGCTCGCCTTGACCTAGATCTCGCCTGGCCGCCGACTCTGGGTATCACTCGGTCATGACGACTCTCGACGTGGGCTGGGTTACCTGCGCCGCCTCCCCGCAATGCGCCGGATCGGCACGGCGACCCTATGAGCGCTGCCTGGCTCACCTCGACGAGGACGAGCTCGACGAAGTCGCCGGGGGACTGTCCCCCGGCTCCGCGATCGACCTGCGGGGCACCGTCGTCGACGGGCACCTGCTGGAGCGGATCCTGTCCGCCACACACCGCCGTCTGGGCCGGGCCCGGTTCGATCGGGCGGTCTTCCCCGGGGAGGCCAGGTTCGGCGGCGTCGTGTTCGACGGGGACGTCACCTTCGACCAGGCCCGCTTCCACCGCCTCGCCTCGTTCCTCGACGCGCGTTTCGCGGGAAACGTCTCCTTCCGGGAGGTCAGGTTCTCCAGGGAGCTGTCCCTGCACGGTGTGAGCGTCGCCGGGCACGCCGCCTTCGACCGGGTGTGCGCCGGCCGGGACGCGCTGTTCGGCGCGGCCCGGTTCGGGCGGACCGCGTCCTTCGAGAACGCGGAGTTCCAGGGGTTCGCCACCTTCGACGGCACCCGGTTCACCGGTGACGCCACCTTCCGGGGGTGCCGGTTCGGCCGGGCGTCGTCGTTCCGCAGGGCCGAGTTCGGCGGGCTGGCCGGATTCGAGGCGGCGCGGTTCTGGGCGGGCTGCTCCATGGCTCCGGCCACGGTCGGCCGCAGCCTGAGCCTCGCCGGGGCGTGGGCGGGCAACGGCCTCGACGTGACGGCCCGCGGCTGCGCGGTGGACCTGCGGCGGCTGCGGGTGGCCGGCCCGCTGGCCGTACGCCTCGAAGGCGCGGAGGCCGACCTCGAAGGCGCGACACTGCGGGGCCCGGCCACGGTCAGCGGGCGGGGCCCGGCGCGGATGACCTCGCTGCGCGGGGTGGACTCCGAGGCGCTGACGCTGAGCCGCGTGGACCTCAGCACCTGCGGCTTCACCGGAATCCGCCACCCCGAGCGGCTCCGGCTGGCCGGCTGCGCGTTCGCGACCACCCCGCGTGGCGTGCGGTTCGCGCTGCGCTGGCCGCCGCTGCGCTGGTGGACCCCGAGGCGCACCCTCGCCGACGAGCACGCCTGGCGCGGCTGGTCGGGGTCCGAGGCCGACCCGCCGACCCCCCACCGCCTCGCCGTCCTCTACTCCCGGCTCGGCACCGGTGTGGACGACAGGACCACCGCCGCCGACTTCGCCTTCGGGGCGATGGAGATGCGCCGCGTCACCAGCCGGTCAGCGGGTCGCTGGCTGCTGTCGCTCTCCTGGATCCTCTGCGGGTACGGCCTGCGGATGGGCCGCGTCCTGGGATGGGTCGTCCTGGTGGCGGCCGTCACGGCCGCCACCCTCCTGATGAGCTCCGCCTCCCACGCCGCCCGCCGCCCGCCCGGCCCCTCGGAACCCTCCCCGCTGGTCCACCTGTCTCAGCGGTGACGGGCGGACCGGGCAGGAGCCGCGTACCGGCGGCGGAGAGCATCCCGCATGCTCTTTTCTGTCCATTTCCGTGGATAGTACGTCTCAAAAAGCAAGACGTTCTCGCCACCCCGGTTGAGAAGGTAGAGGTCAGCAGGGTATTCCTCATCGGACCCCGGAAGGGAGATCACTCTCATGACCGAGACGATCGCGGGCATCACCATTCCCGATTCCGCCCTCGCGAAGGAGGCGACCGAGCTCGTCCGTCAGGCGGCGCCCCCGCTGCTGTACGACCATTCCCGCCGCGTGTACCTCTTCGGAACGCTGCAGGGCAGACGGCTCGGGATGGAGGCCGACCCCGAGCTGCTCTACGTGGGGGCGATGTTCCACGACCTGGGACTGACCGAGACCTACCGGCGTACCGACCAGCGCTTCGAGCTCGACGGCGCCGACGAGGCACGGCGCTTCCTCACCTCCCACGGCCTGCCGGAGGCCGACGTCCGCAAGGTGTGGGAGGGGATCGCCCTGCACACGACGCCGGAGGTGCCCTACCGGCTGGAGCCCGAGGTGGCGCTCGTGACCGCCGGGGTCGAAACCGACGTCCTCGGCATCGGCTACGCCGAGCTGTCCGCGGAGGACGTCGCCGCGGTCACCGCCGCGCATCCACGCCCCGACTTCAAGCGCGAGATCCTCGCGGCCTTCACCGAAGGGTTCAAGGACCGGCCCGACACCACCTTCGGCACGGTCAACGCGGACGTCCTGGAGCACTTCGTCCCCGGGTTCAGGCACATCGACTTCGTCGACGTCATCCAGAACTCCGCCTGGCCCGAGTAGTCCCGGTCCGTCCGCGGCCGGCGGACGCGGGTTCGGGGTCCTTTCGGGGAAGTCCCCGATGCGCCGTCCCGGATATGGGGCCAGGATGGGGGGTGGATACCTTGGGGAGGCCCCACCGACTGGAGAGACCATGGCGCGCGCCGGAATCATCGACGACTACGTGACAGGGCTCAGCCGTGCTCTCCGAGGCCCGAAGGGACCGAAGCTCGACCTGGTCACCGAGGCGCGTGACAGCCTGCTCGACACCGCCGAGGCGCTGGAGGCCGAGGGGCTGGAGCGGGCCGAGGCCGAGCGGGTCGCGGTCGAGGAGTTCGGCCGGATCAGCGAGATCGCACCGGGGTACCAGGAGGAGCTGTCGATCTCGGCGGGCCGCAGGCTGGCCGCCCTGCTCTTCGTCAGCGTTCCGCTCACCGCGCTCATGTGGAGCGTGATCTGGAAGGTCTTCCCCACCGACCCGCTGGACTACGCGACCAGGCCCGACTGGTTCGTGCCGGTGGCCCGGAGTGTGGACATCCTGCAGATGTTCACCGGCGTGCTCGGCGGGATCGCCCTGTTCGCGCTGGGCCGAGGGCTGCGCAGGATCCGGCGGCCCCGGCTCGTCACCCGGGGGCTGGCCGTGTTCGTCTGGGCCATGTTCCCGGTCATGCTCGTACTGTGCGCGGCGCTGGTGTACGGCTCGCACGGCCCGACCGGCTTCTCCGGCTATCCGCTGGGTGTCGGCCTGACGCTGGTCAGCGACGGCTTCATGCTCGCGCAGCTGTACGGCGCGGCCTGGTGCCTGCGCATCACCCGTCGGCGCGAGCCCGCCACCACGTAGCGCGCGGCTCCGGCACGGTGCCGATCGTGCCGACGAACTCCCGCCACGCGGGTCGTTCCCCGGCCAGAGCCGTACGGCCAAAAGAGGTCAGCCGGTAGGTGCGCCGCCTGCGCCCGCCCACCGTGCCCCACTCGCCGGCCAGGTATCCCTCCTGCTCCAACCGGCGCAGAGCCGGATAGAGGGTGCCGGTCGGCATTTTCAGCGTGCCCGCGCCACGCTCCCGTAGCGCTTCGACGATCGCGTAGCCGTGCAGGGGGCCCTGCTTCAGCACGGAGAGCAGCAGGATCTCCGTCTGCCCGAGGGGGGCGCCGGCGTTCACCGTGCCTCCCGCGCCGGGCGTGCCGTCCGTCTGCCCGCTCCACTCCTTCACGGTGCCACCTCCCTTGTCATAGCCACTCTACACATACTCCAGCTACATGTAGAATGCCTATATGTAGCTGGATATAACGTTGGAGGTGACACCATGGACGTGCTCGACCTGGCTCGGACGCAGTTCGCGGTGACGGGGAGTCTTCACTTCCTGTTCGTCGTGCTGACCCTGGGCCTGGCCCCCCTCGTCGCGATCATGCACACCCGCTCCGTCCTGACCGGCAAGCCGGTCCATGAGCGGATGACCCGTTTCTGGGGCCAGATCTATGTGATCAACTACGCGCTGGGCATCGTCACCGGACTGGTGATGGAGTTCCAGTTCGGCCTGAGCTGGAGCGGCCTGTCGCACTACGCCGGGGATATCTTCGGCGCGCCGCTCGCGATCGAGACGCTCGGGGCCTTCTTCCTGGAGTCCACCTTCCTGGGACTGTGGATCTTCGGCTGGCACCGGCTGCCCAAGTGGCTCCACCTGGCGTGCATCTGGCTGGTGACCCTGACCGCCTACGCCTCCGCTTTCTGGATCATGGTGGCCAACTCGTTCCTGCAGAACCCGGCGGGAGCCGTGGAGCGGGGCGACCACCTGGCGCTGACCGACTTCGGCGCGCTGGTCACCAACCCCATGCTGGCCATGTCACTCCCCCACGTGCTCGGTGCGGGCCTGTGGACCGGCGGGTTCGTGGTGATGGGCGCGAGCGCGTACCAGCTGCTCAGGCGGACCGCCGAGCGGGAGTTCTTCACGAGATCGCTCCGTCTGGGGGTGGTGGCCGCGTTCATCGGCTCGCTGGTCACGGTCGGCTTCGGCTACGCCCAGTTCGGTCCGGTCGGCATCTTCCAGCCGGACAAGTTCAACGATGCCACCCTGGCAGGGGCCGGGCTCGGCGTCATGATCACGATCGGGCAGACGCTCCAGCTCCTCATCATGTTCGTGCTGCTGCCCACGGTGTACTGGCTGCCGCGCTGGCGCTGGGCCCACCCGATCCTCCTGCTCATGACCCCGCTGCCCTTCCTCGCCGCGATCTGCGGCTGGCTGGCCCGCGAGGTGGGCCGCCAGCCGTGGCTGATCAACGGCAAGCTGACCGTCGCCGACGCCATGTCCCCGGGCCTGACCACGGGGATGGTCACCCTCTCGCTCTTCGGGTTCGCAGGCGTGCTCGGCCTGCTGGCGCTCGTCGACTACCTCCTGATCGCCCAGACCGTCCGTCGCGGACCCGGCGCCGCCGCGCTCGGCGCGGGCGACGGCCCCGCCGGCTCCACCGAGCGCGCGCACGCGCTCAGCTTCTAGGGAGAAGACCGTGGACATCCTCTGGACGGGCGTGTTCGCCCTTCTGTTGATCGGCTACTTCGCCCTGGAGGGCTTCGACATCGGCCTGGGCATGTTGCTGCCCGTGCTCGGCCGGACCCAGGAGGGCCGCGACCGCGTCGTCGCCGCCATGGCGCCGTTCGTCCTGGCGAACGAGGTCTGGCTGGTGGCCGTGGCGGGTGTGCTGTTCGGCGCCTTCCCCTCGATCGAGGGAGACACGCTGTTCGGCCTCTACCCGCTGGTGGTCTCCCTGCTGGTCTCGTGGATCCTGCGCGACGCGGGACTGTGGTTCCGTCGCCGTCTCGACGGCCCTGCCTGGCGGGCGGGCTGGGACTGGGTGATCTGCGTCGGCTCCTACGGCCTGGCGCTGAGCTGGGGCATGGCGCTGGTGGCGATGGCCGGCGGCCTGTCCGGACCGCCGATCAGCCTGCCCGGCCTCGGCGGCGGGCTGGTGGTGGCCGCGGCGTTCGCCTTCCACGGCTGGACCTTCGTCTCCTGGCGGCTGCCGGGACAGGTGACCGGCGCGAGCCGGACCGGCAGGGCTCTGCTGGTCTCGGCGTGCGCCGCGGCCGCGCCCGTCACGGCGCTGCTCGCCGCGCTCGTTCCGTGGCTGCTGGAACACACCGCCCCCGCCGGGACACTGAATGTGTTGAGTGTCATGCTTCTGCCGTTCGCACCGCTCATGGTGGGGGCGCAAGTATGGGTATGGCGCACGTTCGGTCCCCGGCGTGCGGCCGACCGGATCCCGTCGTTCTTCTGACGCTTTCAAAGGTTCGCATGCACAAGGATCTTCTACGGCTTGCCCGGAGCGAACGGGCCGTCCGCCGCCACCTGGCCCTCTGCCTGGGCGCGGCGGTCCTCGCCGGGCTGCTCGTACTGGTCCAGGCGGAGGTGCTGGCCGGAGTGCTGTCCGGGCGGTTCGCGACCTCGGCGCTGGTTCTCCTGGCACTGGTCGTCGCCGTCCGAGGGGCGCTGGGCCTGGTGCAGGGCATCGCCGCCGGACGCACGACCACCGGAGTGAAGTCGGCGCTGCGCCACCGGCTGCTGTCGCGGCTTCAGGAGCTGGGCCCGGCCCGGCTGGCCTCCCACCGCTCCGGGGAGCTGGTGACGCTGACCGGCCGGGGCCTGGACGCCCTCGACCCCTACCTGTCGGGATATCTCCCGGCGGTCGCGGTCGCCGGGGTCGTGCCGATCGCCGTGCTCGTCCGGCTGCTGGCCGCCGACCTGACCAGCGCGGTGATCGTGCTGGTCACGCTGCCGCTCATCCCGATCTTCGGCGCGCTGGTCGGCATGCACACCAAGGTGGTCACCGAACAGCAGTGGCGGGCCCTGTCACGGCTCGGCGGGCACTTCCTGGACGTGGTCCGCGGCCTGCCCACGCTCCGCGCCTTCGGCCGGGCCCGCTTCCAGGCCGGGGTGATCCAGCAGGTCGCCGACGCCCACCGGAACGCGACGATGCGCACGCTGCGGGTGGCGTTCCTGTCGTCGCTGGTGCTGGAGCTGGCCGCCTCGCTGTCGCTGGCACTGGTCGCCGTACCGGTGGGCCTGCGGCTGCTGTCGGGGTCGCTCGACCTGTCGACCGCGCTGCTGGTGCTGCTGCTCGCCCCCGAGGCGTATCTGCCGCTGCGCACCATGGGCAGCAGGTTCCACGCGGCGATGGAAGGGGTCGCGGCGGCCGACCAGGCCTTCGCCGTGCTGGACGGGCAGGCGGAAGGCCCCGCGGAGGGCGGGTCCCGGCCCGGGGCGGGCACCGGCCGGCGCGGGGCACCGGAGATCCGGCTGGAGAACGTCACGGTGCGCTATCCGGGCAGCGAGGAGGCCGCGCTGGAGGACGTCTCGCTGGTGATCGCGCCCGGCGAACGGGTCGCGCTGGTCGGTGAGAGCGGCGCGGGCAAGAGCACCCTGCTCCACCTGCTGCTCGGCTCCGTCTCTCCCGCCTCCGGCAGGGTCCTGATCGACGGGGCCGAGCTCACCGACCTCGACTCCTGGCGCCGGCGGCTGGCGTCCGTGCCGCAGCGCCCCCACCTGTTCGCCACCTCGGTGGCCGACAACATCAGGCTCGGCTCCCCCGACGCGACGATCGACGAGGTGCGGGCGGCGGCCGAGGGCGCGTACGCCGACGAGTTCGTGGCCGGGCTACCCGGCGGATACGAGACGGTGCTCGGCGAGCGCGGCGCCAACCTGTCGGCCGGGCAGCGGCAGCGGGTCGCACTCGCCCGCGCGTTCTGCCGCCCGTCGGCGGACGTCCTGCTGCTCGACGAGCCGACCGCACGGCTCGACGGCCGCAGCGAGGGCGCGGTCGTGAGCGCCACCCGCGACCTCGCCGAGGGCCGTACCTCGGTGATCGTGGCCCATCGACCCGCGATGATCGACGTGGCCGACCGGGTGATCCGGATCGCCGACGGCCGCGTGGTGTCGGACCGGGTGGCCGTCCGTTCCGTAGACGACCGGACCGGCGGCGCCACCGCAATGGAGACGACCGGGGGGTCCGTGTGAACCGGATGGGTGGACGGCTGGCTCTCGCCGCCTCGGCGGGAGCGGCGGCCGAGCTGGCCGGGCTCGGGCTGATCGGATCGGCCGCGTGGCTGATCACCAGGGCAGCCGAGCAGCCCCCGCTGGCCGCGCTGAGCGTGGCGATCGTCGGGGTCCGGGCGTTCGCGACGAGCAAGGGCGTCTTCCGGTACGGCGAGCGCCTGGCCGGGCACGACGTCGCGCTGCGGGCTCAGGCGACGACCCGGGAGCGGCTGTACGCGGCGCTCATCCCGGCCGGGCCGCTGAAGCAGCGGGGCGCCGACCTGCTCAGCCGGATGGTCGACGACACCGACGCGGCACAGGACCTGCTGGTCCGCTGCCTGCTCCCGGCGGTGGCCGCGCTGGTCACCACGGTGACCGCGGTCGTGCTCGCGCTGTTCCTGCTCCCGGTCGCGGCGTTGGTGCTGCTGGCCGGGCTGGTGGTGGCCGGGGCACTGATCCCGGCGGGCACGGCCGCCGCGGCCAGGCGATGGTCTGCGCGGATCGCCCCCGCACGGGCCGAGCTGGCCGCCAGGGTCGCCGACCTGGTGCACGGCTCCGCGGACCTGGCCGCCTACGGAGCCGGTGACCGGGCGCTGGCGGCCTGCGCCGAGGCCGACGCGCGGCTGGCCTCGCTGGAACGCCGGCAGGCCAGGGCGAACGCGGTGGCCATGGCTCTGGGCGTGCTCGCCCAGGGCCTCACCGTGCTGGCGGTCGTCCTAACCGCGCGGGGCGCCGGGGCCGGGGCGGTCCCCACGGCGGTGCTCGCGCTGGTCTCGCTGGTGTCGTTCGAGCCGGTGCTGCCGATGGCCGCGGCCGGGGAGCGGCTGACCGGGGTGCTCGCCGCCCTCCGCCGACTCAGAGAGGTCCGCGCGACCCCGCCCGCCGTGACCGACCCCGCCACCCCCGCCGCCGTCCCCGGCGGCCCGCCGACCGTCGAGATCGACGGCCTGGTGGTCCGGCACAGCGCCGACCGCTCCCCCGCCCTCAACGGTGTCAGCCTCACCCTCACCCCCGGCAGGCGCGTCGCCCTGGTCGGCCCCAGCGGCGCCGGCAAGAGCACGCTGCTGTCGGCCCTCATGCGCCTGGTGGAACCCGAGTCCGGCACGATCCGGCTGAGCGGGGTGGAGATCGGGGAGCTGTCCGCCGACGACGTCCGGCGGGTGATGACGGGGCTGACGCAGGATCCGTACGTGTTCCAGGCCTCGGTCCGGGACAACCTTCGGCTGGCCGGACCGGACGCGGGCCAGGACGCGCTGGCGGAGGCCGTACGGCGGGCACGCCTGGAGCGGTGGGTGGAGCGGACCGGGTGGGACACGGTGCTCGGGGAGGACGGGCGGACGGTGTCCGGGGGGCAGCTGCAGCGGCTGGCGCTGGCGCGGGCGCTGCTGAACGACCCGCCTGTGCTGCTGCTGGACGAACCCGCAGAAGCGCTGGACGAGGAGACCGCCGACGCCCTCATGGCCGACCTGCTGGACGCCACCCATGGCCACACGACGCTGCTGGTCACCCACCGCCTGCACGGGCTGGAGGAGGTGGACGAGATCGTCGTGCTGGAGAACGGTTCGGTGATCCAGCGCGGCACCCACGAGGAGCTGGTGGGTACGGCCGGCTACTACCGCGACCTGTGGCGGTCGGAGG
The DNA here is from genome assembly GCF_014203795.1 of Streptosporangium album. Taxonomy (NCBI): domain Bacteria; kingdom Bacillati; phylum Actinomycetota; class Actinomycetes; order Streptosporangiales; family Streptosporangiaceae; genus Streptosporangium; species Streptosporangium album. The sequence goes on along the minus strand of NZ_JACHJU010000006.1, from coordinate 59,000 downwards.
CGTTGGCCGCCGGGCGCTGAGCGCACCTCTTGAGTTGATGGAGCAATGTGGTTTATAGTTCAAACCACAAGGTTTGAACTGCAAACCGCTTTGCATGCTCAAGGAGTTGGCCATGGACGACGACGAGCGGGTGCTGAGCCCCGAGGAGACGCTCCGGCTGATCGAGAAGCAAGGCTCGGCGGCGGCCGACCGGTTCACCCCCGACCCGGTGCCGCACTACCTGGCATGGGGAGTCGCCTGGCTCGTCGGGTTCGGAGCGTTCTTCCTCCACCACGGCCTGTCCGGCACGCCGTACCTGCCGATCCCGATCGGCGTCGCGATGGCGCTGCTGCTCGGGATGATGACACTGGCGATGCTGGTCAGCGCGCTCACCATGTGGCAGCTCGGCAGCCCGGTGCATGGCATGTCCCAGGCGCGCGGCATGATGTACGGCTTCGCCTGGACGTTCGGCTTCCTCTCCGCCGCGGCGATCGCCATCCGGGTCGGCGCGCAGCTTCCCGAGGCGGAACGGAGCCTGCTCTGGGCGAGCCTGTCGATGACGGTGGTCGCCGTCCTCTACATGGCGGGCGGCGCCATCTGGCACGTCCGGCCGATGTTCGTCTTCGGCGCGGGGCTGGCCGTTCTCAACGCGATCGGCACGACCGCCGGACCGGGCTGGCACGCCCTGCTGATGTCGGTGGGCGCGGGCGGCGGATCGATCGCCGCCGGGCTGGTGCTCCGCCGGAGAACCCACCGGTGACCCCCGAACTCGACCCGGTGATCCACGCGCAGGCCCGGCTGCGGGTGGTCGTCACGCTCAACACGCTGAACGAGGGTGACCGGATCACCTTCCCCGGGCTGAAGGATCTCCTCGGGATGACGGCGGGCAACCTGTCGGTGCACCTCACCAAGCTTGAGGAGGCCGGATACGTGGAGATCGTCAAAGCCCACAAGGGCCGGACCCCCGTCACCTACGCCGCCCTCACCCGGCGGGGACGCCTCGCCTTCGAGGACTACACCGCGGCCATCCGCCAACTGCTGAACACGACCATGACACCGCCTTCCGGCGACAGCTGACACACGATCCGAGAAAGGAAGGTTCCACCGATGGCAGAACAGACGACGGACCCTCTGACAGGGCTCACGGAGCCGACCTCCGAGCCGGTGGCTGAGGTCCTGGCGCGCGCCGTCGGGGTCACCAGGCGCTACGGGGACGTGCTCGCCCTGAACGGGCTCTCCCTCGACATCCACGCAGGCGAGCTGGTCGGCCTGCTCGGCCCCAACGGTGCGGGCAAGTCCACCCTGATCAACCTGTTCGTGGGGCTGCGCAGGCCCAGCGCGGGCCGGGTCGAGCTGTTCGGCGGCTCCCCCGCCGACCCGCGGCTGCGGCGCGGCATCGGCGTCACCCCCCAGGAGACCGGACTGCCGTCGACCCTGCGGATCGGCGAGGTCGTGGACTTCGTCGCAGCCCACTACCCGCGGAGCGTCGCACGGGGGGCGCTGCTGGAACAGTTCGCCCTGTCCGGGATGGAGCGCCGCCAGATCGGGGGGCTGTCGGGCGGGCAGAAGCGACGGCTCGCGGTGGCACTGGCCTTCGTCGGCGCCCCCCGGCTGGTCTTCCTGGACGAGCCGACCACGGGGCTGGACGTCGAGGCCCGCCGGGCGCTCTGGGACGGCATCCGGCACTTCCACGCCGACGGCGGCACCGTCGTTCTCACCAGCCACTATCTGGAGGAGGTCGAGGCGCTGGCCGAGCGGGTCGTGGTCATCGGGGAGGGCCGTGTCCTCGCCGACGGCACCACCGCCGACGTGCGGGGCATCGCGGGTGTCCGGCGCGTCACCCTGACCGCCGACGCCCTTCCCGACCTGCCCGGCGTCCTGAGCACGGAGCGGGAGGGCGCCCGGACCCACCTGCTCACCGCCGACGCCGACACCCTGGTGCGCGCCCTGGTCCGCGCCGAGATCCCCTTCTCCGACCTGGAGATCCGCGCCACCTCCCTGGAGGAGGCGTTCCTCACCCTCACCGCCCGCGAGCCGCAGGCCGCCTGAGGCACCGCCCCGGCGCCCCCTCCTCGAAGCACCCTCCCCCGCCGGCAGCGCACACCGGCGACCCCGGCCCGGTCCCTGTACGGCCCCGCTCCCACGCGTCCCGTCCCCCGAGAGGACACCCCCATGTCACTTCTTCTTACCCATACCCGGTATCAGTTACTGGAGACCGTCCGCGTGCCGATCGCGCTGATCGGAAACGGTTTCTTCCCCGCCGCCTCAATGCTCTTCTTCGTGGTGCCGTTCGCCGGAGACGATCCCCTCGGGGCCACTCTGGCCACCGCCTCGATGTTGATCTTCGCGGTGATGTCCAGCGGCCTGTTCACCCACGGCCTGGGGGTCTCCGAGGATCGCGCCCAGCCCTGGGACCCCTACACCCGCACTCTTCCCGCGGGCTCCTGGCCGAGGTTCGGGGCCCGGATCCTCACCGCGCTGATCATGACGGCGATCGGGATCGTGCCGGTGCTGATCGTCTCCGCACTGCTCACCGAGGCCACCGTGACACCCGGCCGGCTGCTGCTGGGCCTCGGAGCCCTGGTGGTCGCGTCGGTCCCGTTCCAGCTCCTGGGCCTGTTCATCGGCTACGCGCTGCCGTCCAAGGCCGCGATCGCGGTGGTGCAGCTGACACTGTTCCCGATGGCGGTGGGCGGGGGGCTGTTCATGAACCCGATGTACACCCCGGCGTTCATCGAGGTGGTCGCGCCCTTCCTGCCCAGCCGGGGCGCCGTCGAACTGGTCTGGGCCGCGGTCGGCCACGGCACCCCGGGGACCCTGTCGATGGCCATGTTCGGCGTCTGGACCGTGGTGGCCGGGGCCCTGGCCGTGTGGGCCTACCGGCGCGACGAGGGCAACCGCTTCTCCTGAGCGCCGCGGTCCGAGACGAGACGCTCTCGGGATGCCGGGAACGGCCGTGCCGCCGGGGTCACCGCGACCCCGGCGGCACGGCCGTCGGCGGGGACTACTCGCCGGTCTTCTCGGCGAGGGTCACCGTGGCGGTCTGGGGCCGGCCGTCGCGGACGTAGGTCACGGTCACCTTCTGCCCCGGCTTGAACCCGCGGACGGCGCCGACGACGGTGGTGCCGTCGTCGACCACGGTGTCGTTGATCTTGGTGATGAGGTCGCCCTGCTTGATCCCCGCCTGGGCTGCGGGGCTGCCCGCGGTCACCTCGCTGACCAGGGCCCCACTCGTGCCCTCGGCGGCGGAGGCGAGGGAGACACCCAGGAAGGCGTGGGTGACCTTGCCCTTCTCGATGAGTTGCTGGGCGACCTGCTTGGCGGTGTTGATCGGGATGGCGAAACCGACGCCGATGTTGCCCTCGCCGCCGTTGGTGGCGATGGCGGTGTTGATACCGATCACCTGCCCGGACGCGTTGACCAGCGCGCCGCCGGAGTTGCCGGGGTTGATCGCCGCGTCGGTCTGGATGGCACCGCCGATGGCCGTGGGCGCGCTGCCGCTCTGCTGCTGCTGGCCACCGCCCCAGCCCGGCGGGAGCTGTTGCTGCTGCTCGCCGCCGACGGTCACCGTGCGGTTCAGCGCGCTGACGATTCCGGCGGTGACCGAGCCGGACAGGCCGAGCGGGCTGCCGATGGCGAGCACGGAGTCGCCCACCTTGAGCCGGTCGCTGTCACCGATCGAGGCCGCGGTGAGGCCGGAGACGTCGTCCGCCCTGATGACCGCGAGGTCGGTGACGGGATCGGTGCCGACGACCTTTGCCCCGACGGACTTGCCGTCGCTGAACTTGACGCTCACCTGGGCGCCCTGACCCAGCCCGCCGGCCTCCACCACGTGGTTGTTGGTCAGGATCAGTCCGTCGGTCGACAGCACCACGCCGGAACCCTCACCACCGCCGGCACTGGTCTTGATCTGGATGGACACCACCGCGGGCTGGACGGCCTTGGCCACGTCGGCGACGGTGGTCACATTGCCGACCGGGTTGACGACCGGGCCGGCGGAGGAGGCGAGCGTGGTGCCGGAGCCGCCGAACGAGGTCGCGGCCAGGGCGCCCACCACTCCACCGCCGACCGCCATCGCGGCCAGCGCGAGCCCCGCCCCCACCTTCTGCCCGGTGGTCAGCCTGGCCCGCTGGGCGGGCACCGGGGCCGCGAGCGGTTCCGGCACCGGATGGATCAGCGTCGGCTGCGGCCCGGCGTCACCCGCGCTCTGGTCCGCCCCCCTGCCCATGGCGTACTCGCCGGTGCGCGGCGGCGTCTTGCCGAACTGGGTCCAGCCGTCGTTCCTGGGGGTCGCGTCGGCCGGAGTGGTGTCCTGCTCATTCTTGTTCGGGTCCATGTCTTCCCCCAAGTCTTGCGTCCGCCCGTGAGTAGCCGGGCGGCGACCGGTCCTCCCGGCGACTCAAACAATGCCTGAAGGCGCGTAAGAGCAGCTTAAGGGGATGATCTCGGTTGCCCGGATCCTCTGACGGCCGCTTTATCGAAGCTGGTCAAGACAGAGATCGATCTTGACCTGTCCGAGAAAATCGGCTCTTCCCGTGTCGCGCACCGGTGAATCCCCAACCAGATGCCCCGGCCGGGGATTCACCGGACAGGGCCTCTACCGTTGCGGAAGAACCGGTGGGGGCTGAGCGGCCCCGCACGTCGATTCCGCAGATACGGGACAGGCGACGGACGCCAGCGCGGGCATCATCTCCCCCTGGGCGTCCACCGCCGAGGGGCCCTTCCACGAGCTCTACGCGGCCGGCGCGGCCTACTACCCGCAGGTCATCGAGCTTCTCGCCGAAGCGGGCAGCACCCGGACCGGCTACCGCCCGCAACGGCGCCCTCCTCGTCAGCGCGGACGAGGGGAAACTGCGTGCGGCGCAGGACCGTGTCGAGGCCCGTGCCCGTACGGCCGATGCCGTCGTGGGCGAGGTCCAGCGCGTGGGCAACACGGACGCCCGCGCGGCGACGGCGTCCCCCGAGTGGAGGTGGGCCACGAACTGCTGGAGGCCGACGACTGGGACTGCGCCCGCTGCGCGACAGCGGTGTCGAACGGGTCCGGTTCAGGCCTTCGAAGGTCGCCTCAAAGCGTTCAGGGCGTGTGTAAGCCCGCGCGGTGCATTCGCCGGCCGCGAGGCGCTCAGTCGCGGTAGGCGGCCGTCGCGATCTGGACGGATGAGCCGGCCCTCAGACATCGGACTTGCCCGTCTGAGGCCGCGGCCAGTACTCGTCGCGCAGGAGGCGCTTGTAGAGCTTCCCCGTGGGATGACGGGGAAGCTCGTCGCGGAAGTCCACCGACGTGGGGCACTTGTAGGACGCGAGCCGGGAGCGGCAGTAGTCGATCAGCTCGGCCGCGAGCGCCGGGCCGGCGAGGTCCATGGAGACGGGCTGGACGACGGCCTTGACCTGCTCGCCCATCTCCTCGTCCGGGACGCCGAAGACCGCCACGTCCGCCACCTTCGGATGGACCGACAGGACGTTCTCGGCCTCCTGCGGGTAGACGTTCACCCCACCAGAAATGATCATGTAGGAGCGCCGGTCGGTGAGGTAGAGGAAGCCCTCCTCGTCGAGATAGCCGATGTCACCGAGGGTGGTCCACCCACGGCCCAGCGGGTCCCGCGAGGATCTCGTCTTGTCCTCGTCGCCGTGGTAGACGAACTGGGGGCCGTCTGCGAAATAGACCGTGCCGTGCTCACGCGGCGGCACCTCGTTGCCGTCCTCGTCGCACACGTGCACGACGCCGAGCAGCGAGCGGCCGACCGTGCCCCTGTGCTTGAGCCAGTCCTCCGGACCGACGTACAGGAAGCCGTTGCCCTCGGTCCCCGCGTAGTACTCGTGGATGATCGGCCCCCACCACTCGATCATCTCCTCCTTGACCGGGACGGGGCAGGGCGCGGCGGCGTGGATCGCGCACACCAGCGACGAGAGGTCGTAGCGTGTCCGCACCTGCTCCGGCAGCTTGAGCATCTTGATGAACATGGTCGGCACCCACTGCGAGTGCGTGACGCCGTACTTCTCGATCAGCGCGAGCGCCTGCTCGGGGTCGAACCGCTCCATCACCACGAGCGTCGCGCCCACGCGCTGGAAGTTCATGCAGTAGCGCAGCGGGGCGGCGTGGTAGAGCGGCGCCGGGGAGAGGTAGACGCTGTCGGCGGACGGCGCGAACAGGAACTGGATGAGCTGCAGCAACGGCCCCGGGGTGTCCAGCGTGGCCTTGGACAGGGGAGGCTTGACGCCCTTGGGCCGGCCGGTCGTGCCGGAGGAGTAGAGCATGTCCATGCCCTGGCACTCGTCCTCGATGGGGGTGGCGGGGTGGGAGGCCACCGCCTCCTCGAAGGAGTCGAAGCCGGGGGCGACACCGTCCAGCATGAGCCTGAGCTCGACCTTCGGCGTCGCGGGAGTGATCGAGGTGGCGACCTCGGCCAGCTTGGCGGAGGAGATGAAGACACGCGCCTCGCAGTTGTCGACGATGTAGGCGAGTTCGTCGGCCTTCAGCCGCGAGCCGACGGCCGTGTAGTACAGGCCGGACCGGTGCGCGGCCCAGGCGATCACCAGGAAGAGCGGATGGTTCTCCAGCATGAAGGCGATGTGGTCGCCCGGCTGGAGCCCCGCGGCGCGGAACAGGTGGGCGAGGCGGTTGGACTCCTCGTCCAACTCGCGGAAGGTCACGACCTGCCCGGAGCCCGCCATGATCACAGCGGGCTTGTCCGGCGAGGTCGCCGCGATGGCTCCCGGGTGCATAAAACCGAACATTACTCGGTTTGATGTTCGGTGAGAAGGCATGGAGGGGCCGTGGCCCCCGTGGTGCGGGAAGCCACGGCCCCTCCAGAGAGGGACGTCAGGAGGCGGGGATGACGGCTCCCTTGTAGGTCTGCTCGATGAACTGCTTCACCTCGGGGCCGGCGAGCAGCTTGACGAGCTTGACCACGCGCGGGTCCTTCTCGTTGCCGGCCGCCACGACCAGACCGTTGACGTAGGGGTTCCCCTCGGCCTTCTCCAGCACCAGGGCCTTGTTCGCCGGGTCGAGACCGGCCTCCAGGGCGTAGTTGCCGTTGATGACGGCCACGTCCACGTCCTCCAGCGAGCGGGGCAGCTGGGCGGCCTCCAGCGGCTGGAACTTCAGGTTCTTGGGGTTGCCGGTGACGTCACGCTCGGTGGCCGCGGTGCCGACCCCCTCCTTCAGCGTGACCACGCCGTTGTCGGCGAGCAGCTTCAGCGACCGTCCCAGGTTGGTGGCGTCGTTGGGCACCGCGACGGTCGCGTTCTGGGCCAGCGCGGTGAGATCGGTGAGCTTCTTGGAGTAGACGCCCAGCGGCTCCAGGTGGACCGGCTGGACGAAGCTCAGCTTGGTGCCCTTGGAGGCGTTGAAGTCGTCCAGGTAGGGCTTGTGCTGGAAGAAGTTGGCGCCGAGCTGGCCGTCGTTGAGCTGGACGTTCGGCTGGACGTAGTCGGTGAACTCGACGATCTCCAGGTTCAGCCCCTCCTTGGCCGCGAGCTTGTCCTTGACGAACTTCAGGATCTGCGCGTGCGGGACGGGGCTCGCGCCGACCTTGAGCACCTCGGCGGCGGAGGCCTTGCCCGTGTCTCCGGATGTGGCGGTCTCGGTCGAGCCGCAGGCCGTCAGCGCCAGGGCCAGGGCGGTGATCGCGGACGCGATCCCCATGAACTTACGCATTACGTGCTCCTTCGGGCGTGGAAAATCGGAGGGCCCTCCTGGCGGCAGGGTCCTGAAGGGTGGGAAACCCGCCCGGGACGGGTTTCCGTAAGAGGGTCAGCGACGCGCGAGACGGCGGGCGACGGTCTCGCCCAGGGTCTGCATGAGCTGGACGACGACGACCAGCACGACGACCGTGACCACCATGAGCGTGGTCTCGAAGCGCTGGTAGCCGTAACGGATGGCCAGGTCGCCCAGGCCGCCGCCGCCGATCGCCCCGGCCATCGCCGAGTAGGAGATCAGCGCGACCACGGTCACGGTGAGCCCCGCGACCAGGCCGGACATCGCCTCGGGCAGTAGGACCTTGCCCACGACGGTCGTACGGCTGGCGCCCATCGCCTGGGCCGCCTGCACCTTGTCCCTGCCGACCTCGAGCAGCGCGGTCTCCACCAGCCGGGCGAAGAACGGCGCGGCGCCCAGCGTCAGCGGAACCACGGTGGCGATCGTGCCGATGGTGGTGCCGACGATCAGCCGGGTCAGCGGGATCACCGCGATCATCAGGATGACGAACGGCAGCGAGCGGCCGATGTTGACGACCAGTCCGAGCACCCGGTTCAGCGTCCACGAGGGCAGCAGCCCGTCCCTGCCGGTGACGACCAGCGCCACCCCGAGCGGCAGGCCGATCAGCACGGTGAACAGGGTGGACCACAGCACCATCTGGACCGTCTGCCAGGTCGACTCCCACAGCAGGGGAACCATCTCGTCCCATGTCATGCGATCTCCCCCGCCGGCCGCAGCCTCTCGACGCCGTGCCCTCCGGTGTACGCGCTCAACGGCTCTCCTCGACCAGCAGGCCGCGCTCGGACAGGTAGGTCAGGGCGGCGGCGCGCTCGTCACCGGTGAGGCGCAGGCGCAGACGCCCGACGGAGGCGCCGGCCACCTCCTCCAGTGCCCCGCCGAGAATGTTGACGTCCACGTCGAACTTGCAGACCACTTCCGAGACCACGGGCTCGTCGGCCTGCCCGGTGAAGGTGATCGTGACGCTGCCGGGATCCGGTGCGGGGAGGGGGAACAGCTCCGCGGTGAGACGGGAGCCCGGCCTGGCGATCAGCTCCGGGAGCGCCCCGGACTCCTCTATCCGGCCGTCACGCATGATGGCGGCCGAGTCGCAGATCGACTTGACGACGTTCATCTCGTGGGTGATCAGTAGGATGGTCAGGCCGAGCTCCCGGTTCAGGCTTCTGAGCAGCGCCAGGATCGACTGCGTGGTGCCCGGGTCGAGCGCCGAGGTGGCCTCGTCCGACAGCAGCACCGAGGGACTGCCGGCCAGCGCGCGGGCGATGCCGACCCGCTGCTTCTGCCCGCCGGACAGCTGGGCCGGGTGCGCTCCGGCCTTGTCGGCCAGCCCGACCAGCTCCAGCAGCTCGGCGACGCGCCTGGCCCGTTCGGCCTTGGCGACCTTCATGACCTCCAGCGGGAAGGCCACGTTTCCGGCCACCGTACGGGAGGACAGCAGCGCGAAGTGCTGGTGGATCATCCCGATCCGCTGCCGGGCGCCGCGCAGCTCGGCCTCCCGCAGCGCGGTCAGCTCCCGCCCGGCCACGGTGACGGTGCCCTCGGTGGGCCGTTCCAGCAGGTTCACGCAGCGCAGCAAGGTGCTTTTGCCGGCACCGCTCTGCCCCAGCACACCGAAGATCTCACCCTCGCGGACGTGGAGGTCGACGCCGTCGATGGCGACCACCTCGCGCCCCCGATCTCGATAGACCTTCCGCAGGCCCGACACATCAATCACAGCTTGTTCCCCAACACGAGTGGATCGTCGAAAAGATCTCAGGACCTGGGGAGGGCTAGCGGGTGCCGGGGTGGAAGGGGCGGTGGCTCAGACGGCGCAGGATGAGGTCATCCGCGGGGCAGGTCATGGTCTCGGAGCTTTCGTGAGAAGCGCGGGCGGGGTCCGGAGGCTCGGCGCGTTCAGCGCACGGAGCACATGCGGCACATGGCACACATGCTCGACATCTCGCGCATGTCACAACACGTGCCTCGCCCCTGCGAAGCCATGCGGGTATGACGTGCCACGCTCGTTTTCACGTCTGCGTCAACACAGACCCCGGTTACCCCTATTCCCGACACGTTATGTGATGTCGGTCACCCGTTCCGACAAGGGTCACGGAGCGGAGCGGCCCGGGCGGCGGAGTCGTCCTTGATCGCCTGCATCCTCGGGCCGGGCGCGTAGAAACGCCCCTTGGTCTCCCCGTACGACCGCAGCCAACCCTTGGCCGCGAGTTCGCGCAGGTCCCTGGCCGCCTGCCCCTGGCTGAGCGACTCGTCCAGCTGGTACCGGGTGCGGCGCAGCCGCCGGGTGACGAACACCTCGTACAGGGCGGACACGGTCCGGAGAAGGGGACGGCCCGTCCTCTCCTCGGAGGACGGGCCGACTTCGGGGGAGACGGGGTCAGGCGACGACGCGCTCGGCGACCTTGGCCGGGGTGAGCGCGATCTCCAGGACCTCGCGCACGTCGCTCACCACGTGAACGGTGAGCTCGTTGCGCACGGCCTCGGGGACGTCGTCCAGGTCGGGCTCGTTGCGGGCCGGGATCAGCACGGTGGTGATGCCCGCCCGGTGGGCGGCCAGCAGCTTCTGCTTGACCCCGCCGATGGGCAGCACCCGGCCGGTGAGGGAGACCTCGCCGGTCATGGCCACGTCGTTCCTGACCGGGCGGCCCGAGAGCAGCGAGGCCAGGGCCGTGGTCAGGGTGACACCCGCCGACGGGCCGTCCTTGGGAACCGCGCCCGCGGGGAAGTGGACGTGCACCGAGCGGTCCTTGAGGGACGCCACCGGCAGTTCCAGCTCCGCGCCGCGAGAGCGCAGGTAGGACAGCGCGATCCTGGCCGACTCCTTCATCACGTCACCGAGCTGACCGGTCAGGGTCAGGCCGGTGTCGCCGGTCTCCGGGTCGGCCAGCGACGCCTCCACGTAGAGGACGTCGCCACCGGCGCCGGTGACCGCCAGGCCGGTGGCCACACCGGGCACCGACGTACGCTGGCGGGACTCCGGGAGCGAGGACTCCGGCACGTGGCGCGGACGGCCGAGGTAGGGGACCAGGTCGCCCACCGTCACGGGCAGCTCGCCCTCGCCGAGGGCGACGTTGGCGGTCACCTTGCGCAGGATCCTGGCGATCGAGCGCTCCAGGGACCGGACTCCGGCCTCCCGGGTGTATTCGCCCGCCAGCCTGCGCAGCGCGTCCTCCTCGACGGTGACGTCGGCGGCGGTGAGGCCGGCCTTGTCGAGCTGGCGCGGGAGCAGGTGGTCGCGGGCGATCACGACCTTCTCGTCCTCGGTGTAGCCGTCGAGCGTCACGATCTCCATGCGGTCCAGCAGCGGGCCGGGGACGGCCTCCAGCACGTTGGCGGTCGCCAGGAAGAGCACGTCGCTGAGGTCGAGCTCGACCTCCAGGTAGTGGTCGCGGAAGGTGTGGTTCTGCGCCGGGTCGAGCACCTCCAGCAGCGCGGCCGTCGGGTCGCCCCGGTAGTCGGAGCCGACCTTGTCGACCTCGTCCAGCAGCACGACCGGGTTCATCGACCCGGCCTCGCGGATGGCGCGGACGATCCGGCCGGACTGGGCGCCGACGTAGGTGCGCCGGTGACCGCGGATCTCGGCCTCGTCGCGGACGCCGCCGAGGGCGACGCGGACGAACTTACGGCCCATGGCGCGGGCCACGGACTCGCCCAGCGAGGTCTTGCCGACTCCGGGAGGGCCGGCCAGCGCGAGCACGGCGCCGCTGCGGCGCCCGCCGACCACGCCGAGACCCTTCTCGGCCCGGCGGCCGCGGACGGCGAGGTATTCGATGATGCGGTCCTTGACGTCGTCGAGGCCGGTGTGGTCGGCGTCCAGGACGGCGCGGGCCGCGGCGATGTCGTAGGAGTCCTCGGTCCGCTCGTTCCACGGGATGTCGAGGACGGTGTCGAGCCAGGTGCGGATCCAGCCGGTCTCGGGAGACTGGTCGGAGGTCCGCTCCAGCTTGTCGACCTCCTTGAGCGCGGCCTCGCGCACCTTCTCGGGCAGGTCGGCGGCCTCGACGCGGGCGCGGTAGTCCTCCTCCTCGGTCTCCGGGGAGGTGCCGTTGAGCTCGGACAGCTCCTTGCGGACCGCGGCGAGCTGCTGGCGGAGCAGGAACTCCCGCTGCTGCTTCTCCATGCCCTCCTGGACGTCCTTGCGGATCGTCTCGGCCACGTCGAGCTCGGCCAGGTGCTCACGCGCCCACTCGACCAGCTTCTCCAACCGGTCGGCCGGGTCGGCGGTCTGAAGGATCTCGGCCTTGCGCGGCGTGCCCAGCCAGGGGGCGTAGCCGGAGCTGTCGGCGAGGACCGACGGGTCGTCCATCTGGTTGACCGCGTCGACGACCTGCCACGCGCCCCGCTTCTGCAGGATGGTGGTGGTCAGCGCCTTGTACTCCTTGGCCAGTTCCTCGGCGCGCTCGCCCGCCGGGACGGCCTCGACCAGGGTGGCCTGCACCCACAGGGCCGCGCCGGGGCCGGTCGTGCCGGTGCCCACGCGGACGCGGTCGACACCGCGCACCACCGCGGCGGGCTCGCCACCGGGCAGCCTGCCCACCTGCTCGACGACGGCACGGACGCCCACGGAACCGTATCGCCCGTCGATCCGGGGAACGAGCAACACTTCCGGCTTGTTGTCGCTGAGTGCCTGAGCCGCGTCGATCGCAGCCCGGACCTCGTTCTCCGACAGGTCCAACGGAACCACCATGCCCGGCAGCACGACCTCGTCGTCGAGCGGAAGGACCGGGAGGATCAAGCTCTCACTCATCTGAACTCCAAAGGTTGAGTTACATCGACTCAATTAATGGGAGCCTTAAAATGTTCCCGAGATTGAGCGTGTTCGCTGTGAGCGATCGTAATTGTGTAATTATCCCTCTCCGGCAGCCGTAGCTCCCAGGTGTGACGGGGGGGATCACCCATGGGTGTGACGCCGGCCGGGCCGCGCCCGCCTAGGCTGGCCGGGTGAACCTGCCCGCCGGCCTCGTACGGCTCACCCGGCCGCTGGCCCTGGCGGTGGTCAGCGGGAAAGCCGATCCCCCGTTCCCGCGCTCTCGCGGCCTGCGGATACCGATTCCCGCGTCCCTGGGGCTCCTGCCGTTCCGGACCGTCGACCTGGTCGTGGTGGCCAACCTGCTGATCTTCTGGTTCGCATACAGCGGGAACCTGTCCGCCTTCCTGGAGAACAACGGGGCGCCACCCGCCCCCTACCCTGAGTGGCAGATCTACTATGCCGTCGCGGCCTGCGCCCTCCCCCTGCTGCTACGTGAGCACTGGCCGCTCGCCGCATGGCGGATCAGCGCGGTGGCCATGGTCACCACCGCTCCGCTCACGGACACCCTGCTCGGCAATCCCGTGCCGGTCATCGGGATCCTCACCTATCTCCTCGTCGTCTACTCCGTCGCCGTCCGCTGCGAGCGGGATACCACTCTGGGCGTGTGGATCGCCTCCGTGCTCTGCATGGCGATCTCGCCCTCCAGCAGGGACGAGATCGTCATAGCCGCGATCCTGCTGGGCGTCACAGCGCTCTTCGGCTACAACGTCCGGACCAGGCGGCTGGCCACCAGGCGGCTGGCCGAGGAGGAGCAGCGCAGCGAGCAGGCGCTGGCCGGACAGGCGGTGCTGGAGGAGCGGGCCAGGATCGCCAGGGAACTGCACGATGTCGTCGCCCACCACATGTCGGTGATCGCCATCCAGGCGGAGGCCGTGCCACTGCAGGCGGCCGGGGACGCCAGGCGACTTGAGGAGGGGCTGGGCGAGATCCGCGCGCTCTCGCTCACGGCCATGACCGAGATGCGCCGCGTGCTGGGCGTGCTCCGCGACGGGGACGGGCTCACCGAAACCGCGCCGCAACCGGGCCTCGGCCGCCTGGAGGAGCTGATCGCCACCGCGCGCTCGGCCGGGCTCGCCGTGACACTCAAGCTGGGCGGCGACTTGACCGGGTTGCCCACGGCGGTGAGCCTGTCCGCCTACCGGATCGTGCAGGAGTCGACGAGCAACGCCATGCGGCACGCACCCGGCTCGACCGTCCTGGTGAAGATCAACCGCTCCGGCGCCGAACTTCACATCAATGTGACGAACGACGCCGGATACCGCTCCCCCACGGAACCGGGACACATAGGGCACGGCCTGATCGGGATGCGGGAACGGGTGTCCATGCTCGGCGGACGCCTGTGGGCCGGACCGGTAGGGACAGGCTTCGCGATCACTGCCATACTGCCGATCGTGGAGGCCACGTGACGATCCGGGTGCTCATCGCCGACGACCAGGGCATGGTGCGGACTGGATTCACCGTCTTCCTGGGCGCGCAGCCGGACATCGAGGTCGTGGGCGAGGCCGCCGACGGACGCGAGGCCGTGACCCGGGCGGCCGAGCTGCGGCCGGACGTCGTGCTGATGGACGTGCGGATGCCGGTCATGGACGGCCTGGCCGCGACGCGGGAGATCCAGGCGTCCGGGGACTTCCCGCCGAAGATCCTGATCCTGACGACGTTCGACCTCGACGACTACGTCTACGAGGCGCTGCGGGCCGGAGCCAGCGGGTTCCTGCTCAAGGACGCCTCCGCCCAGCAGCTCGCCGAGGCGGTCCGGGTGGTGGCCTCCGGGGAGGCGCTGCTCGCACCCTCGGTGACCCGGCGGCTGATCACGGAGTTCGCCCGCGTCGGACCGCGCCGCCCGCGCGGCCGGCTGGACGACATCACCGAGCGGGAGACCGAGGTGCTCACCCTCATCGCCCAGGGCCGTTCCAACCAGGAGATCGCCGAAGAGCTCGTGCTGTCGGAGCAGACCGTCAAGACCCATGTGGGGCGGATCCTGGCGAAGCTGAACCTGCGCGACCGCGCCCAGGCGATCGTCCACGCCTACGAGACGGGCCTGGTCCGCCCCGGCGGGTGACCCCCCTCACCCCAGGGAGGGACCCGCGGGGTGAGCACCGCGGGACGACGCCGACGACGGATCTTGGTCCCTAATGTCCTGTCCGGTTCCCCAACCGGACAGGAGGCTCCATGTTCCGCCGCGCGCTCGCCGTGGTCACCGCCGCCGCGCTCACCTATGTGATCGTCCCCGCGCCCCCGGGCGACCGCGTCGTCAGGATCTACGGCGATCTCCGTACGGCCGAGCACGTCGCGGTCGTCGTCCCGGGCTCCGACACCACGGTCGCCAGCTTCGACGGCGGCAGGGCCAAGGCGTACAGCACTCCGGGCGGTGGCGCCAAGGCGGTGCTGGCCGAGGCGCGGGCGCTGGACCCCGGGGCCCGGCTGGCGGTGGTGGCCTGGCTCGGATACGACAGCCCGGCGACCGTCAGCCTTGAGGTGGTGACCAGCGGGGCCGCCGAGAGAGGAGCCGTGGCGCTGCGGCGATACATCGCCGAGACGCTTGCGGGCAAGCAGGTCAGCCTGCTGTGCCACAGCTACGGGTCGGTCGTGTGCGCCAAGGCCGCGCCCGGGCCGGGTGTCGCGAGCATGGCCGTCGTCGGCAGTCCCGGGCTCGGCGTCTCCGCTGCGTCCGAGCTCGGCGACGTCCCGCTCTGGGTGGGCAGCGGCAGCCGGGACTGGATGCGTGATGTGCCCAAGCTCCGGATCGGCCCGCTCGGCTTCGGCCCCGACCCGGTGGACCCGTCCTTCGGCGCCCGGCTGTTCGCGGCGGGCGACGCCGGGCACAGCGACTACTTCGCGCCCGGCGGCGTGTCCCTGCGCAACCTGACCCTGATCGCCCTCGGCCGGACGGGCGAGGTGTCACGTGGTTAGCGTCGCCGCCCGGATCGAGGCAGCCACCCCGGCGGGCAGGGACCGGGGAATGGACGCGCTGCGCGCGCTGGCGATCCTCGGAGTGGTCGCGGGGCACTGGCTGGTCACGGCATGGGTGCACGGGCCCGGCGGGAAGGTGTACGTCTCCAGCCCGCTCAGTTACCTGCCCGCGCTCACTCCCCTGTCGTGGGTGCTGCAGACCCTGGCGGTGTTCTTCTTCGTGGGCGGCTACGCCGCGGCCCGGAGCCTGCGGTCGGCCGTGGACCGCCCTGCCTGGGTGCGGGCCAGGATGGGACGGCTGCTGCGGCCGGTGGTGCCGCTCGCCCTGCTCTGGACGGGGGTCGCGGCCGGCATGGCGCTGCACGGCCTGCCCGAGCGGGCGGTCAGGTCTCTGGTGCTTCCGGCCGTCGGGCCGCTGTGGTTCCTGGCGGTCTTCGCCGCGCTCAGCGCGGCCACCCCGCTGCTCCTGCTCCTGCGGCCGGGCGCCGTGGCCGTCTCGGCGGTCGCGGTCGTGCTCGTGGTGGACGCGCTCAGGTTCGGGCAGGGGGGACCGGACTGGCTGGGATGGGTGAATCTGGCGGCCGGGTGGCTGGTGCCGTACGCGCTGGGGATCTGCTGGGCGAACGGTGCGCTCACCTCACGCCGGGCGGCGGCCGGTCTGCTGGCGGGCGGGACGGCCGGGGCCGTGGTGCTGGTCACCGGGTTCGGGTATCCGGCCAGCATGGTGGGGGTGACGGGGGCGAAGCTCTCCAACCTGAGCCCGCCCACGCTCGCCGTGGTCTGCTTCGGCATCGCGCAGGTGGGGCTGGCGCTGCTGGCCCGCGAACCGCTGGCCCGGTTGATGCGGCGGCCCCGGATCTGGGCGGCGGTGGCGCTGGCCAACCTGTCGGCGATGACGATCTTCCTGTGGCACCAGACCGCGCCGGCCGTGACCGTCCTCGCGGCGCTGCGTTTCGGTGACGTGCCCGGCCTGCTGGCACCGCCCACCGAACCGCTCTGGGTGCTGCACCGGCTGGCCTGGCTCCCGGTGTTCGCCGCGCTGCTGGGTGTGGCGTGGCTGTCCCCTCTCAGACGAGGGAGTTTTAATGACAGAGTGTCGTGATCAGCTTGACGGAGCCCCGCAGTTTTTGTGACACTATGTCATGAAAGATATGGAAGGCCCGTCGACGTGGAGTGATCATGAGCGAGTCGCCGTTCTCCGAAGTGCTCAGGGACGCCACCCGGGGCGACCACGGGTCCGCCGAGGACGAGAGCTACCTCAAGGCTCTGATGGCGGGCGAGCTCAGCCGCGAGGCCTACGGGGAGATGGTCGCCCAGCATTACTTCGCCTACGCCGCGCTCGACGGCGCCTCCCGGTCGCTCGCCGGCGACCCGGTCGCTGCGCCGTTCGTCCTCCCCGAGCTCTACCGCGAGGAGGCGCTGGCCCGCGATCTGGAGACGATCTACGGTGCCGACTGGCGGAGCAGGATCGCGCCCTCCAAGCCGACCCGGACACTGGTCGCCCGGATCAACCAGGTCGCCACCTGGCCGGGCGGCTACGTCGCCCACCACTACACCCGTTACATGGGAGACCTGTCCGGCGGGCAGTTCATCCGGATGGAGCTGCAGAAGATCTACGGCTACCAGCCGGGTGGCGGCGTCGACTTCTACCTGTTCGACGAGGTCGGCAGCCTGCCCCGGTTCAAGAACGAGTATCGCGCCCGGCTGGACGCCCTGCCCGTGGACGACGACGAGAAGCGGCGGATCATCCGTGAGACCAGGCTCGCCTACCTGCTCAACACCGAGGTGCTCGGCGACCTCGGCCGGGTGGTGCGGGCCGGGCTCGCGGCGTGACCTCCCCCGCGCCTCGCCGGACAGGGCGCTCCGGTACGGCGTCGCCGTACCGGAGCGCCCTGTCGCCGGAAGGGGTGCGGCCGTGAGTTCTCACCGGGCATCGAGGCCCCAGACCCGCCATGACAAGGACACGGGCCGCTCCCCGGGAAGACACCGCGAGCCCTCTCAGAAGGCGTAGGGCCCGAACCGGCCCCAGGCCACGAAGGCGGCCAGCGCGAGGAGCACGACGTTGACGGCGATGCCGGGATATTCCCCGCGTCGCGCGTGCACGACCGCGGCGGCGATCATGGTGATCACCAGGCCCACGGCGGCGAGCGGGGTCAGCACGGGCAGGATCCCGGTGACCGCGGGCGCGATCAGCCCGATCGCGGCCAGCACCTCGACGGTTCCGATGGCCTTGACCTGGCCGTCGGAGAAGTCCTGCACCCACGGCATGTTGCCGGCCAGCTTCTCCCGGGGCTGGGTGGCCTTGGTGAGGCCACCGAAGAGGAAGGCTGCGGCGAGCAGTCCCTGGGCGATCCAGAGGGCGACGTTCATGATGAGCTCCGAAGAATAAGTGAAGGCGACCCTTCGCTTGATACGGACCGTAGCATAAACGCAGGATTGCCTTCACTTCATAGAATCGACGCATGGAATCGTGCAAGCGGCGGGGGCTGCGCAAGGACGCCGAGATCAATCGGGAGCGCATCCTGGAGGCCGCCCGAGCCGCCTTCGGCGAGCGGGGTCTCGACGTCCCGCTGGAGGAGATAGCCCGCCGGGCCGAGGTGAACATCGCCACCCTCTACCGTCGCTTCCCCGACCGGGAGGCGCTCATCGAGGCGATCCTGGCCGACCGGATGGCCCAGTTCGCCGACGCCGCCGAGAAGGCGGTGCGGGCCACCGACCCCTGGGAGGGGTTCCACGGGCTGGTCGAGCACATCTGCGGCATGCAGGCGGCCGATCAGGGGGTGACCGAGGCCTTCACGGTCTGCTTCCCCGGCTCCCGGTCACTGGAGGGCCCGCGCGAGCGGGCGATGGCGGCGACGGACCGGGTGATCGAGCGCGCGAAAGCCGCGGGGACGCTGCGTGCCGACTTCACCGGCCAGGACCTGATGCTGATCCTCATGGCCAACGCCGGGGTTCTCGGCGCGACCCGCTGCGCGGCCCCGGAGGCGTGGCGGCGGCTGGTCTCCCTGATCCTCGACGCCTGCCGCGCCGACCGGGCCGGTCTCCCCCTCCCTCCCGCCCCCACGGCCGAGAGTCTGCACGCCGCGATGCTCGCGACCCGCCCGCACCGCTGACCGACACCGACCCGGCACCGCCCCGGCACCGACGCGGAGTCGCGGAAACACGGACGGGACCGGGAAGGCTCGGAGGCTGAGGCCGTACGGCTCATGGGCCGTCCGCGCCGCCGCCCCTGTGCCACCATGGGAGCATGCCCCGGATTTCGGCCCCGACGATCGGCGAGCACCGCGCCCAGACGCAGGACCGCATCCTGCAGGCGGTCTCGCGCCTCTCCCGCGACCAGGGCATCGACACCATCTCGATGACCGACGTGGCGGGCGAGGCCGGGATCACCAGGACCGTCCTCTACAACTACTTCCCCGACAAGGCCGCCCTGCTGCTGGCCTTCACCGAGCGGGTGACGCACTACTTCATCGAGAGCTACGAGCGTGAGCTGCCCGAGCAGGCCTCCCCCGCCGAGCGGCTGCGGGCGTTCGTCCGGCTCCAGCTCGCCGGGCTGCTCGCCCATCCCCACCCCGGCCCCGCCGACCTGTCGGCGGCCCTGGGGCCCGACGCCTACCAGCGCCTGGCCGACCACGTCGCGCCGATGCAGGACATCCTGACGGGCATCATCGACAGCGGAGTGGCCTCGGGTGACTTCGAGGCCCCCGACGTGGCCGCCGCCGCCCGGATGATCCTCGCCGTCATCGGCGCCGAGCGGATGCCCCTGCTCAGTGGCGCGGTGACGCCGGAGGAGGCCGGGGAGACCGTCTGCGGGTTCCTGCTGCGGGGGCTGGGCGCCTGACGCCCGTCCCGGTGAAGCCGCGCGGAGCGCCGGCGTCATGACCAGGCCCGCCTGGCGCGCCTCCCGGTCCGTCGCGCGATCCACCGCCTCCGGTCCCGTCGCGAGCGGGGAGATCCCTGCCGCGATCCCCTCTCCGCGGGGCCGCGGAAATGTCAGTGGCGATGGCTAGCTTCGATCTACCCCCGATCCGAGGAGCCAGCCAGATGTACCGCCAGGGAGACATCCTGATCATGCCCGTCCGCGAGGAGGCCGTGCCCACCTCGGCCAGGAACTCGCCGTCCGCGCCGCCTGACGCCCGTGGCCGTCTGGTGCTGGCCCTGGGCGAGGCCACCGGCCATGCCCACGCGGTGGTCGGCCCCGGCACCCTGGTCCGCGGCCTGCGGCCGATGGATCCGCACTTCCTGCACCTGCCCTCCGGCGGGCGCGTCGTGCACGAGGAGCACGCCGCGATCTCGCTGCCCAAGGGCTGGTACGCCGTGCGACGTCAGCGCGAATACATCCCCGGCGCCTTCCGCGTCGTCGCCGACTGACCTTCCCGTCCCACCCCGGTCCCCCCGTCCGGAGGCGCCGCCGGGGCATGTGTCCCCGTTCAGCTGAGGAGCTTTCGATCATGACCGTCACCACCGAACTGGCCGACGTCCTGACCGCCGCCGCGCTCCGCTGGGAGGAGGTGGCCTTCCGATCCGGCCCCGCCGACCGGCCCGGGGCCGAGGCGGGAGTGCGGCTGGCCTACCGGATCGCCGGGCTGGCGGAGCCAGAGAAGATCATCTGGGTCGACTCCCCCGCCGCGGGCGCGAGGGCCATCGCCCTGCTCGGCGCCGGAAAGCCGGTGCGCGACGCGGTGCGGACCGGGCCGTGGGAGCGGGCCAGGGCCGACGTGCACGCCTCACTCGGCCCCACGGCCTGGCCACTGGCCTGGTCGCTGACCGGCGGACGGCTCTGGGAGCCGGTGGGCGCCCTGGTCAGCCGGATCCGCCGGGGCATCGCCGCGACCGAGGAGTCGCAGGAGGCCGCGGCCGCGCTGCGCGCCTCGACCCTGGACGCGGTGCTGGGCCAGCAGGACGCGCCCTGGCTTTCGCTGTTCGACGCGCTGGGCAGGCCGGAGGTGGAGGGGCTGGTCCAGGTCGCCCGGGCGGCGGGCTGGTGGTGGCCGTTCGAACGGGTGGCCATCGTCTGCGAGCGCCCGGCCGAGCTGCACCGCGACGAGCTGTCGCGCCTGCACCGAGCCGACGGCCCGGCGCTGCTGTTCCCCGACGGCTTCGCCGTGCACGCCTGGGGCGGCACGCCGATCCCGGCCGACTTCGCCGCCTCCATGGCGAAGCTGACCCCGGAGCGCATCCGTGCCCAGGAGAACGCGGAGCTGCGCCGGGTCATGCTGGAGCACTTCGGCTACGACCGCTACCTCGCCGAGTCGGGGGCGACCCCGCGCCATCGGGACGAGACCGGCGTCCTGTGGCGCATCGATCTGCCCGAGGACGAGCCGGTGGTGATGGTCGAGGTGGTCAACTCCACCGCCGAGCCCGACGGCACCTTCCGTAAATACTGGCTCCGGGTCCCGCCGGCCACCCGCACCGCCCGCGAGGGCGTGGCCTGGACCTTCGGCCTGTCCGAGGCCGACTACCGGCCGGACCGGGAGACCTGAGGCCCGGCGGGCCGCCCGGGCCGGTCCATGTGCGGGACGCGCTCCAGGATCCCGCCGGCGAAGACGTCGTAGAGACCGGTCTGCTCCAGGTGGACGTAGCCGATGTGGCAGTCGCACAGGGCCGCCGGGCACATCCTGGCGCTCGGGCGGAACGTCCCGTCGTAGAGATTGCCGAGGACGGCCGGGACGAAGTGGCAGCGCCGCACGGTGCCCTCGCCGTCCACGGAGATCACGGTGTCTCCGGTACGGCAGGGCCGCCCGGCGCTGCGGTGCGGTGTCCGGCTGTAGGAGAAGAGCGGGTCGATCGCCGTCCAGCGGGCCGCCTCGGGATCGGTGTAGAGGTGGCCCTCGGCGGCGTTCACCCACAGATACACCTCCGCCGGCAGGTCGGCCCGGAGTCTCCGCGCGCGCTCCAGGTGCTCCGGCAGGCCGACGATGCCGACGCTGAAGCGGACCCCGCGCCCGGCCAGCTCCCGGCACCTGCCCAGGAAACGCTCGTAGGAGACCTGGCCGGGGTGGTAGGTCACCCAGAGGGCGAGCGTGCCGAGATCGGCCTCGGCCAGCCAGTCGGGGCGGCAGCTGAAGTTGGTCTGGATGGCGACCCGCCGGACGTGCGGAAGGTGGCTGAGCTCGACCATCGCCCGCCGGTACCAGGAGCGGACCAGTCCCTCGCCCCACGGTGTGAACAGCACCGAGACCGGATGGTCGCGCCCGGCCACCCACCCGGTGAACCGCTCCAGCGCCGCCCGGTCCTGGCGGAGCCGGTCGGGGCTGTCGCGGCGCTTGGCGAACGGGCAGTAGGGACAGTCGTAGTCGCAGCTCGACAGCGGGCCGCGGTAGAGGATCGTCAGGTGGCGGGGGTCCTGGACGTCGGCGCGCGGCGGCGGCCCTTCCCCGGTTCCCGTCGAGACTCCCTGGGCGTGGAGATTCCGGGCCTCCGGCTCCGGAGAGGGGGTCAGCACGCCTCGTACCCGGCCATCAGCTCGCGGACCCGGCCGGAGAACAGCGCCGGGCCGATCGCGTCGGAGTACGCGAGACCCTCGGCAGTGAGCCGGAGTCGGTCGGCACCGCGTGCCCCGCTCCCGGCGGGCTCGGGCGCACCCGGGTTTTCGAGGGTCCCCGGGGCTCCGGGGACGGCCGGCTCCAGCCAGCCCCGGCCGGACAGGAGGTCGAGCTCCGCTCCGAAGCCGGCCGTCACCTCGGTGCCGAAGCGCTCCCGGTAGGCGGCCGTCTCCAGTCCCTCGGCCTGGAGCAGCGACTGGATCAGGTGGCGGCGCCGCCGTTCGTCCTCCCCCAGCCGGAACCCCACGTTGGCGACCGCGAACTCCTCGGGCGCGAGCCGTACGTAGTCGTCGATGATCGCGCGCACCTGGCCGGCGCCGACCGCGTACTCGTAGGAGTAGTGGAGGCTGGAGGTGTAGGACCGGGCGCCGCAGCCGAGGCCGACCATGCCGTCGCTCTGGCAGCAGTACTCGGTCGCGCCGGCCGAGCCCGGCAGCCGGAACATCCGCATCGACACCTGCTCGTACCCGGCGGCCAGCAGATGGTCGCGGCCCTGCCGGTAGAGGCCGAGCCGGTGGTCGTCCCAGTCGTGGGCACGACGGCCGAGACCGGTGAGCGGGCGGACGTACAGCGGGTAGAGGTAGATCTCCTCGGGCTTCCAGCCGAGCGCGGCGTCCAGTGAGTGGCGCCAGGACCGCTCGGTCTGCCCGTCGATCCCGTAGATCAGGTCGAGGTTGAGCGTCTCGAACCCCACCTCCCTGATCCGGTCGAGCGCCGCCTCGACCTCCCGCCGTCTCTGCGGGCGCACCGCCGCGCGGGCCTCGGCGTCGACGAAGCTCTGCACACCGATCGAGACGCGGGTGGTGCCCCGTTCGGCCAGGACGGCGAGCCGGTCCGCCGTCGCGGTCGCCGGTGAGGTCTCCACCGACAGCGGCACGGCCCGCAGGTCGGCGCCCATGATCCGCTCGGTGAGGTCGAACATCCGGGTGAGCTCGGCCGCGCTCAGGTAGGTCGGCGTGCCGCCGCCGATGGCCGCGGTCACGAACCTCGGCCCCTCCAGGGCGTCCCGTACGGCCCGCGCCTGGCGTTCCAGAGCGTCCAGATAGGCGGCGACGAGCCGCTCCGGGGCGCCGGTCCGGGTGAACAGGTTGCAGAACCCGCAGCGCATCTCGCAGAACGGGATGTGCAGGTAGAGGGAGAGACTCCCGAGCGGTTCGGCCGCCCATACCTCCCGCAGCGACGGGCGCGGCTCCAGCGGCCGGTAGGCCGTCTTGTGCGGGTAGGCGTAGACGTAGCCCTGGTACGGCCCCGCGTCGAACGGGCCGTCGACGGCCGGCGGGGACGCGGGGAGCCCCTGAACCGTGTGTGCCGCCGGGAGCGCCTGACCCGTCCGAACCGCCCGCGTGTCCGGCCCGCCCTCCGGCACCCGCGTCTCACCGAGATCCGCAGTCACCGCCATCCCCCCTTTTCCATCGTGAAATCTCCGTAGGGCACGGTCCAGACGACCTCGTGGCCGATCCGGTGCCCGGTGTATCCGTCTTCGCCGTAAGCGGTGCCGTGGTCGGAACAGACGATCGCGAAACCCGGCCGCCGGGCGCTCATCAGGGCGAACAGCCTGCCGATGTGCCGGTCCACATACTCCAGCGCGGCTGCCTGGCTCTGCCGGCTGTCCCCGTGCTCGCGGGTGGCTCCCGGCAGATGGAACCAGTTCGGCTGGTGCAGCGCCGAGACGTTGACGAACAGGAACACCGGCCCTGCCACTCCCGCGACCGCCCGCTCGGCGCAGGCGATCTGCTCCTCGAACGAGGTCGGCGAGGTGACCCCGAACCCCTGCTCCCAGTGGCTCTCGGCGAACAGGCCGGGCAGCGCGGACCCCAGCGGGGTGAGCTTGTTGAAGAACCCCACTCCCCCGACGCAGACCGTGTGGTAGCCGGCCTCCGCCAGCCCGCCGGGCAGGTCGGGCGCGTCGAACGCCCAGGTCCCGTCCGCCGTGGTCTCGCTACCGGGAAACGCGGCCGCGAAAAGCCGGGGATGGGGTCCGGGATCGGCCGGGGTCGGCAGGAACCCGGCGAGGATCGCGGCGTGCGCGGCGTAGGTGAAGCTTCCGGGGCTGTGCCGCCGCTGCCATCGCCCGCCGGGCAGCGCCCTGGCCAGGGTGGGCAGCCGTCCCGCTCTGATCAGCTCGTCGGCCACGTCGTAGCGGAGCGTGTCGAGCGTCACCAGCAGCAGGTCGTGGCTCCCCACGATCGCGTTCATGTCCCGCGTCATGCTCACCGCGCTCCCGCCGTACGGCGCGCGGCGATGGCCCTGACCTGCGCGTCGTAGGTGTCCAGGCCCTCGGCGCCGCCGCCGGGGAAGCCGGTCAGCCGGGGCAGCAGATCGCCGAAGGCGTTGACCTCGGCCACGGCCACGCTCCGCCAGCCGACGCCGATCATCAGGTCGACCCCGACGGCCAGGCTCCCCGGGAAGCAGGCCGCCGCCCGCGCGCAGACGTCGAGCGCCCGCCCCCAGCCCTGCGGGCCGACCTTCTCCCTGACCACGTCGAGATCGCCCCGCTCGCCGCCGAGGTGCAGGTTCGTCATGGGAGTACGGCTCGCCCGGACCACCGCGTGAGTGGGTGTGCCGTCCACCACGACCACCCGCAGATCGATGGTCCGCCCGCCGACGCCCGCCTTGGGAAACCACCGCTCCACGTGGAGCCCGTCCCCCGCCAGCATGTCGACGATCGCGGCCACGTCGATCTCGTCCTCGTAGGAGCGCACCTGCAGCGAGTTGTGCAGACCGTCTCCGGCCAGCTCCACCGAGGTCACCGCCCTGACCCGGTCCGCGGAGGCGTGCAGGGCGATGATCCCGGAGGCCGACGATCCGTGTGCGGGTTTGACGAACACCCGGCCCCAACCGGCCTGGTCCATCTGCTCGCGCAGCCCGGCGTAGTCTCCGACCGGACCAGGCAGTGCGGGCGGCACCGGCACTCCGGCCGCCGACAGCCTCGCGTGGCACAGCCGCTTGTCGAACATCACCGCGATCTCGTCCACATCGGCGAGCAGCACGGCGCCGGGCGTCCGCTCGACGGCCTCGCGGATCCGCGCCGTCGCGGTGGTGAGGGCGGCGTGCCAGGCGCCGCCGCCGCCGACCCTGGACGGCTCGCCCGGACCGCGCAGCAGCGCGTCGGCCTCGGCGTCCTCTCCGGGGGATTCGATCCGCACGAGCGTTCCGGGCTCCAGGCGGAGGTCCTCGCCCCGGAGCACCGCGGTCCATGGGACGACGCCGGGCTCACGCAGGCCGTACCGGGCGCAGGCCTCGGCGAACAGGGTCACCCGCCGCTCCCCCGGTGTGCCGACGACCGTCAGGGAGGTCATTCCGCGACCGCGACGTAGCGCCAGTCGTCGTCGGATTTCTCCTGTCCGGACAGATCCACCTCGACACCGGTGAAGGCGTCCTCGACGCGCTTGACCATGGCGTCGGTCAGGAAGTGGTGGTGCAGGTCCAATCGCCCGAGGTGGGTCAGCGGCTGACCGGACAGCAGCGCCTCGGCGCCCTCGTCGGTCAGCGCCCCCATGGAGAGGGCCAGCGACTCCAGTCGCGCCACCACCGGCGCCGCCGCCACCGCGGCCGCGATCTCGTCCTGGATCTCGCTGTCCTGCAGGCCGAGATGCCGCAGCTCGGGGAGGTTCTCGCCGGACAGGATCGGTGCCAGGTCCGCCACCGTGGCGTCGCCGCCGTACTGAGAGACGCCCAGCCACAGCTCCAGGTGTTCGAGGGCGGGAAACGCGCACCCGCCGACCCCGCGGACGACCTCGGCGGGGAGACCGCCCGTCTCGAACCTCAGCACCCTGAGGTTCTCGTGCCGGATGGGGCGCAGCCGGAGCCCGGAACCGCCGCGCACCTCCAGCCGCTCCAGCAGGGGGAACGCCTCCAGCAGGGGGGTGATGTCGCTCTGCTGGATCCAGGAGATCTCGCAGTCCTCCGACGTCATCGCGCCGAGGAACAGCGAACGCAGCGCCGGGAGGCGGGCGGCGTTCTCGGCGAGCAGGCCGACGACCTTCGAACTGTCGTCGTCGTAGGCGTCCTCCCAGCCGCCGATGACGACCGCCTTGACCGCGGTGGTGTCCACCTTCTCCAGGAACAGGGCGAGTTGCTGTTCGAAGTTCTCCTCCGAGTCGTAGACGTGTTCCGAGAGCCGCCAGGCCGCCTGGTCCGCGGCGGGTAGCTCCTCGTCGTCGGAGGTCAGGACCGCTATCGGCAGGCCGGCGTAGGTGCCGTCGTAGAGACCGTCGACATCGTCGTTGAACTCGGTGTGGTCCATCAGTGCTCCTGTCCGGCGAAACGTGACAGAGGACGTCCTACCAGAGATCACCGACACTTCCGGAATCATGGCTCCGTGGTGGATCACGCGAAACAGTCGGCGATGATGAGGGGTATGGATAACGGCCATATTCGGCTCAGCTCAGCCCAGGGGCGCTGGGTCCTGCTCACCACCGTGCTCGGATCGGGCATCGCGCTGCTGGACGGCACCGTCGTCAACGTGGCGCTGCCCGCGCTCGGCGACGATCTCCGAGCCGACATGGCGGGACTGCAGTGGACCGTCAACGCCTACACCCTCACCCTGGCGGGCCTGATCCTGCTGGGCGGCTCGCTCGGCGACCGGTACGGCAGGCGCAAGGTCTTCCTGATCGGCGTGGTCTGGTTCGCGATCGCGTCGGCCCTGTGCGGGCTGGCCCCGAACGTGGAGACGCTGATCGCGGCCCGGGCGCTCCAGGGCGTCGGCGGGGCACTGCTCACACCGGGCTCCCTGGCCATCATCCAGGCGTCCTACGTCCGCGAGGACCGGCCCAAGGCGATCGGCGCGTGGTCGGGACTGGGCGGGATGGCCGCGGCGGTCGGGCCGCTGCTCGGCGGGTGGCTGGTGGAGACCGTCGGATGGCGGTGGGTGTTCCTGATCAACCTGCCGCTGGCCGCGCTCGTGGTGGCCGTCGGCCTGCGGCACGCGCCGGAGAGCAGGGACGTCGAGGCCACCGGGCGGTTCGACGTGCTCGGTGCGGCGCTGGCCGCGCTGGCGCTGGCCGGGATCACCTACGGCCTGATCGCCCTCCAGCCGATCCCGGTCGCGGTGGGCGTCCTGCTGGGCGTGGCGTTCGTCTGGCTGGAGATCAGGCGCTCACCCGGCGCGCTGGTGCCGATCGGAGTCTTCACCTCGAAGGTGTTCACCGCGGTCAACGTCGTCACGTTCATCATGTACGCCGCGATGGGCGTGGTGTTCTTCCTGCTGGTCGTCCAACTCCAGGTCTCGGCGGGTTTCTCGCCGGTGACGGCCGGATCCGCGATGATCCCGGTGACGGTCCTGATGCTGCTGCTGTCGCCCCGGTCGGGTGAGCTGGCCAAGCGGATCGGGCCCCGGATCCCGATGACGGCGGGCATTCTGATCTGCGCCGCCGCGCTGCTGCTGATGTCGAGGATCGGTGAGGGCACCTCCTACGTGGTGGGCGTGCTGGTCCCGACGGCCCTGTTCGGCCTGGGGCTGTCGGCGGCGGTCGCGCCGCTCACCGCGACCGTGCTCGCCAGTACCGAGGAGCGTTACGCGGGTGTGGCCAGCGGCATCAACAACGCCGTCGCCCGGACCGGCGGGCTGCTGGCGGTCGCCGCGATCCCGCCGCTGGCCGGCCTGACCGGCGACGTCTTCAAGAACCCGGCCGCCTTCACCACCGGTTTCCACACGACGATGCTGGTCAGCGCGGCGATGATGGCCGTGGCCTCGCTGATCACCTTCCTCTCCATCCGCGGGAACATCCTGATCGACGCGGAGCCGCCGACCGGCTGCCCGGTGGAGGCTCCCCAGCAGGGCCGTTGAGTGCCCCCACGGCGCCTCCAGCGGTGGGGTTTTCGAAGATTGCCAGGACACTGGCGCGGTCGTCGCGTACGGGCCGGGCCCGCGCCGACCAGCGGCGCGGGCCCGGTGGATCAAGCCCCGGTCAACAGGTCTCGGGGCGTAGGGCGAAGTCGGCGGTTACCGTCTTGCCCGCCTTGAGTGTCAGTTGCTTGGTTTGCGGTATCCAACCATCCCGGGCCACGATCGCCTGGAGCGGGTTGGCGCCCTGGGGCGCCCAGATCGCGTACCGGCCGCTCGGGTCGGTCTTCAGGGTGACCGTCCAGGCCTTCTTGCCGTTGACCTGGACGGTCGCACCGCGCAAGGCGGCGCTGCCGTTCTGGCAGTCGACCCCGGTGACGATGCCCGCCAGCTTGCCCCAGTCGCTGGGCGGCTGCACGGTCATCGTCACGTCGATCGGTGCCACCGGGTACGGCGTGCTGGACTTGACGCCCAGCTGAGCGGTGTAGGTGCCGGGTTGGGCAACGCCCTTGGCCGAGGTGGCGTCGAGCGTGACGGTCACTGTGGCGCTCTGCCCGGGCTGCAGTGTCGCCGTGGTCGGCGACGCGGACAGCCACGGTACGTCGGTGACGGCAGCGCACTGGTCGAAGCCGGGAAGCAACTCGCTTTCCGGCGTCGGGGTGAACCCACCGGTCGATCCACCGACCTTCACGAATCCGCACGCCGCCCCGGCCCGGTAACGAGCGTGGTTGGCGTTGGGCAGTGCCGACCAGGAGTTGGCCGCCGGGTCGTACGCCCAGCCCTGGTTGGTCACCGTGGTGGAGTTGTTGATGACACCGGTGGAGAGCAGCAGCAGCCCGTTGGCGGTGTCCGCGCCGGCGGCCCAGAAGTCGACCGGCAGGTCGGCCAGCTGAGTCCAGGCGTTGCTCCCCGGATTGTAGGCGTAGGTGCTCTTCAGCGTCGTCGGCCCGTTACCGCCGGCGCAGTACACCGTGCCGTTGATCCCGCCGCAGCCCTGCCAGGCCACCGCGACCGGGTATGGCGCGACCGTGGTGAACGCGTCGCTGCCCGGGTTGTACCGGACGACCACGTTGGACTTGGCGCAGTTGCCGTCAGTACAGCCGCCGACAAGGTAGATCTGGCCGTCTGCCACGGCCACGCCGGGCGCGGCACGCGGTGCGGGGTTGACCGCGGCCCGGGTCTGCCACGTGTTGGTCGCCGGGTCGTAGACGTAGACCTTGCTCGATGTGTTGCCGGCCGAGTCCCAGCCGCCGAAGACGTACAGTTTCCCGTCGGCGAAGGCCGCCGCCGGCTTCTCCAGGGCCGCGGGCAGATCGGCGATCCGCGTCCAGGTGTTCGCCGCCGGGTCGTACGCATAGCCGTTGGCGAGGACGGCGGTGGCGGAGGCACCGCCGACCGAGTACACCTTGCCGTCGAACGCCGCCGCGGCATTGTCCATGACCGCTGTCGGGTAGTTGACCGTGTTGACCCACGGTGGCGCGTACGGTGACGGCTCGAACGGGTCACCGGGCTTGCTGTCACCCCGCCATGCAGGTGAGACACCGCCCTTGACCATGTTGAGCTGGAGCGGTGCCCCACGTGGCCCGAGGATCTCGAATCCGCCGCGCCGCTCGGACAGCTCCACCGTGGCCGGTGCATCGCCGTCGTTGCGGATCGTCGCCGTCGCCGTCTTGCTCTGGCCCACCGTCATGTTGCTACTCACCGACGGTGGAGTGATGACCAGCCGACCGGCCTTGAGGTTGAAGTTCGCCCGGGTGGCCCGGTCTGCCGCCACGTCCACCGCGGAGGTGACGACCCCGTAGTTCCCGCTCGCCCCGGTGAACGGGTGGTCCCCGGTCAGGGAGGAGAACAACCAGTAGAATCCGTCGCCGAGGTTGTCGTCGTCGGGCGTCGGCGCCGTGGTCGTCTTCTCGGCCGGCTTGTCAACACTGGTCACGGTTGCGCCGTTGAGCCCGGTGTCGGTGTTGCTGTCGAGCACCTGGCCGACGACGAGACCTCCCGGGATCGGGTCGCACGACCGGTTGACGAGGGAGACGTTGTCCAGCTCCCACCACCAGGCGTAGCTGCCCCGGTAGTGGAACCGGACCCGTACGTCGGACTTACCGCCGGCGTTCGGGATCGCCAGTTCCTCCACGACCGGCCCGCGCCGGCTGGCGGTGGTCCAGTTCGACACGACGCCCCAGGTGGCGCCGCCGTCGATGCTCACCTCGACGTTGGCGAACCCGTTGAGGGCCCGGTAGTCGCTGTTGAACCGCAGTACGGGTGCGGGTACCGCCGACAGATCCAGGGCCGGGGTGATCAGATCGGTGTCAACGGTCGCACCCGATCCGGCCGCGTCGCTGTCCGCGATCGCGTACTTACCGGTGCCGCCGGTGAGGTTGCCCCGGTTCTTCGGGTCGGTGAACCCCCAGCCGCCGCTGGTGGTGTGGTTCATCACGTTCCAGCCCTCCGGGGTCGTCCCGGACTCGAACTGCTCCGTGAACAGCGGTGTGCCGTAGTTGAACCGGTAGCCGGCGGCCACGCAGGTGTTCTCCACGGCCAGGCCGATGTCCTTCACCTGGTCGCTGTCACCGATCTGGAGCTGCGCGGTGGCTTGCTGGTACGACGGGTACATCGCCTTGACGGTCAGGCCGTAGTCACCGCTCGGCAGGTCGACGCTGTACGCGCCGGTGGCCGGGTCGGTGAACACCGGCCCGCCGGGCTTGCCGGCCACGTCGATCCGCGCGTACAGCGGCCAGCCGTGTCCGGAGCCGTCCTTCACCACACCGGAGAATCGGTGCTTGGACACGGCGTCGAGCGTGAAGTTGGCCGTCACCGTGCCGCCGTCGGGTACGGTCACCGTCGTGGTCTTCGACGTGTACCCGAAGGCCGAGACGGTCAGCTCGTGCTCACCGACCGGCATGGTCAGCTTGTACCCACCCTGCGGGTCGGTGGTGGTGCCGCTGCCCCCCACCCGTACCGAGGCGCCGGCGATCGGCGCGCCCGCCTGCGAAGTGACCTTGCCGGTCACCTCACCACGCGGGCCGGCCACGCAGTTCGGGAACTTCATCGCGCCGATCCGGGTGTGCCAGTCGGCGGAGCTGGTCGTGGTCAGGTATTCGGAGGTGAACCAGAACGTACAGCCGTCGGTCGGGTCCACCGACATCGAGGTGTAGTCGCCCCAGCGGGCCGCCGAGTGGGTCTGTGCCCCGGTGCCGGCGATCAGCGTTCGCTCGCTCTGCCCCAGCTGGCCCAGCGGGTCGCCGGAGAGCCGGCCCGCCATCCGGATCGACGGGAACGACGTGCTTCCCGAGGCCGAGTATCCGAACGCGATGTTGCCGGAGACGTCGATCGCCCCGCTGGCCATCCAGCGGTGCTCGGCGTCCGGTGCGTACGTGCCCTGCTGGTGAACGGTCCAGTTGCTGGGGCTGGTGCTCCGCAACTCGTACCAGCGCATGCCCGCGTGGTCAGTGTTGTTGACGTCCACCGTGTGGTTGAGCACGATCGAGGCGTGATCGCCGAAGTTGCGATACGCGGCCCGGTACATCAATCGGTCGGAGATCGAATCCAACTTGGCCGAGGTGCCCTGTTGCGGGATGCAGGCGCGGGCGTAGTTGCACATGTTCGAGTCGAACGGTGCGGTCTCCAGATACCGGTTCGGTGTCAGGTTGTTGCCGAACGTGGAGCTCGTCGGGTTGGTCCAGTCGACCTTGAAGTCCCACATCAGCAACCGGTCGGTGGGTGAGATACCCCATGCGTCGTCGTCGAACATCACGAATGGGTTCGGCGCTCCGGCGGGCGGGGCAACGCCCTCCGCGTCGGCGGGCAGTAGACCGCCGAAGTCCGGTCCGAGGTGGAAGTACACCATCCTGGCCGGTTGGCCGGCGAGCATCTTTTCCCGTTCGAACGCCACCGCGCCGGCGCCGACGAACGACGGGGCGAACTCGTTGGTGGTCATGTAGTAGGCGTCCGGCCAGATCCCGTACTTCGGATAGTCGTTCATCCGGCTCTGGTGGTAGAGAAAGTCGTACCGGTAGTACGCCCCGGTCGGGTCCGGGGTCTGTGAGATCGCCATGCACTGGTGGTAGCCGGCGGATCCGCCGGGCAGGGCGAACTGGGTGACCATCCACCGGTCGGCGGTCTCGTCGTAGAGCACCACCGGGTCCCCGTCGTTCCTGGTCTCGCACGGCCCACCGAAGCCGGCGAACAGCGCGTTGCCGGGCAGCGGACCGAGCAGCAGATTGCCGCTCTTGTTGTAGACCGCGTACGAGAGGTTCACCATCTGTACGTAGTGGTTGGGGCCCACGTCACCGTTGATGTCCGGCGGCAGCACTCCGTCGACGTTGCCGATTCCCTCGAAGTTGGCGACGAATTCGGGTACCTGAGTGGCGGTGAGATCTCGTTGCACCGCATCGCTGCCGGTCTTGGCGTCCGGGGCCGT
The DNA here is from genome assembly GCF_014203795.1 of Streptosporangium album. Lineage (NCBI taxonomy): Bacteria > Bacillati > Actinomycetota > Actinomycetes > Streptosporangiales > Streptosporangiaceae > Streptosporangium > Streptosporangium album. The sequence goes on along the minus strand of NZ_JACHJU010000006.1, from coordinate 26,840 downwards.
CAGCTCTCGCGGCAACTGCCGATTCGATTGCTCCTCGACCTTGGCCCCCCGGTCACGGGTGCTGCTCTTGGGGGAGAGATCGCGCAGCTTACGAGAGACGTCGTTCTTGACGGCTTGCCGTACCTCCGCCTTGGCGGGCACGGCCGCGGCGGGCTCCGGGCCTGCGGATTGGGCGGTGGCCGGTAGGCCGTTAAGGAACAGGAGCAGGCCGGCGAAGCCGGCCACCAATGGTCCCGCTCGTAACATTCGTCGTCGTGCTTGTCGCATTGGGGGGGACTCCTTGCTGACGGCGGACAAGGAGTATGTCGGCCGCCGGGAGATGCGGGATGGGTGATGCCGCATGGCTGGCGTGCCAAGAGGGGTGTCTCAGCCCGCAGGGAAAGGGAGGATGAGGGCGCTGCTTGGTTGGTGGCAGCCCGTGATCATCGTCACCCGCTTCTGATCTCACTTCAAGATCAGAAATGGGGCGGCGGTGGGGCAAAATCGGCTCAAAATGGGCACTTTCGCCCTGACTTCCGCAGAGCGAGCGAGCAAACATGGATATTGACTACGGTCAGTGCTGTTGCTTTCCTTAGCCCATGAGCGTTAGCCCGGCGGAGAATTTCGACGAACAGCCGGTTATCTTGTGCGTGACATCCAGTCGCAGCAAGCGGGTGCAGATGGCCCGGTTGATGGGCGGCCACGGAACCTTGTTGATGTTTCCCGACCTGGAGTCAGTCCGTAAGGTGTTGTTCAGCGAAACGGAGGTGACCACCCCCGCCATCCCGGGGGCGGAAGTGGTGGCGCTGGGCCGCCTGGTTGTCGATCCTGACCGGCAACAGGTCAGCTGGGCCGGTATGGCCCTTCCACTGACCCGCATCGAACGGGAGATGCTCGCCGCACTCGCCAGCCCGCCGCTACGGGTCTGGACCTACGGGCAGCTCTACGGACGGGCCTGGGGCGCCGACTATCTGGACGACGCGTCCGCGGTCCGATCGGCTGTCAAGCGGCTGCGCGCCAAGCTCCGCAACGCCAGTGCGACCGTCATGGTGGAGTCGATGCGGGGGGTCGGGTTTTCCTTGGTCGACACCGGTGGTGAGGCATCCGCGGCGGTCGGCGACGGCGGTGTGGCCCTGGTGCGATGAGTCGGGTGGGTGATGACGCGGAGCCCGGCCCGAAGGTTACCCAACTCCCGGCGAAGCGCGTCGCGTTCGGCGATCAGCCCGGTCATCTCGTCCAGGCTGGAGCGTGTCTCGGAAGGGCCGTTCATGGTCCGGCCGTGTTCACCGGGTTCCCAGAAGAATTCGACGGAGACCGCAAGGACGGCCCCGCCACCACAGGTTCCGCCCTGACAAAGCACCGACTAGAAGGTGAACCCCTGACGCCGGACGCTGTTGTCGAAGTTGGACACCAGCAGCTCCGGCTCACCGAGCGAACGGATCTCCGGCAACCGGGTGAACAGCTCGCGGAACATCGTCCTGATCTCCTGGCGGGCGAGGTTGGCCCCCAGGCAGAAGTGCGGCCCGGGGCCGCCGAAGCCGACGTGCGGCTTGGTGTCGCGGGTGATGTCGAACCGGTCGGGGTCGGGGAAGACCTCCCTGTCCCGGTTGGCCGAGCCGTAGAAGAGCACGACCTTGTCCCCGGCCTTCAGGCGCAGGCCGCGCAGGTCGTAGTCCTCGGTGACGGTGCGGCGGAACTGCATGATGGGTGAGACGTGGCGGACCATCTCCTCGATCGCCCCGCCGATCCGCGCGTCGAAGTCCTCCACCAGCAGGCGCCGCTGGTCCGGGTTGTCGGTGAGCAGCTTGATGCCGTGTGCCATGGTGTTGCGCGCCGTCTCGTTACCCGCGACGAGCAGGAGCGCGAAGAACGAGCCCAGCTCCCTGTCGGTCAGCCTTTCGCCGTCGACGTTGGCGGTGACCAATGCCGAGACCAGGTCGCCTCGCGGCGTCGCGGCGCGCTCCCGGCCGAGCTCGATCACCAGGCGCTGCAGGGCGAACAGGGCGCGCGTGTTGCGGGCGGCCATCCTGACGGTCTGCGTCAGGCTGGGGCGGATCCCGCTGTAGGCGGTGGAGACGTCCACATGCTCGTGCACCTTGGCCCGCATGGCCTCGGGGATCCCCATCATGTCGCAGATGACGTGGATGGGCAGCCGGGAGGCGACCTGGCCGACGAAGTCGCCGGCCCCGGCCGTGAGCACGTCGTCGACGATCCGCGCGCACGCGGCGTCGATGCCGTCCTGCAGGCCGGTCAGCATCTTGGGGCTGAACGCCCGGGAGACGATGCGGCGCAGCCGCGCGTGGCGGGGGTCGTCCATGTTGACCATGGACTCGCCGAACACGTGCTTCACCCAGCCGGGCGGCTCGGGGCTGGTCACCCCGGGCCTACTGGAGAACACCTTGGCGTTGCGGCCGGCCTCCACCACGTCGGCGTGCCGGACGAGCGCGTAGAACCCCTTGCCCGAGCGGAGCAGCGGTACCCGCTTCTCCTCGAAGAACACCGGCCTGTCCAGGTCTCTCAGGCGCGAGAACGCCTCGTGCCGCTCTTTGAGCGGGCGACGCCAGAACCCCAGGTCAGCCAGGTCGGTTTCCATGAAGCCAATCCTGGCACGTTCCTTACCCGTAATGGTCATGCGAATTTCATGTCCTGATAGACCGGGTGCCTGAATCATCAGAAAGCATTACATATATGAGAGCCGCGTTTCTCGCCTCCGCCGTCCTCGTCACTTTTCTGGTCCCCGCCTCACCCGCCACCGCCGTGGCGTCCTGCTCCGGAGTCCCGTCCGACTTCGACGCCGACGGCCGCGCCGACCTCGCGGTCGCCGCGCCGTACACCGCCGTCGGCGGTCACGCCCGCGCCGGATCCGTCACCGTCCTGTACGGCATGCGTACCGAGAGACGGCTCACCCAGGACGATTCCGGCGTGCCCGGCGAGGCCGAGACGGGGGACGCCTTCGGTTCGGCGCTGGCGACCGGGGACTTCGACGGCGACCGCTGCGCCGACCTGGCGGTGGGCGTCTCCGAGGAGGACCGCTCCCGGCCGGGCGCCGACGGCGACGGTGCCGTGCAGATCTTCCACGGCTCCGCGGGCGGCCTGCGCCCCGCCGAGGTGCTCGACGCCGGGGATCTGGGCCGCAGGCGTGGCCCCGACCGGTTCGGCGCCGCGCTGGCCGCCGGTGACCTGGACGGCGACGGCGACGACGAGCTGGTGATCGGTGTGCCCGGTCTGGGCGGAGGCGGGGTCGGGGTGTACGGCCTCAAGGGGAGCGGGCCGCAGGTGATCGAGCAGGACAGTGGCTGGGTCGGCCAGAGCGCGAAGGAGACCGACCAGTTCGGGGCGGTACTCGCGACAGGCGACTTCGACGGCGACGGCCGCGCCGAGATCGCGGTGGGCGCGCCGGGCGACTCGTTCCCGAAGAGGAACGGCCAGGGTTCGGTCACCGTGCTCGACGTCCACCGCAGGGAGGCCACCCTGTTCACCCAGGACAGCCCGGGGGTCGCCGGTCTCGGCGAGCCCTGGGACTTCTTCGGCTCGGCGCTGGCCAGCGGCGATTTCGACGCCGACGGCCGCGCCGACCTGGCGATCGGAGTGCCGGGCGAGGGCCTGACCGACAACCAGCGCGCGATGGACTACGGCGACGGCACCGTGGACGTGCTCTACGGCTCGCCCCACGGGCTGCGGGGCGGACGCGCGCAGGCCTGGTCACAGCGGTCGCTCGCGGGTGAGCCCCGCTACTTCGACCGGTTCGGCGCCGCGCTGGCCGCCGGTGACCTCAACGGCGACGGCGACGACGAGCTGGTGGTGGGCGTGCCGGGAGAGAACGCCGTCCAGGTGCTCGCCGGCAGCGGCGCGGGCGGCCTGACCCGGAAGAACAACGTGCTGGTCCCCGGCCGGGGCGGCGGCTTCGGCTCGGCCCTCGCCACGGTCACGGGCCGGGGCCTGGTCGTGGCCGCCCCGGACGACGGCAGGCTCACCCTGCTGCGGGGAAGCGTGAAGAAGGGCGCGTATCCGGGCGTGAGCCCGGCGACGACGGCGAGGACCCTCGCCACCACCGCCGGGGGCGCGCTCTTCGGCTATGCGCTCACAGGACCCTAGCCCTGGCCGTGATGCTGCCGCGGAGATCCTTCTTCAGCTCGCTGAGGCGGGCGTCGCGATCTTGGGTGGCGACCCCGCCGAACCTGGCCGTGGTGGTGCCGCGGTGCGAGCCGACCCACGCGCGGATGACGACGGTCGTGGAGTCCCCCTTGTCGAGGGAGGCGATCCAGCAGGTCACGGCCGGGCGCTTGACGGAGCACTTGACGCTGCGCGGCTTACGGATCACTTTGATCGCGCGGAAATGGCTGGAGAACCTCCCGAAGAGCGCCACGTAGTGCTGGCCTCGGACCGTCCGGTTGCGCACCTTGACGGTGTAGGTGAGGTATCCGCCGCGGCGGACGTATTTGGGGAAGTAGACCTCAAAGCGGAAGGCTGCGGCGGACGCGGCAGACGTGACGGACGCGGGAGCCGCGGCCTGGGCGGGGCTCTGGACGAGGAGGGTGCCGCCCAGCGCAGCGACAAGAGCCGCGGCGCTGAGTCTCTGGGCGAGGTGACTCATACGGCGCATTATCTAACAAATTAATCGGAATTCCTCGGGATTACACCAAAGAGGAGCTACCCGTTGGAATAGTGAAATGAGCCCCGGTTTTCGCAGGAGCACCACGGCGGCTGATGTATTCCAGCGTACGGAAATCGGCCCGCAGTTCCTCGGGGGTGAGCCGGCAGACGATGTAGCCCCGCCGCTGGTCGAGGTAGGAAATGTGGGGGTTCTCCGCGAGGGTTTCGGCGATCCGGCCCCTGTCCCGATATCCGTCGCCGTCACTGGCGATCGACGAGGTGACGAGCTCCACCGCCACCTGGGGTGAGCCGGGGTCGTCGAAGTCGAGCCTGAGGTCGGCCGCGTGGTGCATGTGCGCGTCACCGGTCAGCACGACCGGGTTGGCCGCTCCGGAGTCCCGGAAACCGGTCAGCAGCCGGGTGCGCTCGGCGGCGTAGCCGTCCCAGGAGTCCATGTTGGCCTCGGTGCCGGGGCCGATCTTGGAGTCCCGCCGGGCCATGAGGACCTGCTGGCCGACCAGGTTCCATCGCGCGCCGGAGGCGGCCAGCCCGTCGAGCAGCCAGCGCCGCTGGTCCTCCCCCAGCAGGGTGCGGCCCGTCGCCAGCCGGTCGTCGCAGCCGGACCTGAGCCCGTCCTCGCATGCCTGGTCGTCGCGGAACTGGCGGGTGTCGAGCAGGTGGAAGCGGGCCAGCGGCCCCCAGTCCACCCGGCGGTGGATCCGCATCGACGCCCCGTGCGGCAGGCTCGCCCGGCGTAGCGGCATGTTCTCGTAGTAGGCCTGGAAGGCGTTGGCCCGGCGCCGGGCGAACCCCGGAACGTCGTTGCTGGAGACGTCGGCGGCCCAGTTGTTCTCGATCTCGTGATCGTCGAAGGCGACCAGCCAGGGCGCGACCGCGTGCGCGGCCTGCAGGTCGGCGTCACTCTTGTACTGCGCGTGCCGCATCCGGTAGTCGGCCAGTGTGGCGCACTTGCCCGCGGTGTGCCGGCGGACGCCCCCGCCGAGCGCGGTGTACCCCTGGGGCGCGTATTCGTACATGTAGTCGCCCAGGTGCACGACCAGGTCGGGATCCTGTTCGGCCAGCCTCCTGTACGCCGTGTAGTAACCGTGCTCGTAGTGGGCGCAGGCGGCCACGGCGAAGGTGAGCGGGGACGGCGCGGCCGGGGTGGTGCGGGTCCGGCCGGTCGGCGACAGGTGGCCGTCGGCGCGGAAACGGTAGAAGTACTCCCGTCCGGGCTCCAGCCCGTCCGGCTCGACATGGACGCTGTGCGCCCGCCTCCACCGCGCGGTCGCGGTGCCGTCACGGACGACCTTCGCGAACCGCTCGTCCGTGGCGACCTGCCATTCGACGTCCACGTCCCGGGCAGGCATCCCGCCTCGCCCCTCCGGGCCCAGCGGGTCGAGAGCGAGCCTGGTCCAGAGCACGAATCCGTCCCGTGACGGGTCACCGGAGGCGATCCCGAGGGTGAACGGATCGCTGCGGAGGGTCCGGGCCGGAGCGAGACCGGCCCCGGTGAGCAACAGGCCGCCCGCACCCGCGGCGGCAACGGAAAGGAACACTCTGCGTGACGGCTTCTGCTCCACACCGCCAGTGCAACGCCTCTCCCTGTCCCCGCTGTGGCCTGCACGTCAAGGCAGGGTTAACAGCTGTTGCACAGGCAAGCGCATTACCCACCGTCGTTGAACACCGTCCAGCCGGCGGGCGACATCGGGGCGAAGAACTCCCCTCGCGCCGACGGCCGGCCGGGCGTGTCGTCAACGGCTCTCAGGTGGCTCCCCAGACACGACAACGCAGCCCTTCCGCGACCCCGTCAACGCAGATAGGGCTTCAGGTGGTCGTTGAGCGCGCCGCAGCCCAGATACTTCTCCACGGTGTGGAAGTCGAGCCAGTCCAGGTTGACCAGGGCCTCCTGGTCAACCCCGGTGAAGCAGGCCCGCAACCCCGGGGGGATGGCCGCGATGTCGTCCTTGTCGGCGATGTTGACCCAGCGCCTGACCTGCCGGGGCCGCGCGCCCCAGCCGTTGACCGGGGCCGGCAGCAGGCGTTCGAAGATCACGTTGCGCATGCCGAGGGGGCTGCCGAGGGTGATCAGCAGTTCCACCTCCAGGTCGGGATTCTCCCAGAGCGTCTCGTAGGCCACCACACTGCCGAGCGAGTGCGCGATCACCACCTTCGGCCGGTTGCGCCTGATCACCCCGGCCACCGCCGCACGCGCCGCCGACCGTGCCTCGCCGCCGGCGGCCATGTAGGCGGCGACCTCCGGGCAGAAGAACGTGGCGAACTCGGCGGCGTTGCCCTGCAGGCGGTCCAGGAGCCAGCCGGTCATCCGGTGCAGCGCGCCGGTCAGCCCCTCCCCCACCGCGTCGAACTGCTTGGCCCAGGCGACGAAGACCTCTTGCGCCCCGACGTCCATGGTCTGCACGGCACGGAGGGAGTCGTCCTTGTGCTCGCCCAGCAGGTGCGCGTAGTAGGCGATCTCGGCGATGTAGCGCTCTCCGGCGTACGGCCTGCCGCCGGTCAGGCCCTTGTGCAGGTAACGGTCCCACTTGTCGCGCACCGCGGCGGCGGCGCCGGCGACCGAGTTCCCCGCGTCGCGGTAGTAGTGGTACTTGCCTATCCCGTGCACACCGACGATGTCGCCCACGCGCCCCCGCCTCCCGCTGACGGATATCCATGATCTGCCCCGAGTCACTGTGACGGAAGGAACCGGGCGCCACAAGCCCACCCTCGTTGACACGACTTCGATTGGGCATAAATCGCTTGATACAAGGGTTTGCTCTCCCGTTATCCTGAACGCCCACCCGTACAAAGGAGTCACCCGCCATGCCCGGTCCGCTTCAGATCAGCGGCTCGGTCTCGGTCCCCGAGGCCGAGCTCCGCTGGCGGTTCTCTCGCTCCTCGGGCCCCGGCGGGCAGGGGGTCAACACCACCGACAGCCGGGTCGAGCTCAGCTTCGACCTGGCCGCCACCGAGTCGATCAGTCCGTTCCTGAAGGCCCGCGCCGCAGAACGCCTCGCTCCCCGCCTGGTGAACGGCGTCATCACCATCGCCGCCTCGGAGTTCCGCTCCCAGTTGCGCAACCGCGAGGCCGCCGAGATGCGCCTGGCCCAGCTCCTGCGCGAGGCCATCGCCCCGCCACCCAAGAAACGCCGGCCGACCAAGCCGAGCAGGGGGGCCGTCGAGCGGCGGATCACCGCCAAGAAGCAGCGCTCCGACCTCAAGCGGCTGCGCCGGGGCGACCACTGAACCTTCCCGCCACGGACGTCAGCCGGGCAGACAGCCGGGCACCCCGTACTTCGCGCCCCGCCTGAAAGCGGACATCCGCTGGGCGGCGGTTCCGTGGTCGCTGACGTCGGTCCACGAGGTCGCGTCCCCCAGCCTCCGGTGCGCCGCCTCGATCTCCTCCACGTCCCCCTTCTCGAACCACAGGATCCCGTCCGCGGCGGCGCCGTACAGGACGGCTCCCGCCAGGCAGTCCGCCTGGAGTTCGTAGGTGCGCATGACCAGCGAGCGGTTGAGCCGCCCCTGCACGGCGTGCCCCCATTCGTGGGCGATGACCAGATACACCCACGCGTCCCCGAAACGGTAGCCCTCCCTCATGAGGTCGACGTCCCATGCGATGTAGTCGCCGTTCCGGCAGTACCACGCGTTGTCGTAGGTGAGCCGGTCCGGGCCGCAGAGAGGCGGCTTACGCCCCCCTCTCCGGTAACCGCCGAAAACGCCGGGGCTGGAGTACCTTCCGGTGAAGAACCGGGACCAGTGGCTCGACCAGTAACGGTTGACCACGTAAACGGCCGCGGAGATGTCCTTGTCCATGTCGTCCGCCTGCCGTGCGGTCGCGGAGGCGACCCCGCCGCCCGCGCCGACGGTGATCAGGGACGTCAGGGCGAGCACCAGCCAGGTCGCTCTCCATCGCCGCATGCGCGCGACCGCCTCTCGTCGGCCCCCGGCCCTGCATCGACGGTAAACGCGGCTCCGGCGCGGTGGAAGAGCTAATCCTGATTCATAGCGATATTTCACAGAGCTTGCAGAGACCGGGCGACCGACGTCCTCAAGGGGTGGGGCGACGGTCCTCCATCTCCCACAGATGGTCGATGACATGCCAGGCGATCCGGCGGGCGGCGTAGCGGACGGGCCAGCCGCCGGAGACCACGGGCATCCCGTCCGAGGGCGTGGCCAGCACCTCCGCGAGCTCCGCGCGCATCGCCGCCAGGCCGGAGGGGTCGCGGAACGCCTTGTGCCGCACACCGACCTTGCGGGCGTACGCACGCTCGGCCTCGGTGACGTGGGTGGCCATCTTGTCCCGGTCCCGGCCACCCCCGCGCGGGCCCTTCCTCAGCTCCTCCGGCGAACCGGCCACGGCCTCGCCGAAGAGCTCCCATGCCGCCCTGACCAGCGCCGCGGTGCGCGCGGACTCGGCCGCGTCCACAGGTCTGCCGTCCAGCCCGGGAATCGCCTCGATCGCCCCGAAATCGGTGGTCGTCCCTCCCCGGACCCGCTCCACGACCACCGGATCACCGGGCTCGAACACCAGCCCGGCCCGCTCGGCGATCACCCGGTAACGCGGCGCGTAGTCCGCCAGCGCGTCCAGCGCGAGCTCCTCGGACTTCCCGATGCGGCACCACCCCGGCCACTCCGCGGAACAAGCGAAGACCTTCTTCGGTCCGGTCTCCAGATAAACGTCTGTCATGCGCGACAGCCTCGCACCGATACCTGACAGCTACGGTCAGGTATCTCCGTCGATCATCCCGATCAGGTCGGCGATCGAGTCGACCACCTGAGACGGACGGAACGGATAGCGGTCCACCTGCCCCCTGCTCATGACACCGGTGAGCACCAGGATCGTGTGCAGCCCCGCCTCCATGCCGGAGACGATGTCGGTGTCCATCCGGTCCCCGATCATGGCGGTGCTCTCGCTGTGACCGTCGATGGCCCGCAGCGCGCTGCGCATCATCATCGGGTTGGGCTTGCCCACGAAGTACGGCTCCACACCGGTCGCCTTGGTGATCATCGCCGCGACCGCGCCGCAGGCGGGCAGCGACCCCTCGTTGGACGGGCCGACCGGGTCGGGGTTGGTGGCGATGAACCGCGCGCCGCCCTCGATCAGCCGGATGGCCCGGGTGATCTGGGTGAAGCTGTAGGTGCGGGTCTCACCGAGCACCACGTAGTCGGGCTCGATGTCGGTGAGAACATAGCCGACCTCGTGCAGGGCGGTGGTCAGCCCGGCCTCGCCGATCACGTAGGCGGAGCCACCCGGACGCTGGGAGTCCAGGAACCTCGCGGTGGCGAGCGCCGAGGTCCAGATCGACTCCGGCGGGATCTCAAGACCCGCCATCCGCAGCCGTACGGCGAGGTCGCGCTGGGTGTAGATGGAGTTGTTGGTGAGCACCAGGAACCGCTTGCCGGACTCGCGCAGACGGCGGATGAACTCGTCGGCACCGGGCACCGGCTGCCCCTCATGGACGAGGACCCCGTCCATGTCCGACAACCAGCACTCGATCGGCTTGCGCTCGTCCACCATTCCCCCGCACTCCACGCCAACAGGTACAGAACAAGGATGACAGGTCCGAGACGGGCACGGCATCGTCAGGTCCGCACCTGCGACGGCCCTATCGGAGTCTCCTCCCCCGGCCGGTGGCCCGCTCAGGGCACGAGAGCCTCCAGCGCCGCTTCGGCCCGGCGCATCGACTCCTCCGGATCGGCGTCGGGTGAGCCGATCTCCGGATCGAAGTTGAGGTCGTGGAAGACGTCGGTGACACCTCTGGACTCCAGCATGGCCACGTCCTGCCGGATCTCCTCGAACGAGCCGGTCAGCGGGGCACGCCCGGCGTCTCCGGACGGGCGGATCCGGGTGACGCCGCGGGTGACGAAACGCAGCGCCTCCGGGTCCCGCCCGGCGGCACGCGCCGACTCCTTCACGATGGCGATCTTCTCGTCGATGCGGTCGAGATCCTCGCGGCTCGAACTGATCCAGCCGTCCGCCAGCCGTCCCGCCCGGCGCAGCGCCACCTCCGCGCTCCCGCCCAGCAGGATCGGCGGCGACGGGAGCGGCTTGGGGTCCTGGTGCACGGGCGGCAGCTCGTAGAACTCCCCTCTGTGCTCCACGACCTCCTCCGACCAGAGCCGGCGCAGCACGTGGACGAACTCCTCCCCGCGCCGCCCGCGCCGTTCGGAGGACACCCCCGACGCCGCGAACTCCTCCGGGAGCCAGCCCAGCCCGAGCCCCACGTCCAGCCTGCCACCGGACACGGTCTGCAGGCTGGCCAGCTGTTTGGCCAGCATCGCCGGCGAGGAGAAGGGCATGTTGAGCACCGCCACGCCGAGCCGGACACGGCTGGTCACCCCCGCCAGGTAGGCCAGCGTGACCACCGGGTCGTGCACGCTGCGGTAGACCGGCCCCATCGGATGCCCCTGCGGATACAGCAGGCGCTGGAAGGTCCACACCTCGTGATAGCCGAGCGCCTCCGCCCGCTGCGCGACCCGCACCATGTTGGCGGGCGTCGCCCAGGATCCCGACACCGGCACCGCGAATCCGATCCTCATACCCTGCACTTTATGCGCCCCCTGCGACGGAGACGTGGATCAGTGGATCAGTGGTTCACTTGACCGGTGAACGACAGCGGGGACCTGATCGACGAGCTGCGCCGGATCGGCGTCCGGTACGGCGGCGCGCCCGCCGAGGTACTGCCCACCAGACCGGACGTGATCATCGTCCGGGCGGGATCCGTCGTGGTGAAGGCGCACGCCCCCGGGGCGGAGAAGGCACCGCTGGTGGAGCGGATGCGGGCCGTCGCCCACCCGGCGCTGCGCGGCATCATGCTCGGCCCGGTGACCGAGGAGGTCACGGTCGTCCGCGATCGGCTGGTCACCGTGTGGCCGGCCGGGGTTCCGGTGGACCACGGTGATCCGGACGCGGCACCCTGGGAGGCGTCCGCGCGGCTGCTGGCCGGGTTGCACGCCGTACCGGCCGGGGCGCTGCCCCCGCTGCCGGCCGCGGGCGGGCCCGCCCGGGTGGGAGCCACGGTCGCCCGATTGGGCGGCGACTCCGCCGCCGAGCGCGTCGTGCGCCGCGCCCTGGCCTGCCTGCCCTCTTTCGACGCCGGGCCGCGCTCGACGACCCACGGCGACTGGCACATGGGCCAGCTGGTCCGCACCGGGGACGGGTGGATCCTCATCGACGTCGACGATCTGGGGATCGGCGACCCGGCGTGGGACCTGGCCCGGCCGGCGGCCTGGTTCGCGGCCGGGCTGCTGGACCCGGAGGTGTGGCACCGTTTCCTGGGGGCCTACCGCGCCGCGGGCGGACACGCCGCCGGAGCCGACGGCGACCCGTGGGAGTGGCTGGATCTACCGGCGCAGGCGATGACGGTGCAGCTGACGGCGGCCGCGCTGGCCACCGCGGAACGGGAGGGACGGCCGCCGGACGAGGTCGAGCAGGTGCTGATCGACACCTGCGAGAGGATTATCCGGCTCCGAAGCGCCTGCTACAGCGCGCCCACCGAGTAGGTTGTGGTTAGTTCAAGACAATGCCAAGGGCAAGGAGATCAGCCAGATGCAGTGCCCGAAGTGTCGCGGCGCCATGCGCACTTATGAGCGCAACGGCGTCCACATCGACCAGTGTGAGAGCTGTCGCGGGATCTTCCTGGACTATGGCGAGCTCGAGACCCTGACTCGCATGGAGAGCCAGTGGTCCCAGTCGCACGCCGCTCCGCCCCCGCCTCCGCCGCCGCCGCCCATGCACGGCGCCCCCGCCTGGGGCGCGCCGCATCACGGGGGTCACTACGGCCACCACCGCCAGCGCAGCTGGGTGGGGATGCTCTTCTCGACCTGATCAGAGGCACGCCGAGACCGCGATCCCCTCACGGGGTCGCGGTCTCCGCGTAACCTGCGGGAGGCGTCAACCGGGGAAGTCGCCCGGTTTGATGCGTTTGGGCGGCACGGTGCCGCCCGCGACGGCGTTCAAGGTGATGGTCCAGTCGGTCCAGCGGATCTGGGTCGCGGTGTAGACCGTCTTGAACCGCACGGACTTGCCGAACTGCTCGAAGGTGCACGACCGGGTGAAACTGCCGGCCCTGGAATCCCAGTCCGAGCCGAGGGTGTAGTAGACCTTGTAGCTGCCGTCCCGCACGCCCTGGATCCTGAACTTCGACTTCTTGCGGACGTAGACGCGGATCGCCTTCTTCTTGCCGCGCACCAGCACGACGACCGCGTCCTGCTTGTTGCCGTTCTTCAGTTCGAGATAGGCGCGCCCGGGACGGCCCTCGGACCTGATGTACTTGCCGTTGGACAGCCGGCGGGACCTCTCCTCCGTGACCTTCACCGGGATGACGTCGGTGCGGTAGTCACCCCGCTCGGCCAGCGCGGCGGCGCTCTTGCGGACAGGCGAGAGCTGCCCGATCTCCTCCACCCCGGTCAGAACCGCGGGCCCGGTGCACACGTCCTGCGCCCGCACGTCCTCCTGGGCGGCCGACAGCGCGCTCAGGAACTGCCGGAGCGTGCCCACGTAGTTTCCGTGCTCGATCTTCACCTCGGAGGGCGGGGCCAGCGCCTCCAGCCCGGCGACCGCGTCCTCCATCGCGGAGACCGTCTGCTCCAGCCGCTTGTCGAGCCCCTTGCCGCCGGTGGCGTTCAGCTTCTTCAACGCGTCCCTGATGGGGCCGCGAGCCTTGTCGAGCTCGGCCCGGTAGTCCTCGGTGGTCAGCTCCGCGGGGGCGGGCGTCCCGCTGGGGCCGGCCGTCTCCCCGGTCTCTCCGACCACGCCACTGGCGCTGGCCGGGCCGACCACGGGTTCGTCGGGGACGCCGGAGGTGCAGGCGCTCAGGGTCAGCATGGTGACCACGGCACAGGACAGCAGACGGGGGGTAGTCACCTGCCCCACTATCGCCGGATCGATCACGCCCCGTCAACAGGCGCCCGGTCCGCCCCGTCCCGCCGGGCGGACCGTCTAACCCGCCGGGCGGATCACGAGCAGGGAGCGGGGCCGCTTGGTGAACTCCACGTCCCCGGGCACGGTGAACGTCTCACCGTCGCGGGCCAGCCGTACCGTGCCGGAGGGCGAGGAGAGTCTCAGCGTGTCGGCCTGCCACTGCTGGTAGTGCCGGGACAGGCCGATCCCGCCCAGCAACACGCTGGTGAGGGCGCGCAGCCGGGGCAGCCGGGAGGTGGCGGTCAGCAGCCGGACGTCCAGCAATCCGTCCTCCAGTCTCCGCCGCAGGCGTGGGGCGGCTCCGCGCGAGTCGTAGCGGCAGTTGCCGACGAACAGCAGCCATATCCGCTGGGGCACGCCGTCGACGACCACCTCCTCGGGCTCGGCGGTGCGCAGCACGCGGCCCAGTGCCCACAACAGCGCCGGCCACTTGCCGATGCGCTGCTCGACGGACTCACGCCGGTCGACGATCTGCGGATAGACGCCGAGGCCGGCGTTGTTGAGGAAGATCCGGCCGGCCACCTCCCCCACGTCCACCGCGACCACCCCGCCCGAACGGTAGGCGGCCATCGCGTCCTCGGGTCCGCGTAGGCCCAGGGCGGCCGCGAAGTGGTCCAGCGTCCCCGCCGGGATGATCATCAGGGGTTTGCGGTATCGCAGCGCGGCCTGCGCCCCGCAACCGGCCGTGCCGTCGCCTCCGGCGACCGCGAGCACCCGGGCACGGGCTGCGGCCTCGTCCATCACCCGGGCCACGTCCGGTCCGTCCACCTCGACCACCTCGGCCTTGGGCAGCCAGGACCGCACCGCGGCGACCACGGCCGGGGCACCTCCCGCAGAGGGGTTGATCACGGCGACCACGCCCTGGCCGTCGGGGTCGTGCCCGGGCACCGGCGGCGCGGTGACCACCCGCGGCGCGCCCGTCACGGCCTCCGGCCAGAGCCGCCGGGTGAGCAGCCCGGTAGCGACGCCGATCGCTGCCCCCGCCAGGACGTCTCCCGGGTAGTGCACGCCGGTGTAGACGCGGGAGAAGCAGACGGCCGCCGCGAGCAGTGCGACGGGGGCCGCGACCACGGCGGGCGCCTCGACGGCCACGGCGGTGGCGAACGCGGCGGCCGAGGCCGAATGACCGGAGGGGAACGACGCCGACGCGGGCATCTTGATCATTCTTCTCAGGGGCAGGCCGTCCAGTGACGGGCGGGTCCGGCCGAAGGCCTGCTTGCCGACCAGATTCACCAGGGGACTGGCCAGGCTGACCGCGAGCAGCCCGCGGGTCGCGGCGCGGCGCAGCGGCCGCCGCCCGCTGACCGCCAGCGCCCCGGCGAGACCGGCCCACAGCAGCGAGTTGTCGGCGGAACGCGACAGGACGGGGACGAGACGCTCGAGGCCGGGAAGCTTCGCGCCCGCCACCATGGCGAACAGCCGCCGGTCCAGTCTGCCGAGCCGTGAGCTCAACCGCATATGTCACACCCCTGTCGAACGGCGGCCCGGCGAACAGGCCCCTGATTTCCATCGCATACCCCGCTGCCCGGCGTATGTCCCCTTTACCGGATCTCAAGTGATCCGCCAGGAGACGCTATCCGTGTGAGAACGGCTGGCGGATGACGGGGCTGCTCAGGTCGTAGCCCCGGGCCAGCAGTTCCGCCTCGACCGCGGCGCAGACCGTCTCGACGACCACGACGCGGGCCAGCTGCTTGTCGTCTCCGGCCACCACGTGCCAGGGAGCCTTCGGATGGTCGGTCCGGTCGAGCATGTCCTCCACGGCGGCCTCGTACTGCGGACGCTTCTCACGGTTGCGCCAGTCCTCGTCGGTGAGTTTCCAGACCCGCAGCGGGTCGCCCGCCCGATCCTGGAAGCGCCGCAGCTGCTCCTTCTCGGAGACGTGCATCCAGAACTTGACGATGATCATGCCCTCGGCGACCAGGGTCCTCTCGAACTCCACGATCTCGCCGTAGGCGCGCGACCACTGCTCCTCGGTGGCGAAGCCCTCGACGCGCTCCACCAGCACCCGCCCGTACCAGGAGCGGTCGAGCACGGCCATGCCGCCCCAGCCGGGCAGGACGGGCCAGAACCGCCACAGGAAGTGGTGCCGCTTCTCGTCGTAGGTCGGCGCCGCGAACTGGGCGACCCGAACATGCCGGGGGTCGAGCGGGCGCACCAGCCGTTTGATGGCTCCTCCCTTGCCCGAGGCGTCCCATCCCTCGAACACCGCGCACAGCGGGGGGCCGATGCGTTTGTCGCCGATCTGACCGCCCAGGACGAGCCGCAGGTGCAGCAGGCGGTCCAGCGCGGCGTCGAGGCGCTCGGCGGCCTCCTTCTTGCCCAGCTTCTGTGACAGGTCAACCTTGGACAGCCGTTTCATGGACATAAGCTTCGCATTCCCGGCGGCGGATCAGCCAGAACGCGACGCAGTCGTGGAGGTCGTCCACGAACGAGCTCGTAAAGGTCGGGGTCGAGGATGTCCTCACGTGGCCCAGCGGCCGGCCGCCGCCGTAGAGTCCGGCGCGGCGCACCGCGCCCTGGGGGGGTGGCGGAGTAGCCGGCCGGAGTGTGGACGGCGACATGATGACCGCGGAGCCGCTTCTCGGGGTTCGAAGCATGGATGTCACAGCCGGCGGTTATAGTCCCCACCCGACCGAACCCCTTTCTGGTGGAGGCTCTCCATGAGCGACGCGTACTCACCCATCCCCGAGCTGAACTTGCTCAAGGAACTGCAGGATCGGCTCGCGGGGCAGTACTTCGCTCCAGGCTTCGAGCTGTTCGACTACGACGACGACCTCGACTGGTTCTGCGGTAGGGCGGATCCGGAGTACCTGGACCGGCTGATTTACCGAAGGTCCGCAGAAAGCCTCGGCCTTCAGGACTCTGTTGGCCGATTCGAGTGGTGATCATCGTTTGACGTGGCACGGTGGAGGAACCCTCTTGCAGACAGTGTGTGGAGGAGGTTCTGCCATGTCTCTGCGTCCCCGTCCCGCTGGTGAGGTGCCGGAATCGACCGTCCGGGTAGCATGGGCGGCTTTCCCCAAGGGATGTCTGGCGATGCGGGTCCGTGATGAACTCGGTCCGCTCTTCGAAGACGAGCAGTTCGCCGAGGCGTTCCCTGCGCGGGGCGGACCTGGGCTGTCTCCCGGGATACCGGCGCCGGTGTCGGTACTGCAGTTCGCCGAAGGGCTGAGCGATCGGCAAGCCGCCGACGCGGTGCGCGGGCGGATCGACTGGAAGTACGGCTTGGCCCTGGAGCTGACAGATCCGGGATTCGACTTCTCGGTGCTGAGTGAGTTTCGCGACCGCATCATCGCGCGCGGGATCGAGCAGAAGGTGCTGGATACGCTGCTGGAGCGGTGTTCGCAACTGGGGTTGTTGCGCGCCGGTGGCCGTCAGCGCACCGATTCCACCCATGTGCTGGCGGCCGTGCGGACGCTGAACCGGATGGAGTTCGTCGGCGAGACGCTGCGTTGTGCGCTGGAGGCGTTGGCCGCCGCGGCGCCCGGCTGGCTGGCTGGCCGAGGTGGTCTCGGCCGAGTGGATCGAACGGCATGGGGCGCGGGTGGACGCCTATCGGTTCCCCAAGGGGGAAGATGCCCGGACCCGGTGGGCTCTAAGGGTCGAAACCGATGGGTTCGCCCTGCTGGAGGCGGTCTATGCGCCCGGCGCCCCGGCCTGGTTGCGGCAGATCCCGGCGGTTCAAGTGCTGCGCGTGGCCTGGGTGCAGCAGTATCACCGCGACGAGAAGGGGGTGCGCCGGCGGGAGGCGAAAGATCTCCCGCCGGGCAGAACCCGCCTGGCCTCGCCCTACGATCCACAGGCGCATTACGGCGTCAAACGCGGCTCGGGCTGGTGCGGCTACAAGGTCCACCTGAGCGAGACCTGTGACGAGGACGCCCCACATCTGATCACCAACGTGGCCACGACCAACGCCTGCACCGGCGATATCGAGCTGACCGCACCGGTCCATGCCGCACTGGAGCGACGCGGGCCACGACCCGGCGAACACGCGGTCGATGCCGGATACACCAGTGCCGCGCTCATCGTTTCGGCCCACAGCGCCTACGGGATCGACCTGCTCGGGCCGGTCGGCATCGACACCACCGAACCGGGGCAGGCCCAGGCCGGGCTGACGCAGGGGGACTTCGCCATCGATTGGGACCGTCATCGGGTCACCTGCCCGCGTGGCGCGGTCAGTGTCTCCTGGTCTGATCAGCGCAAATCCAACGGAACCCCGATCACCCAGATCCGTTTTTCCAACGACGACTGCGGTCCATGCCCGGTACGCCAGGCATGCACACGCGCTGCCCACGGCAAGTACGGCCGCACCCTGACCCTGTTACCCCAGCCTCTGCAACAGGTGCTGGAGCAGCGCCGATACGACCAGCAGACCCAGGAATGGAAGGACCGCTATGCCGTCCGGGCAGGGGTGGAAGGAACGATCTCCCAAGCTGTCCGGGCCACCCAGATCCGTCGGACTCGTTACCACGGCCTGCCCAAGACCGCACTTGGGCACGTCTTCACCGCCACCGCGATCAACCTCATCCGCCTGGATGCCTGGTGGACCGGCACCACACGCGGCCGTACCCGCATCTCGCACCTGACCCGACTCGCCTGCGATCTCGGCCTGGCAGCCTGATGTCAATCGGCCAACAGAGTCCTTCAGGGCAGGGAGCAGGTCAATTCGCCTACGCCACCAGCTCCGGTTCGTACTACGCGCTGTGGCGGTGCGACGACCGCGCTGACCTCGCCACCCTGCCCGTCATCCTGTTCGGCGACGAGGGCGATCTCAGTGTCGACGCACGTGGCCTTCGAGAGTTGTTCCGGTTACTCGCCTGCGAGCCGGAGGACCCGGAGGACCGCCGCCCAGGGCGCCAGGAGTACCTCACGTGGCTGAACCAGAACTTCGGGCTCACACCGCCTGACCACGCCGACGACATCACCTGGCCGGCCATGGATGAGTACGGCCGGCGATTCGCCGACTGGGTGCGGCTCGCGACGCGCAGCGCTATCGATATAACCCTTCCGTAGCGGGGGCGGTGGTTCAGTGGATCAGTCAGTTTCTCAGCCCTGAAGGACTGAGCTTGCAGCTCCTCGCCGTCGGTGGCTTCGACGGTTTGGTCCGCGTCAGGCAGCGTGACTCACTGCCCAGCTTGTGACACCGCGTGCGGCGATGTTACGAGCTGCGTTGACGTCGGCGTGCTCAGCGAAGCCGCACGACGTACAGAGAAAGGTTTCCTGGTCGGGCCGGTTCTTCTTGTCCACGTGCCCGCAGGCCGAGCAGCCTTGCGAGGTGTAGGCCGGGTCCACGTAGACCAGAGCGACACCGGCACGGGCCGCCTTGTAGGCGATGAACCGGCCGAGCCGGTGGAAGCTCCACGAATGCAGCGTGACCCGCTGGGGCTTACGGAGCCGTACCCGGTCGCGGATGCCCTGGAGATCTTCCAGGGCGATACCTTGCCCGGTGCGTGTCGCCTCGGTCACGATGCGTTTGGCAATGGTGTGGTTGGTGTCGGCGGCGAAACGCGCTTCTTTGCGGCGGCGTTTCTTCAGCAGCCGTTTCGCGGATTTGGTGTTCTTACGCTGCAATCGGCGACGCAGTTCCCGGTCGCGGTGGCGGACCGCGTTCAGCCCTTTACCCGAGTGATGAGTGCCGTCGTCGGTGGTGGCGATGTCGGCGATGCCCAGATCCACGCCGAGGAACCCGTCCGGGTCGGTGACCGGCACATCCGGCAGGTCGCAGGTAGCGATGAGGAACCACATGCCATCGCGGTATACGAGGTCCGATTCGCCCTTGCGGTAGGCGGCCAACGTCTTGAGCTGATCGGCCGAGGCGGTGAACGCCACGCTCTTCATTCGCCCCCAGGTGGTCCAGATCGACACCGTCCGCGCGTCCATCTGCCAGGACAGACAGCGGTCGTCGAACGGCTGGGCCGCGCTGGGGCGAAAGACGATCGGCTTGGCCTGGACCCGCTCGCGCCGCGCGGAGCCGGGCTTGCCCACATTGCCGTTGCGGAGATTGGCGTGCAGCGTGGCGTAGGCGTCGGTGACCTTCTTGATGACATGCTGCGCGGCCTGAGCCGCCAGCCCGTACCTGTCCTTGATCTGCCCGTAGGCGTGCTTGCGCAGGTCGTAATCGCGGAATACCCGCTGGTCGTGGGCGAGCGTCGAGACCCAGGTGGCCGCGTCGTTGACCGCGCGTAGAGTCGCCTCCAGCGCCGCCGCCTGCTCAGGCGTCGGCAGGAGCTTGACCCGCACCACCAGCTTCATATCGAACACTCTAGCATTAGGTCCATGTCACCGAGATGGGGACCGAATCCCGACATCCGCCGAGGCCGTGCCGTGGTCCACAACCTGCACGCCCACTTGGTCTTCACCCCAAAGTATCGGCGAGGTGTGTTCACCGACGAGATTCTGCGTCGCTGCGAAGACATCATGATCGA
This sequence comes from Streptosporangium album, assembly GCF_014203795.1. Taxonomy (NCBI): domain Bacteria; kingdom Bacillati; phylum Actinomycetota; class Actinomycetes; order Streptosporangiales; family Streptosporangiaceae; genus Streptosporangium; species Streptosporangium album. The sequence goes on along the minus strand of NZ_JACHJU010000006.1, from coordinate 6,917 downwards.
GGTGTGCGACAGTTTCGGGGCGGAGCTGGTCGAGTTCAACGGCGAGGAAGATCACGTGCACCTGCTCGTGCACCACCCACCCAAAGTCGCCCTCTCGACGCTGGTAAACAGCCTCAAGGGCGTGTCTGCCCGGCTACTCAGCAAGGAGTATCCGGCACATATCCGTAAGTATCTGTGGGGCGGGCATTTCTGGTCGCCGTCGTACTTCGCCGCCTCCTGCGGCGGCGCACCCCTATCGATCATCAAGGAGTACATCGAAAACCAGAAACGTCCGGGCTGAGCCGCTCGACGGCCTACCGGTCACCACACCGCTCGGGCCTTGGCGGCCCTCCCGCGCTGTCGTTTCCTCCCGGGCGCGAACGCCCGGGGTCCCACGCCAGATCACGCTGAACCCTGCCGCTGTCGACCCCGTTAGGCGGTAGTCGCGCCGTGTCGAGCATGGCGTTTGCCGCGGTCACGGGCGCGCCGGTAGAGCTCAGCGGCCCAAGGATCGTCGTGTCTGCTGTTGTCGGCGAAGTGGGTGAGGGCTTTGCGCGCGTAGATGAAGGCCGCGGTATCGGCGTGCCCGCCCGCATCGCCGATCTTCTCGGCCAATCGCACCTAACACCCTGCCCAGTCGCCTGGAGGCCGGGCTCACGCGGACCCAGCCGCCCAGGCCGGGACACGGCAGCCGAGCCCCAAGCGAGCAGCTTCGATTGAACCGGAACACGGGAAGCCGCTCGATCGGGTCGCGCTCACTTCGTCAACCACGGGACTGGCCGGCGGGCGGCTTGATCCGCACCCGCTCCTCTTCAGGGCGGCTCTCGATGTCGTCGAGTTGCTCGCGGATCGTCTTCTGCAGGTCGTCGTAGTCCTGGAAGTAGTAGTCGTTGAACAGGGTGTAGCCGGTCCACATCAAGTTGGCGCACACCCGCGGCGGCACCCGGCCCGTCGCCATGCCCATGCCGACCAGCGCCACCGACTCGATGCTGCCCGGCTCCTTCTCGTTCTGCATGTGGATGGCCTGGAACGCGGCGGCGCACGCCAGAGCCACGTTCAGCGTCTCACTCACGTTCTGCACCGACTGCACCATCGTCGGCGTCGAGATCAGGAACTTCGGGTTGGTCGCCCCGGACGGTACGCACACGGCACTTCCCACCGGCAGCGACCCTTCGAACTGATCACGGATCGCCCGCTGGACGCGCAGCTGGATCCCCGCCCCGAGGTGCCGCTTGATGACCGCATCGACCCCGCCGTCCATCCGCCCGCGGGAGTTGGTCGGGCTGACCCAGGCATCGACGTGCCGGGCGAGGATTGACCCCTTGTGGATCTCGACCTCGGGAGTGTCGGCGAACGCCGCCCGCCACGACTGCACCACCTTCGCGTTGATGTCCACCAGCACCACCTTGAGCAGCGGCTTCACGTGCTTGACGGTCATGGCTCACTCCGGGCGCGGGAAGGGAGTGTTTCCAACGCCCACGAAGATACCGCGCCACGCGGGCGAACGAGATCTTGGTTGGAGACTTGGGAACGATCTCCGCGCTTGCGAACGCACCGACTCCGGCTTGCCCTGCCCTGAGCCTTCCGCGGACCAGGCCCTACAGTGAACTGACGCTCACGACCGGAAAGCCCACCCACTCCAACGGGTGGGCTTTCCGGTTCTCCGACATCGCATCCGGGGTCTTCGCACGGCACGATTCCCCCACCTCAATCACCCGTGCCGTCACCGGTACGGCTCGCCGATCCGGGAGCTCACGATGAGCGACGTCAACGCCTCCACCCCGCCCGACCCGAATGACCCGCTGGCCCTCGCCGAACTCTTCAAGAGCGGCGGCGAGCCGTGGCTGCCGCTCTTGAAGCCGGTCATCGAGGCGCAGTCGGCCGCGGCCACGTTCATCGGCCTGGGCCGCAGCCCGATGGTCGTGCCCGTCCGGGAACTGACCTTCCAGGCGATCAAGCCCCACCCGCCGCACAAGTGGCACAGGGCGACATCTTCTGCGACGGGAACCACTTCGCCGCCGTGAACACGGCACTCGAGGCGCTTGGGGTCGACGAGATCGACTGGCTGCCCGGCAAGGGGTGGAACAAGCTCGCGGCGCAAGCCGGCGGGGCGGACGCGGACACGGCCGACCGCATGGGGGCGTTCATCGCCTCCACGATGGAGTTGCACAAGCTCTACCTCGAACGGCTCGCCAGCGTCAAGGACGAGGGGCTGGAACTTCCGGCGATCATCGGCGTGTTCGACACCCCGCTCATGGACTTCCGCGAGGCCGGCGCCCCGGTGGCCAAGCTGCTGTCGGGTCTCGACTGGCACATGGAGCAGTCGTACCAGTTCGGCGAGAAGCAGGCGGGCGACGCGGCCGGCGGCCTGTCCGCCGACGAGATCGCGGCCCTCTACCTCTACACCTGTGAGTCGGCGTTCTACCGGCAGATCAACGCCACCCTGCGCAACCCGGACCGCACCCGGATCGTCCCGTACCTGCGACTCTTGTTCTCGGCCGTGTCGCGTCTGCCGGCCCGCAAGGAGCCGCTGTGGCGCGGGGTATCGCTGGACCTGCGAGCGCAGTATCCTCTCGGCCGAACCGTGACGTGGTGGGGCGTGTCCTCGTGCACGTCGAAGCTCGACGTGGCCCAGGCGTTCCTCGGCCGCCGCGGCAAGCGGACGCTCTTCGAGGTGCTCCCCGTGCGGGCCGTGGGCATCCGCAGTTTCTCCTCGTTCACCGGCGAGGAGGAGTTCATCCTCGCCCCCGGCACGCAGCTCAAGGTGACCGATGTGAAGGCCGAGCGCGGCGGCCTGTATACCGTGAAGCTGACCGAACTGGCCGAGCAGCACCAGGTGGCGTGAGCAGCGGAGGGTGTCTCCGTTCATGAAGCTCCGGCCACTCCGATGCGCGGCGTTCCCCTCGCAACGCTCACACACGAGTTCGACAAGAAAGTCCACGCCATTGCCTCCAGCGGCGTTCCCGCCGGCATCCGAGAGATCTGGGACGACGCCGTGTCGGCTCCCGACGGGGAGGGCCCGCCGGTATGGCTGCACGGTGACCTTCATCCGGCGAACGTCGTCGTCTCGGACGGGGCGCTCTCCGGCGTGATCGACTTTGGTCAACTCGGCGCCGGTGATCCGGCGGCCGATCCGGTCGAGGTTCGCTGCCGCCTGCCCACCGACTCACCGATTTTCGAGCCGGGCGGACCAATATCTCGATGTGACCGCGGCGTGTGGCACGGTGCCGCAGCCAGGGGCAGTTGCGGCATGGCACCGAGGAGATCACCCTCTTCTGCGCCCACGATCCGACCAAACCGCCCTAGAAATAGGGCAGATCGGGGGAATAGGGCAGAACGGGCTAACAATTTGATCAAGGTCCTGACGGTCGACCGAATCACTCCATAAGGTCGGCCCGGCAAGTCCGGCAAAGAAGTCATATGTAAATAAAAATTCCCCTGTACACGCAAGCACTTAAGGCAGAAACGCTGATGGCGAGCACGGACGGTCAACGGTGACCGAGACGTTCGACGCACCAGGTCGCGTCCACGAAGCGATAGAGGTCCAGAGCCGGCGTACCCCGGAACGCACCGCCGTCGTGGCGGGCACCAGCCGACTCAGCTACGCCGAGTTGGACCGCAGAGCAGGCGACATCGCACGCACCCTGGCCGAACGGGGCATTGGACGCGGCCAACTGGTCGGAGTCTGCCTGGGTCGCGACGAGTGGCTGATTCCCGCGTTGGTGGGGGTGTGGAAGGCGGGAGCGGCCTACGTGCCGCTGGACCCCGCCTACCCGGCCGAGCGGTTACGGTTCATGGCCGAGGACGCCGCCGTGACCGCGGTGCTCACCTCGGCCGCGCTGCGCCGGACCGCCACCCTCACCGGGGCCGAGCCCGTCCTCGTCGACGACGTGGTGCCGGGCGACGGGGCGCCCCATGTGGCCGGGGATCCGAGCGATGCGGCGTACGTCATCTACACCTCCGGCTCCACCGGAACGCCTAAGGGCGTGGTGGTGGAGCACCGCAACACCCTGAACCTGCTGCGCTGGGAGGCGTCGGCGTACACCGCCGAGGAACTGAGCGGCATGCTGGCCACCGCCTCGGTCTGTTTCGACCCGTCGATCAGCCAGCTCTTCCTGCCACTGGTCGCCGGCGGGACGGTGATCCTGGCCGACAACCTGCTGGCGCTGCCGGACCTGCCCGCCCGCGAGGAGGTGACCATGGTCTACGGGGTTCCCTCCGCGCTGGCGGTGTTGCTGCGTGAGCCGCTCCCGAGCGGGGTGCGCGCGGTGTTCTCCGGCGGCGAGCCGCTGACCGGCGCCCTGGTGCGGCGGATCTACGCCAACCCCGCAGTGCGCCGGGTGCTGAATCTGTACGGCCCGACCGAGTGCACCACCACCTGCGCCATCGCCGAGGTGGGCCGGGACCACGAGGGTGAGCCGCCCCTGGGTGAACCGATCGCCGGTGCGACGTTCTCGGTGCGCGATGCGGCGGGAAACCCCGTCCCGGACGGAGAACTGGGCGAGTTGTGGATCGGCGGGCCGGTGGTGACCCGCGGCTACCTGGGGCGCGACTCGCCCGCGTTCCGCACCGGACCGGACGGCAGCAGGGTCTACCGCAGCGGAGACCTGGTCCGCCGGGTGGACGGCGAGCTGCGCTTCGCCGGCCGGGCCGACGACCAAATCAAGATCCGCGGTTACCGGGTGGAGCTGGGCGAGGTGGAGGCCACGCTGACCCGCCATCCCGCGGTACGCCGCGCCACCGTGCTGTCCGCGACCGACGACGACGGGATCGCCTATCTGGTCGGCCATGTGGCGGCCTCCGGGGTGAGCGAGCAGGAGCTGCGGGACTGGCTGCGCGCCCGCATACCCGATCACCTGGTGCCGACCCGGATCGGCGTGGCCGAGGAGCTTCCGCTCGGCCCCAACGGCAAGGTGGACCGTGCGGCCCTGCCCAGGCTTGGCGCCTTCCGGTCGACCGGTGCGGCACTGGTCGCGCCCCGCACCGACGACGAACGCCTGGTGGCCGAGGTGATCGCCGACGTTCTTGGCCTGCCGCAGGTCGGCGTACACGATCAATTCACCGACCTGGGCGGGCACTCCCTGGCCGCGGCCAGGGTGGTCACCGAGCTGTCCCGCAGACTGGGGCACACCGTGCCGCTGGCGGCTTTCCTGACCGCCCCCACCGCGGCGGGCCTGGCCACCCGGTTACGCCAGGCCGGGCCCGAGTTGGTACGGCAGGGCGGCCGGACCCGGCATCCGCTCACCGGCATGCAGCGCGAGTTCTGGACCCTGAGCCGGCTCCACCCCGACAGCCCGGTCACCACGCTGGGAATCCGGTTGCGCGTGCGCGACCTGCCCGAGACCGCGCCGTTGAGCTTGGCCCTGAATGAGGTCGTGCGCCGGCATGAGGTGCTGCGCAGCACCGTAGCCGTCGACGAGGACGGCGTGCCGTACGCCATGGTGCACCCGCCGGCCGCCGTGCCCCTGGTCGAGCACGCCGTGGGAGAGGACCCGGAGAAGGTGGCCAGGACCGCGGCGGCACACGTGTTCGACGTGACGAGCGAGGTGCCACTGCTGCGGGCCAGCCTCTGCCGGCTCGGCGATGCGGAGGCCGAGCTGGTGGTCGTGGTGGACCACATCGCCTTCGACGGTGGCTCGGTCGGGGTGCTGATGGGCGAGCTGGCCGCCGAGCTGGCCGGCGAGCCGGTTCCCGGGCCGGCGGTCCAGGTCGGCGATGTGGCCGTGCAGCAGCGGGAACAGACGGATCTGGCGCGGCTGCGGGAGTTCTGGCAAGCCGAGCTGGCCGGCGCGCCGGCGGCGGACCCCGCGCCCGCGGACCTGACGTCGGGCAGGGTGATCCGGCCGCTGCCCGAGGAGTTCGTGACGGGCGTGGCCGCGCTGGCCCGGGACTGCGGTGCCACCCCGTTCGGGGTGTACCTGGCCGGTCTGGCCCTGGCAAGCGGCGAGCCCGACACGCTGGTCGGGGTGGTCGCGGCACGGCGGGCCCGGCCGGAGCTGACCGAGGTCATCGGCCCGCTGGTGGACACGGTGCCGGCGCGGCTGCGGCCGACCGGCACGCTGACCTTCCGGGACCTGGTCCGGCAGGCCGCCGCCGCGACCACGCGGGCACTGATCCACCAGGAGATCCCGCAGGCCGACCTACCCCGCGCCCCGGTGCTGCTGGCCATGCAGCACGCCGAGGTGCCGGTGCGCCTGGGCAACCTGGAGCTGCTCACCGACCTGGGCTCGGGCGCCGCGGTCCACGAGCTCAGCGTGCTCGTCAACCGGACCGCGGCCGGCACCGAGCTGCAGTTGGAGTACGGCGACGCCCACCTCGATCCGCCGCGGGCCGAGGCGTACCTGGACCGGCTGATGTGGCTGCTGCAGTGCGCGCTGGCCGACCCGGACCGGCCGCTGTCGGCGTTCGAGCTGGTCACCCCGGGCGAACGCGCCGCTCTGCTGACCGCCGCGGCCGGGCCGGAGCTGCCGGAGGTTCTCCAGACGGTGCCGGAGGCGCTGGCGGCCCGCACCGACGGGACGGCCGTGGTCGGCCCGGACGGCACCTCGCTCAGCTACGCCGAACTGCACGACTGGTCCGGCCGAGTGGCGGCGGCGCTGCTGAAACACGGGGTGGCGCCGGGCGAGGTGGTCGGGGTCTGCCTGCCGCGGGACCACCTGATGCCGGCGGTCCTGCTGGCGGTGTGGCGGGCCGGTGCGGCGTATCTGCCGCTGGATCCGGAGCACCCGGTCGAGCGGCTGCGCTGGCTGGCCGAGGACGCCGGGGTGCGCGTGGTGCTTACCCGGGGCGGTGTGGCCGTTCCGGGCCTGTCCGCCCTGGACCTGGACCATCTGGTGGCCGTCCACGGCGAACAGGCGGAGCTGCCGGAGGTGCGGGCCGGGGATCTGGCGTACCTGCTCTATACCTCCGGCTCCACCGGGGCGCCCAAGGGCGTGGGT